>CAMCXX010000005.1 GCA_945883755.1 Bifidobacterium breve | reverse complement strand
TGTATTAACTGATGGATATGCAATACCAGGTTTGTTAACTCCAAATTTAGCGGTGTGGAAAGGCGATCAGGTCGCAATCTCCATTAGTGCCGCCTCTATCTTGGCTAAGGTCACTCGAGATCGGATCATGATTGAGTTAGATAAAAAGTACCCTGGCTATGGTTTAGCTGGCCATAAGGGGTACATAACTAAAACACATACCGATGCCATCAATACGCTGGGTGTACTGCCGATTCATCGTAAATCCTTTTCAAATATTGCCGAGATTATTAACAAAGGTAATTGATACACAGGCTGTACTGATCTTTAAAGATTTATCTATGGGCTGGCTAACTTTGCCAAGTGATCACAGAGACTGAGGCAAGATTAAAGTTATTCACTGCAATATCACCTGGTGATTCATTTTGGGCCCAGGAGATCGCTACTCGGGGCGCCCAAGATGTGTATGAGGCAATCTTGGATGGAGTCAGATACCAAAGACATAAAGATTTAAATTGGCTTCAAAATGATTTATTGTCGCTAAATTTAAATCGCCTACGAGAAGAGTTATCAGCTTCAAAGTGTGAGTTCATAACACCGGTCGACCTAGATTGGCCAGCCTCACTGGATGATCTTTCAATGCCGCCAATTGGCTTATTGATTAAGGGTGATCGCAAAGCATTATTTGATATCTCAAGTTCAATCTCAATAGTTGGCTCCAGGCAGCCTTCAAACTATGGAGTTGAGATAACTAGGCAGATTGCAGAAAGTTTTATCAATTCTGGCTATTGCATCGTAAGTGGTGGCGCCTACGGGATAGATACCACTGCTCATCTAAGTGCGGTTACAAATAATGGAGTAACCATGTCAGTACTTGCTGGTGGCTTTAATCATCTTTATCCAAAAGAGAATATCGATTTATTTGAAAAGATATGTGAGCGCGGTCTGTTGATTAGTGAGGTAATGCCAAACATTAGATCACAGCCCTTTCGATTCTTAGTTCGCAATCGATTGATCGCAGCAATTTCAAAAGCTACGGTGGTAGTTGAAGCAGCTTATGTCAGTGGCTCGATTAGAACAGCAAGGGATGCAGCGGAGATCCTGAGGCCAGTTTTTGCGGTGCCTGGACCAATCACATCACCACTTAGTGATGGTTGTCATCGATTAATCGCTGAGCGAGTGGCTGAGATTGCAACAAGTGTTGATGAGATTCTAGAGATGGTGATGCCACTGCATTTAAGGTGAGAGAATTAGGCGATGAGTAATTTTAGAGCGGGTTTTGTCGCCATTGTTGGCCGACCAAATGTTGGTAAATCAACCCTTGTAAACGCTCTAGTTGGTAGCAAGATCGTAATTACCTCTCATCATCCAAACACCACTCGAAATCCAATTCGCGGAATTATCACCAGGGATGAGTTTCAGATGATCGTGGTTGATACACCTGGCATGCATAAGCCAAAGACAGCTCTTGGTACTCGCTTAAATCAGATGGTCAATGAGAATATAAACTCAACAGATGCTGTAGTTTTGTGCCTACCAGCTGATGAAACAATTGGCGCAGGAGATGAGTACATAGCAGCTCAATTAAATGATCGAACTCCAACATTTATTGCAGTAACAAAGGTAGATAAACTCAGTAAGTCAGATCTAGCAGCGAAGTTAGTAGCAGTGGGTGAGTTCACAAAAAAGGTGGGATTACAGAAGGCAGAGATTATTCCAATCTCGGCGAAGAATCTTGAACAAACGGATTTAATTCTGGATTTAATCTCAAAGGAGTTGCCACTTTCGCCACAGCTCTATCCAGATGAGATCACAACAGATCAGGCACAAGAGTTAATGTTTGCTGATCTAATTCGCGAGGCGGCGATTGAAGAGCTATATGAAGAGCTGCCACATTCGGTAATGGTGACTATTGAAGAGATGGGCGAGCGAAGTGGCGGTAGCATTTATGATGTTAGCGCTACCTTGCATGTTGAACGAGATAGTCAAAAGGGAATAATCATTGGGCCACAAGGCTCTCGGTTAAAGGCAATTGGAACCTTAGCTAGAAAATCAATTGAGAATTTAGTAGGCACACAGGTATTTCTTCAAATACATGTAAAGGTTTCAAAGGAGTGGCAGAAGGATCCAAAGATGCTAGCTAGGTTGGGATTTACCGATTCACCTTCCGACTAGCAAAGTATGAACCAACTAGTACCAATGGCAATCCAATCGCAATACCTAAGGTGAATGGTTCACTTAGAATCAAAACTCCAAGAACTACTGCAACTGCGGTACTGATATAGGTAACAAATGAGGCTCGTGGTGGGCCAATCTCTGCTATTAATTTGAAGAAGATAATAAATGCAACCGCTGTACAAAGCACACCTAGTACAACTACTGAACCAATCGCCTCTAGTGAAGGTTGCTCAGCTGGCCAGCCGAAAATTGCGAATGGAAGAAATGCAATAGAGGCAATAATCATCGCCCAGGTATTTAATCCCAAGCCAGAAACTTCAGGAATTCGGCGCATCACCATATTAATTGCATACGCATAGCCAATCGCTGCCAAGATAACCATCCCGATTGCAACAATATCCTGACGACCACTAATTGATTCAATACCAACAACTGCAACTACACCGATGAAACCAATAATTAATCCAAATAATCTACCGGAGTGCCAAACGGTGTGATCACCAAAGAATGATGCCAGGATTGCCGACCAGATCGGAACAGTTGCAATCAATAAACCAGCTAATCCCGAGGTGATATCTCGTTCAGCAGCGGTAATTAAGTACCAGGGTCCAATTAACTCGGTGAGTGCGTATAACGAAACAAATGGCCAGTACTTACGGGGTAGGTTAAGTACTTTGCGATGAATTGCTATCGGCAAAAGAATCATGGCTCCAATTGCTACTCGCCCAAAGACCACAACCGCAGGCGGTATCTCTTCTACTGCAATCTTTAAGAATAGGTATGGAACTCCCCAAATAAAGCCGATGATGGCAAATTGAAACCAGCCTTTTCTACTCAATTTTTTGACCGACCAATTTTCGACCGACCAATTTTCGACCGACCAAGTATGGAGTTGATCTGTGTTGCAATATCTAAGTACATCAAATCTGCATCTGGCGTTACGCCGCCAAGGTTAAAGAGGCCATGGATCTGCCCGGCATACTCTTTGTAAAAAGACATAACCCCATCATCTAATAATTTTTGATGATAATTTCTTGCATCATCAGTTAGTGGATCGTACTGCGCTGCCAGAACAATACTTGGTGGCAGCATTGAATGAGTGGAGGCTAGTGCGGGAACGGCGTATGGATTGGTGTGATCTGCACTATTTGGTAGATATTGCTCCCAAAACCATCGCATTGATTTAGTAGTAAGTCCATAATTATCTGCATTATCAATCGCACTTGCATAATTCATACTGATCTCATTGCAAGGATAAATCAACAATTGAAAAGCTAGATCTATTAGCTGGGTATCTCGATTTTTTAAAGCAACCGCTGCGGCCAGGTTTCCGCCCGCGCTATCGCCACCAACACCAATGGCGGCTTTATCAACTCCTAATTGCTGTGCATTTGTTACTACCCAATTTAGCGTGGCATAACAATCATCAAATGGAGTAGGAAATGGGCACTCAGGTGCTTTTTGGTATTGCACGGCGATAATTACTATCTCCGCTAAATTGCTCAGCTTTCGTAGCGCTGGCTCGTAAATATCTAAAAAATTAAGAACCCAACCTCCGCCATGAAAGAAAACAAGTGCTGGTAAATCCGATTTATCATTTGGCCGGTAGATGCGAATAAGTAGATCACTACTAGGACCAGCAATGCTCTTATGATCAACACTGTAAATATCCATAAGTGGCTGATTTAGAGCAACATTTAATTGAGAGTTTGCACGATGAGTGGCGATCGGAGCTGCCCATAGTGCTGGCAGATTTAGGGCTGCACGCTGGGCTAGGTATTGGATAATCTCCGGTTTTAAACTCACAAGGTGCAGATTATCTTAAATTTCTCCTGCACTTAATTGCTTCAAGAAGAGGCTAGCTTGCTTTCTGACCTCACCTAAATCATTTAAGCGTTTTAAACCATTTAATTGTTGAAACATTCGGTGATTTTTTTTGAATTTATCCTGATGTTCATCGAGGTAATTCCAGTACAAGGTGGTAAATGGACAAGCTTTTTCACCAACTCGAATCTTTGGATCATAAGCACAACCCTTGCAGTACTGGCCCATCTTTGAAATATAAGAACCACCGGAGATATACGGCTTAGTCATCATCACTCCGCCATCGGCGTGAAGCCCCATGCCAATGATATTTGGCACCATAACCCAATCTGTGGCATCAATAAAAACTCGGCGCATCCAATCTAAAAACTGGATTGGTTCAACTCCTGTTAAATTTGCCAGATTAGATAAGACCATTAAGCGAGGTATGTGATGAGTCCAGGCCCGCTCCTGGATATCTGTAACAATGGTGGCAAGGCAATTCATCTTAGTTTTACTTGGATCATCAAATAAGGGCAGCAGATCTCGTTTGGCAGCTAATTGATTCTCATATTGATATTCACTGCCTAGAAACCAGTACATACCATTTACATACTCGCGCCAACCAATAATTTGTCTAATAAATCCCTCGCAGGAAGCGATTGGTATCTCACCACTCTCAAACTTTTTTAGTGCGGCATCTACCACCTCTAGCGGATGGAGCAGCCCATTATTTAGGTAGGGGGAGATTACTGAGTGATTAACCGACCAATTATCAATTGGCATCGCATCTTCATATGCACCAAACTCTTTAAAGTTGTACTTTAAAAACTCATCCAACCGCTTTAACGCTTGCTTTCTAGTGGTTGCCCAGTACTTATTTTGACCTTCGCCCCAAGTTGTTAGCTGCGAAATCTCCTGCGCAACCTGGTTATCTATCTCATCAAATTTAAACTCAACTAATTCATGAGATTTATAACCCTTCGGAACTGGGTTTCGATTTTCATGGTCGTAATTCCACTCACCCCCCAGTGGATCCTTACCTTCCATTAAGACATTTAGCTTTACCCGTTGCTGGCGATAAAACCCTTCCATTTTGAAACTCTTTTGTGATTTAGCCCAATCGGTAAATTCACTTATTGGCGTGATAAAGAAATCATTATCAACAAACTCAATTGAAAAATCTTTAAAGCTCTCTAATCGTCTAAAGCTAGTTGGATATGTGGTTAGAAACTTATTGATCTTATGCTGCTTGCCGATCTGCGTTAAACCTTGGATTGTGGTGGCACTTTTTTGGTAAATTACATTAAAGCCAGAATCAGTTAACTCTTGGGCAAAGTGACGGGCGCTGGAGATAATAAATTGCAACCGCTGGCTGTGCCATCTCTTACTGTTTATCGTTTGCGCACTTTCGATCAAAACAATCAAATCATTTTTCTTATCAGCTTTTTTTAGCGCACCAAAATTCTTATTAAGTAGATCATGTGGGACATAGATGATTCGGTTCATGCTCGCCGACAACGCTCAGAGCAGTACTTAACCTGATCCCAATCCTTGCGCCATTTTTTTCGCCATTCGAACTCCAGGCCACAGGTGAGACATTTTTTGGGCGCTATGCCATTTTTAACTTTGGCCACTCGGGCATTTTTCATCAAGCAAGCCAGATCTGGGTTGAGTACAAATCGGTTATAAAAAGCAGAGTAGACTTAGCCTTCATAATTGGCCAACTCTATTTGATTAACCGATATTTACCTCAAATGGAAATGAGTAGGAGTATTTAATGCGTTTCGGAGTTTTAACTGGTGGTGGTGATTGCCCAGGATTAAATGCAGTTATCCGTGCCGTTGTGCGCAAAGGCGTTAAAGAGTATGGCTACGAGTTTATTGGCTTCCGGGATGGTTGGCGTGGTCCGCTTGAAGGTCTAACTATGCCGTTAGATATTCCGGCAACCCGTGGAATTTTGCCAAAGGGTGGAACCATTCTTGGATCATCTCGCACCAATCCATTTAAGATCGAGGGTGGCGTCGAAAAAATTAAAGCAAATCTTGAAAAAATGGGTGTGGATGCGCTGATTGCAATTGGTGGCGAGGACACATTAGGTGTTGCTACAAAGTTAGATTCACTAGGCGTCAAGGTAATTGGTGTTCCAAAGACAATTGATAATGATTTAAACAACACTGATTACACATTTGGTTTTGACACCGCAGTAAATATTGCAGTTGAAGCGATTGATCGCCTGCATACAACAGCTGAATCACATCACCGAGCATTAATTGTTGAGGTAATGGGTCGGCATGCAGGTTGGATTGCGTTGCACTCAGGTTTAGCTGGCGGTGCATCTTGTATTTTGATTCCTGAGGTTAAGTTCTCGGTAGATCAAGTTTGTAAATGGGTTGAGACAAGATTTGAACAAAGCTATGCGCCAATTATTGTGATCGCAGAGGGTGCCATCCCACAAGAGGGTGACCTAGTAACTAAGGATCAAACACTTGATGCATTTGGTCATGTTAAGTTATCTGGAATTGGCGAGTGGTTAGCAAAACAGATTGAAACAAAAACCGGTAAAGAGGCGAGAACCTCAGTACTAGGTCATATCCAAAGAGGTGGAACTCCAACCGCCTTTGACCGAGTCCTTGCAACTAGATTTGGATTGCATGCAATTACCGCCGCCCATGAGGGTGATTGGGGCAAGATGGTGGCGTTGCATGGCACAAAGATTGAACGGGTTCCATTGGCCTCTGCAACAGAGAAGTTGAAGACGGTTGATCCAGCGTTATACAAAGAGGCGGAGATCTTCTTTGGTTGATAATTAATTGCCCACGGCAGTTAATTAACATTCCCTAGAATTTAACTATGAAGAGTGATCAGATTTTTACTCCGGGCCTAACTGCGGCCCAGCAACCAACCTGGCCAGATGCTGCTGCTGTAAAAGAGGCGGTTGCAGAGCTGGAATCATTTCCACCCTTAGTTTTTGCCGGTGAGTGTGACAACCTCAAGGCAAAGATTGCACAGGCGGCAAAGGGAAATGCATTTTGGTTGCAAGGTGGAGATTGTGCTGAGACTTTTGCCGGCGCTACCGCTGATTCAATTCGCAATCGAATCAAAACAATTTTGCAGATGGCAGCGGTGCTTCAGTACTTCTCATCTCTGCCAGTAATTAAAGTAGGCCGAATGGCTGGCCAATTTGCCAAGCCGCGCAGCAATGATAATGAAACCCGCGAGGGTGTAACCCTTCCTGCCTACCGCGGAGATGCGGTAAATGATTTAGAGTTCACAACAAAATCTAGAACTCCTGATCCAAAACGTTTAGTGCGGGTATACAACACCTCATCTGCCACCTTAAATTTAGTTCGAGCATTTACTCAAGGAGGTTTTGCAGATCTTCGACAGGTTCATACCTGGAACCGAGGTTTTGCAGCAGATGCCAGATTTAGTGCACGCTATGAGGAGATGGCGAATGAGATTGGCCGGGCGCTTCAATTTATGGAGTCAGCTGGCGTTGATCCTGAATCATTTAAATCTGTTGATTTTTACTCAAGCCATGAGGCGTTAATACTCGAATATGAAAAAGCATTAACCAGAATCGATTCGCGAACCGATAATCCTTACGATGTATCAGCACACTTCGTATGGATTGGTGAGCGAACTCGACAATTAGATGGTGCACATATGGATTTTGCACAAAAGATTCATAACCCAATTGGTGTAAAGCTTGGGCCAAAGAGCACACCCGAGGATGTACTAGCGATTATTGCTAAATTAAATCCAGATAATGAGGCTGGCCGATTGACCTTTATTACTCGAATGGGTGCTGGTTTAATTAGAGAGAAGTTACCGGCCTTAATTGAAACGGTAAATAAATCTGGTGCCATAGTTCTTTGGGTTTGCGATCCAATGCATGGCAACACCTACGAGGCACCGAGCGGGTATAAAACCCGTAAGTTTGATGATGTCCTAGATGAGGTTCGTGGATTTTTTGAGGTACACAAGAGCTTAGGAACCCACCCTGGCGGGATTCATATTGAATTAACTGGTGATGATGTAACTGAGTGCGTCGGCGGCGGAGATCAGATCTCCCATGAAGATCTTGCCTCAAGATATGAGAGCGCCTGCGATCCTCGGCTAAACCATACCCAATCACTTGAACTCGCCTTTTTAGTTGCTGAAATGTTACGGGATCGCAAAAAGTAAGTATTCCCTTTCAGCAAATTCAGGTTTACAGTTGTAAGCGTGTTCTCAGCCACCACTCATAAAACCCCCATTGGAAATCTATTTCTAATAGCGGATGAACAGGTATTGCTAGGGGCGGGATTTAAAAGTTTTAAGAGTTTAATTGATCGATTTGATCCATCTGATGCCAAGATAGAGATTAAACAAATCAAATCAATTCCAATTATCTCCGACTTAATCACTGATTACTTTGATGGTGATTTGCTTGCATTAAATGGCATAAGTGTGCGGCAGCCAGGTGGCAAATTCTCGCAAAATGCTTGGAAGGCGATGCGAAAAATACCGGCTGGAAAAACCTGGAGTTATGCCGAACTTGCAAAACGAGCTGGCTCAGCTGATGCGGTTAGAGCAGCTGGCACAGCTTGTGGAAATAATTTAATTGCACCGATTATTCCATGCCATCGAATTGTGAAAAGCGGCGGGGCGTTGGGAAATTATGGTTATGGGGTTGAGATAAAGGAGTGGTTACTAAACCACGAAGGTGCACTGCAATAATTCTGGAAGAATACAAGTACTGCGGGTATAACTAAGGAGCCTTCTTCTTATCACTCCAGATTACAACTCCCATAGCAAACATCACCATGGCGCCGCCAACTGCGATTCGAATTGTTAATGGTTCATTTAGAATCAAAACTCCTAGAACTACTGCAAATGGCGTCTCCATCGCTAAAAGAACACTAGCCGCAGTTGCACTCATTACTGATTGCGCCTTGGTTTGAACTAAGAATGCTAAGAAAGTGGCAAATACTGCGGTAAAGGCAATTGCTTGCCAGACACTCGCCGATGGCGGTATTTCAAAGCCATTAATAAATGCACAAACTGTTGCGATAGCGCTGACTGTTAAAATCTGGATCAAGGTTAGAGCGTAGGTATTTTTACCATTACTCCACTCACCCAGGGCTACAAAATGAGCGCCAAAGGCTAAGGCAGAGATTAAGACCAGGATCTCACCTGTTCCGATTGAAATTCCGTTGTAAGTGATAAGAATTAAACCAATCATGGCAATGGCAACTGCAAGCCATTGAACAATCAAAACTTTACGTTTTAAAATCACCAGTGAGATTAAGGGTGTGAAAACCAGGTACATACCGGTGATAAATCCAGTGTTAGAAACTGTAGTTTTGGCCAAGCCTAGGGTTTGAAATATGTATCCTCCACTGAGCAGAACTCCTGCCAAAACTCCGTGCTTGATAAATCTAGAGCTTAAACCGTGAAAAACAGTTGGCCTATAAGCGATCATTAAGAGTGCAGCCACAATAAATCTAGTTGATAAAAATGAGTACACATCCTGCTGAACAATCGCATCCTTCATTAGTACAAAGGAGCCACCCCAAACCGCAGCTGTGGCTAGCATCGCAAGGTAAAGCAGGTTTCTAGTAATCACTTTTTACCTCTGTATTTTTTCAACAAGGCAACCTCGCTACCATGCTCAGCTTCTGCACCTGGTGTTTCTAAAATTAGGGGAGCGTTTTTAATTGCTGGATGGGATAGTAATTCAGCAAATGGTTTACTGCCGATCTCACCTTTACCAATATTTTGGTGACGATCCTTTAAATTTCCGCAGATATCCATCGAATCATTGGCATGAATTAGTTGAATTCGTTCAACTCCGGCAATCTTCACCAATAAATCCAATGTCTGCGTCATGCCTCCCACCTTTTTAATATCATGACCAGCGGCAAAGACATGGCAGGTATCTAGACAAACACCAACCTTTGGGTGCCATTCAAGTGCATCAAAGTACTTTGTTAGATCATCTAATTTTTTAACTAAAGATTGACCTTGCCCAGCGGTTGGTTCTAGTAATAACCATGGATCTTCATCAGTTAAATTATTTAGAATAGGCATCACGCCCTCATGAATCTGTTTCCAAGCTTGATCAATATGTGATTCATCTACGGCAGAGCCGGTGTGGACAACAACACCTTTAGCGCCAATCTCGCGACCACGCTTTAATGAGTAAGCGGTTGCCGCTAGCGAGTTTTCATATGTGGAAGTAGTAGGGGATCCTAAATTAATCAGAAATGAGGCATGAACATATGGCTCAATGTTGTGTTCAGCTGTCTTAGTTTTGAAGGCCTCATCCATTGCTGGGTTTGGGGCGGAGGTTGCCCAAGTTCTTGGACTAGATGCAAATACTTGAATCGCTTCAGCCTTAATTGTTAATGCATACTCAATTGATCGAGTTGCCATGCCACCAGATGTCGGCACATGTGCACCGATTCGGGGTGTAAGCATTTGGAGAGCCTACTGCACCTAACCTAGTGAGATTGTCACAGTAGATCCAACCTTTACTTTGGATCCTTGTTTTGGTGAGATGCTAATTACTTTATCTCCTCTGCCTTTCACAACAACCTTTAATCCATTGTTCTCTAAATCCAATGTGGCTTGATTTGAACTCTTTGAGATTACATTTGGAATAAATACAAACTCTGGTCCTTTAGAAATATCTAAAGTAATCTCACTGCCTTTATCTACCAGCGGGGCACTTTCAGGTGTCTGAGAGATCACCAATCCGGTTAATACAGTGTCGCTGAATTTGTAGGTAGGTGATACATCAAAGCCAGCTTGCGTTAACTCACTTAATGCTTGCTCCCCGCCGAGGCCAACATAAGATGCAAGCGGTACCTGTTCATTTCCTTTACTGACAAAGAGATTAACTATCGAGTTTGGCTTAACCTCTGCGCCAACTGCTGGTTCAATTTTTGCGACGAAACCCTTTTTGATTTGTGCTGAAAATACCTCAAAGATTTCACCAACCCTTAAGCCAAGATCTGCTAATTGTTGTGTAGCAATATCAGGTGTTAACTCAATTAGATTTGGAATAAGAATTCGCTCTTTACCTTTAGAAATTATTAACTTAACTATGCCTGCTTGAGCGATCTTGCCTCCTCCTGCCGGAGTTGATGAGATCACCCGGCCAGCTGGAATATCCTCACTAAATATCTCCTCACCAATCTCCGCGCTTAAGCCAATCTCTGCAACAGCCGCCGCCGCCTCCTTTTGGCTCATGCCAGCAAGAGATGGCACCGTAACTCGGCCGGCGTTAAATAATGTGTAGCCACCGAAGATGAGAGATAGAAGAAGTACTAACGCAATAGCTCGATTACGTTTGACTCGGCGTGATGTTTTGCGAGTTTTTGTAACCACCGCCGGCGCTCCTTCCAACTGCTGAGTGTTACCTTTTAAAGTAATGATCTGAGATGTCTTCTCTTTTAATCCTGCTAAAGCTGATCCAACCTTAACCTTCGCTCTTTTATTTGCCTTATTCAAAACACTACTTTTTATTGGTGGCAGATCAAGCTCTAAACTCATCTGCCTACGTTTTGGATCAATCTTTACCTCAATCCCTCTTAATTGGCTCAGAAACTCCTGGGCATCTTTGGGACGATCATCTGGGTTGGGAGCAGTGGCTGCATAAATTAGATCAGCAACCTCTTGCGGAGTATTTGGATTTATCTCACGCAGATTTGGAATGCGCTCATTTACATGTTTGTATGCAATTTGAATTGGAGTTTGACCATCATATGGTTTCTTGCCAGTCAACATCTCGAAAATAACAATCCCCAATGCATAGATATCACTGCGAGCATCAGCAACACCACGTTGGACCTGTTCTGGGGATAGATATGAAACGCTGCCAAGTACCACACTTGATTCAGCGGTTAAGGTTTGACCAATTACCGCACCTACCGCCAAACCAAAATCCGCTACCTTAACTCTGCCATCATGGGAGATTAAAATATTTTCAGGTTTGATATCACGATGAACAATTCCAATTTGATGTGCTGCAGCAAGCGCTGAAACTACTGGACTTAAATATCGAAATAAACTCTCAATACTTACTGGTGCTTGCTCATTGATTAAATCGCGCAAAGTGCTGCCTTCAACTAGCTCCATCACGATAAAAACTGCCGGAACGCCACCCTCATTCCATCCCTGATCTTGAATTGAAACAATATTTGGATGAGATAGCGCAGCTGTTGCCTTTGCCTCTTTAATAAATCTAGATACAAATGCTTCATCATTTGCTAAGTGGGGGTGCATTATTTTGACCGCTACTTGGCGATCTAACCGAGTATCTAAAGCGGCGTAAATACTTGCCATGCCACCGGCGGCTAAGCTGCGTTGTAGCAAATACCGATTATCGATTAATTCACCAGTTAGATCAGCCACCTGCAAATATTAGGTAATTTAAGCTAAAGGTTAGTTTTCGGCACGCCATCAAATTTATAATCCGCTGCAGCTTCAGTTAAATCTTGGGCAAAGTGGCTTCTTTGTGCCTGCTGGAACTGGATCATTTGATCGCGAATCAGATCTCCATCTCTATCTAAAACACGTTTTAATCCAATCTCATCTGAGACATTTAGCCAGATCAATAGATCAATAAATCCGCGAAATTGCTGGTGTCCAGCACAGACCCCTTCCAGGATGTAAATCTGGTCTCGTGGAACTACATTAGATTTAACAAACTTTGCCTTATGCCAATCATAAATATCATATCTAAACTCCTGATTTTTTGAGATTGGCAAAAGCACTTGTTCAATTACTCTGGCGGTTAATCTGGGTGTGAATGCATCCGCCCAGCCATCATATAAATCATCAACTGCGATGATTACCGAGTTGGGCAAATCCTTTACAAGAGATCTGGCAAGAGTGGATTTACCAGAGCCAGCCGGTCCATCAATTGCAATTAAATCTCCGTGCTTAACCTTCGCCAGATTACTTAATAAAGTTTGGTACTGCATTTACCTTTGACTCTTTCTGCCAACGTACCCAGCCAAATACGGCAATGACTGAAAAAATTAAGTACAAAGCTGAGGTTAGATATAGCTCACCTTTAAAGTACTGATAGGTATAAGCCAGATCCACCACTAGCCACAACGGCCATGCTTCAAATCTTTGTAGCACCATTAATACCTGCGCGATCACGCTTCCAGTAAATCCAAATGCTTCAATCAAAGATGATGTTGCACCAATATCAATCAGTACTGGGTACAAAATTAAGGTAGCTAGAATTAAAACTGTAGCGATTATTATTCGCTCATTATTTTTACTGTACCTTGGCTTTGCTCCCTCTTTACCCCAACCAATCCATCCCCAGATCGCCGCAGCTATGAAAACTAGTTGCAGAAGCGCACTGGCGTAGTACTCAGATTGGTAGAAAAGAGCTCCGTATAAAACTGATCCAGTAACCCACCATGGCCAGGCAAATCTCATACCTAATGCACCTAGCGTTACCGCTACCAGTGAGATTAAAAAAGCTGCTATTTCTAATGCGCTCATTACTTACTCCTTTTCCAGTTCGCATTACCGAACTGGTCACCCGGTCGATCTGAATTTCAGATCCTCTCAGCCAAATTTCTTAGCTCCCGTATTGCTAACGATAGCAATAAATTTTGATTATAGTTATGGAGTGCTCAGATTCGGATATGTGGCAATGTTGGCCTTCACCGTGGTTGGCTCCTTTTGGTTAGAGATTGTCTTAAAGGTTGGGGTACTGCGTCGATTTAAACGGGTACTACTAAGCGTCTTGCCGGTAGCCACCATATTTGTAATTTGGGATTCTTATGCAATCTCACAAGATCATTGGCACTTTGATTCTGAACAAATCCTCGGCGTATTTGGACCCTTCGGCATACCGGTTGAGGAGTACCTCTTCTTTTTAATAGTCCCAATCGCCGCCATCATGACAATAGAGGCGGTACGTACGGTGAAGAAAAAATGGATCGTAGGAGATGAGGCATGAGCTATACGCAACTAGCAATCTGCGCTGTTATTGCGGCGGTGATCTTAGATCTATTTATTATTAAGAGCCGATTGACTACTCGGAAAGTATTTTGGACATCATATTCAATTATTATTTTCTTTCAATTAATTACAAATTGGTGGCTTACCTCCAGAGAGATTGTTATGTACTCAGAGGAGAAGATAATTGGCTGGCGAATTGCATCAGCACCGGCAGAGGATCTGCTCTTTGGCTTTGCTATGGTTTTATCTGTTTTAAATCTTTGGGTCTACTGGGGTAAAAAAGGTGTACAGCGTCGGTAACTACCTCGCCTTAATTGCCCGACTATAGGCACGAAGCGCGCCCTTAACTCTTCGAAATGTAGATGTCTTCGCTCTCTTATTAAATACTTGATAATCAATCTTCTCAACCTCATCAACTATTCCACAGTAAAGCTCGCTAGCAAGTTCGATACATGGCTGACTTTCTGGAGATAAAAACTTAATTCCAATCTCCGCCTCCTTTTGTAACTGTCGAACTCTTGCTATCTGCTCCTTTAGCGCTGATTTTATTTCAGGGGTAAGAATTCGAGCCTCTAGCATCTCTCTGGATACACCATGTTTTTTCAGCTCATTTAATGGCAGATAAACTCTTCCTCTATCTAAATCCTCGCCAACATCTCTGATGAAATTTGCTAATTGAAAAGCAATTCCCAATTTCTCCGCCGCTGGATAAGCCTGATCTGATGATGTACCTAAGATGGGCAGCATCTGTAAGCCAATAACCGCAGCTGATCCATAAACATACTCCATTAAATCTTCATAACTTTGGTACTGCGTTACCGTTAAATCCATCTGCATAGATTTTAAAAATGCTTCAAAGTAGGAGATCGGAATGTTAAATCTTTGAACTGTATCTACTAAAGCTGCTCCAATATGATCATGGCTTCGACCAGCTTTAATATCAGCTAAAACTCCAGCGCCCCATCTCTCTAAACTCGCAGCCTTTTCACTTGCAGATAAAGTTGAGGCTAGATCATCAACTATCTCGTCGGCGTAACGGGCAAATCCATATAGCGCATGTACAAATGGTCGCTTCGATGGCGGCAGCAGCAGTGTTGCTAAGTAGTAGGTTTTTCCATGTCGAGCATTTAACGTTTTGCACTCTGTATAGGATTTTATTAACTCTGGATCGGTGATACCAGCAGCTTTTAGCTCATTCATACTTACTTAACCGGACCAACAATTCTTTCTGCTGCTAATCTGCCTGAGATTAAAACCATTGGCACGCCAACTCCTGGCTGAGTGCCGGAGCCAGCAAAGACAACATTTTCATAACCTGCAGCTAAATTTTTAGGTCTAAATGGTCCAGTTTGGAAGAAGGTGTGTGCGCTAGCAAATGGTGCGCCCATCTCCATTCCTTGCTCCTTCCAATCTAGCGGGGTAGTCATATGTTCAAACTCAATTGAATCGCCAAAACCTTTGTAGCCACGATCCTCTAGCGCTTTAATCATCTCATCGCGATACTTAGGTCCAATTTTTTTCCAATCAATATCAGCTGAAAGATTTGGAGTTGGAAATAAAACATAATATGAGGTTTTTCCAGCGGGCGCTAATGATGCGTCATCGCGGCTAGGTACCGTCACTAAAATACTTGGATCAGACATTAAGGTTTTCTTCTTGATTAATTCATCAAAGACACCACTCCAGGACTCTCCGAAGTGAATATTGTGGTGGGCAAGATGGTCGTAACTTTTATTTGAACCAATCAATAAGGTCGCACAAGAAGGAGAGTACTTCAATCGCTTAATTGAGAGTGGCTCCTTTCCAAGCAGATCTTTCCAGGCAACTGGCAGATCAGGATTTAGAACTACTACATCACATGCAATTCGCTCACCAGAATCTGTTAAGACTGCAGTTGCTCGGCCATTACTTTTTTCAATTCCAGTAACTGTGGTGTTGTATTTAAAGGTAACACCATGTTTCTCAGCTGCGCCAGCTAACGCTCTTGGAACCGCATGCATTCCACCCTTTGGGAAAAAGACACCATTAACTGAATCCATATAAGCAATGACTGCATAAATCGCTAACGCTTGTTGCGGACTTACGCCGGCGTACATTGCTTGGAATGAGTAAACCTTTTGTAGCCGTGGATCCTTCAGGAATTGATTTACCTTTGGTGCTAATCGCCGGAAACCACCCAATGCAATTAATCTCGCTAAATTTGGTGTAAGTAGATTAAGTGGAGAATCAATATTGCGATCAATAAAATCCTTCATCTCATACTTATAAAGTTTGGTCACAAAATCTACATACTTGCCATAACCGATCGCCTCTTCTGGGCTGATATTTTTAGCAATCTCTGCCTGCATTTGATTTGTATTAGCGTGAACATCTAATTGAGTGCCATCTGCATAAAAGGCGCGGTACAGCGGTTCCAGCGGTACTAGATCTAACCAATCCTTTAAATCCTCACCAACACAGGCAAGTGCATCGGCAATTAGATCTGGCATGGTTAAAACAGAGGGGCCGGTATCAAATGAGTAGCCAGATTTATTTAATAATCCATTACGACCACCAGGAACACTCTCGCGCTCAACAACAGTTACCTTGCGCCCAGCACCAGCAAGACGAAGAGCTGCACTTAATCCGGCAAGGCCTGCGCCAACAACAACTACATGATCAGTTGGACCTTTAACCTGTTTCGCCATTCAAATTACAACCGTTTCTTAGGTGTTGCGCTTAGTGGCGATATTAGCCATTGTGGTTAATAAATTCTTTCCTACTGGAGAGAGCCCACTGTGAGTTAAAGCAAGTAAGGCTTGATTTGTCAGATTTAGGATCATCTCTTCAACCTTTTCAACTGCACCACTTTTAATAATCACCTGCTGTAGCTCTTGGATCTGCTCGACGGTAAGGGCGGGATTTCCCAGTAATTGGCTGAGCAATTTTTGACCCGCTTGATCGGCGCGCTCATTGGCAATTGCCATCAACACTGTGCGCTTTCCCTCTCGCATATCATCACCAGCTGGCTTACCAGTTTCAGATGGGTCGCCAAATACTCCGAGCAGATCATCACGAAGTTGAAAAGCCTCACCGAGTGGTAAGCCGTAATCTGAGTAGAGCTTCTCCATTGATGGATGGCTGCCAGCGATCGCAGCTCCAAAGTGCAATGGTCTTTCAATTGTGTACTTACCAGATTTAAATCGAGCAACTCTTAATGCTCTTTCAAGCGCCTCTTTTGGTGTTGAGTTTGAACCAAGCGCTTGTTCGTAGACATCTAGGTACTGCCCAGCCATTAACTCAACTCGCATCTCATCATAAATCTTTAAGCCATTAATTAATTGTTGATCTGATAAGCCAGCATTGTGCAACATTTGATCGGACCAGATTAATGCTAAATCGCCCAGCAATATCGCAGCAGAGATACCAAATTGTGCTGCCGATCCATTTAACCTTTGATCCTTATGCAAGCTTTCAAATGATTTATGAATTGCTGGTGCACCACGTCTGGTATCTGAACCATCCATCACATCATCATGAATTAAGGCACACACATGCACCAATTCAAGTGAGGCAAAGGCGGTAATCATTTCTGGTGTGGGATTTTTGGCAACACCCAAATAACCAACATAAGCAAAGAGTGGTCGCAATCTCTTGCCACTATCCAATAGAAATCGCTCTAGATGCTGTGATACCGGATCTAACTCACTTCCGATTCTGGCTAAATCTCGGTTCTCATCCTTAATAAACTGACCCAATGCATGGTTTATCTCATTGCGAAGAAAATTGATATCGGCAACTGGATCAGATGATGGCGAAAAACTCACAGCGCAACGGTACCCTGCTTGCCATGGGCACAAAACTACGAGCCACCTCCTTCTCTTTGGAGTTCTTTCCGCCTAAAGATGAGGCGGGCGAGCAGAGATTGTGGCTGGCCTTATCTGAGCTCGCCCCACTGGCGCCAGATTTTGTATCGGTTACTTATGGTGCCGGCGGATCAACTAGAGATAGAACTATTCGTGTTACCTCAGAGATAACAAAGCGAACCCAGATACCAACAGTTGCACACCTAACATGTGTTGGTTCAAGCAAGGATGAGTTAATCCAAATCTTAAATCAATTTAAAAACTCCGGCATCAAAAGTATTTTGGCACTTCGCGGAGATCCAGTTGGTGGACCAACCGCACCATGGGAGCCAACGCCAGGTGGCTTAAATTACGCGCAAGAGTTGGTTGAGATTGCCGTTGAAATGGGATTTAAGGTTGGAGTAGGTGCATATCCAGATGGCCATCCAGCATCAAATCATGATTTAGCAAAGGACATCACGGTCTTATTGTCAAAGGAGCGGGCCGGCGCCTCCTTTGCAACCACACAATTTTTCTTTGAAATAGATAAGTGGCAGGCGATCGTAGATAAGTTAGCGGCTACAAACTCATCCTTACCTGTAATTGCTGGAATTTTACCAATTACTAATGTAAAGCAATTAAATCGAATGGTGCAATTAAGTGGCATGCAGGTACCTGATGATATCGCTGAAAAATTCGCAAAGGTAGCTGATGATGCTGATGCCACAAGAAAGCTAGGAGTTGAATTAGCAACAAATTTAGGAGCAGAGTTGCTGCGACGTGGCGCACCAGGTATTCATTTTTACACAATGAACTCTGCGCAATCGACAATTGAGATTGCTCAGAATCTAGGTTTAATTAAAAATGATTAAAGCAAACTTCTTTCAAGCCTGGAGCAAATTACATGGAGATGCGCAAATATCTGGCATCGTTAAAGGTTGGCTGACTATCTCGTATTACTTAGTAAGACCATTGGCTAAATTAAGAGTCACCCCAAATATGTTAAGTATCGCGGGATTAATTTTTGGTATTGCACTTTACCTAAATGCACAAAGCCCTTGGGCGATCGGCTTGTTAGTTGCATCGCTGCTTTGCGATGGTATTGATGGCAGTTTGGCAATAATTACTAACAAGGCTAGTAAATGGGGAGCGGCACTAGATTCAATTTTAGATCGCACTACCGAAGTATTTTGGGTACTTACCTTTATCAGCATTGGCGGTAATGAGTACATTGTTATTGGTGCGGCAATTCTGGCCTTTGCCCAAGAGTATTTAAGAGCCAGAGCAGGTGGCTTAGGTCTAACTGAAGTCGGAGTCGTAACAATTGCAGAGCGGCCGGTTCGAGCCTCAATTTTATTTGTATCTTTAATCGCATTTACTATTGATCTGCAGATCATTAACTTTTTAGCTGCGCTGTGGTTAATTTTACAAAGCTTTAGCTTTCTTACGATCTCACGCTTTGCTTACAACAGGTTTGGTTAAGCCTTCCCGATCATCTGCGCAACGATCTCGGCACTAATCCCAACCAATGGCAAGCCACCACCTGGATGAGATGAACCGCCAACACAGTATAAATTTTTTACATTTGAACGGTTGCTAGCTCTTAAAAAGGCACTACTAGCTGAGTTACTTGAAGTTCCATAAATAGAGCCACCTGGCGCTAAAGCGTAATTTTCTAAATCAAGGGGAGTGCGAAACTCCAACAGATCCAATCTTGATGAAACATTTAAACCAAGTGCATCCAATTTTTTAATTAACATTTGAGCATACTCAGCCCCGCCCGTGCGCCAATCCATTCCATTTTTTGGATCATGCCTAGGTGCATTTACCAATACAAACCAGGACTCCTTATTAGCGCCCTTGACCATTGTGGAATCCTTGGGTGCGCAGACATAGATTGTTGGATCAGATACTGCAATCTTTTGATCAAAGATTTGATCAAACTCAGCATCATAATCTTTTGGAAAAAATATATTGTGATGGGAAAGCTCTATCGCGTCACCCTTTGTGTTATCTAAGCCAAGTAGCAATGAGAAACCAGATAATGATTTACTGGCTCGCTCCAACTTGCTTCGCTCCCGCTTTGCACTCTTTACGCCCGCATCTACTAGTTGGTTGTAGACCAGCTCTGCATCGGCGTTTGCCACCACTAAATCTGCATCAATAATTTGGCCACTCTCAAGTGTTAAGCCAGTTGCACTTTCATTGACCACATTAATTTTGGCTACCTTACTTTTTAAGTGAATGTTCACGCCAAGTTCAAGACACCGCTGTTCTAGCGCTTTAGATAAACTTCCAATACCGCCAGTGATGTGCCAGGCGCCAAATGCAGCTTCAACATATGCAATGGTGAGCAGTACCGCAGGGGCCCGCCTTGGATCACTTCCGGTATAGGTGGCGTATCTATCCACGATCATCGCAAGATTTGGATGCAACTTATACTTTTTACTTAGCGCTCTAAGTGTAGAAAATGGGGCGATGATTCGCAGATCCCTAAGAAAGTTTTTGCTTTTGACTAATGACCAAATTGATTTTAACTCTGACTCAACAAACGGTTCGCGAGAGACCTCCCACATTGCATCTGCGCGATCCATTAATGCTCGCCATTGTCTAGCAGCATCCTTACCAAAGGATTTTTCAATCTCTAGGTAGGTCTTTGGGTTTGATAAATTTGCAAATGTCACCCGCTGACCATCTGCAAAGTTGTAGGTAAAGGCGGGATCCACCGGCTTTACATCTAAGGTGTGCTCTAATCTTTTACCAGTCTTTATAAACAAATCACGATAAACCGCAGGAATGGTTAGTAGCGATGGACCAGTATCAAATCCATAATCACCAAACCATTCAGTTCGACATTTGCCACCACTTCGATCGGAGGCCTCATAAATTTCAACAATATGGCCAGCTTTAGCTAATCGAGCAGCAACACTTAATCCGCCGATACCTGCACCAATTACTGCAATCTTTGCCATTAGGAAATCACTCTATCTCGCCACTTTAAACTGCCACGGTATTTACCGATCCAAGAGTAAGTAAGAACTCCAACAAAGATAAGAATTGCAACTGGATGCCAAATTCCTTTGGTAATTGAGTTCTTCGCCCTGATAGATGAGAGAGTGCGACTGCACAAAATTAAGATAAATGAAAGGGCAGCTAATCCAGAGCCAGCAAGTGCCAGGATTAAAGAGAGTGGGCCAGTTGAAAGAAGTAAAAGTGCGACAAAAATACTGCCAGCTAGGCCACCAAAGGCTCGCCACAGTGATTTTTGGTAACCGGAAAACAACTCCATCGGAGTTTGATACATCAAACAATCAGCAACATCTGAACCCTCGGCCACATTTCCACTAAAGCCATTTGTTACCAGCAACTTTGCTAACTCAAGATCATCCAAAACTTCACCTTTAATTTCAGCATGACCACCAGCTGTTAAATAAGCCATTTTGTTGATTACTAGAAATTGACCATTTGCAACCACCATCGATTTAACTTTAAATCTCTGCGAAATAATTAGCGGCACAGAGGCAAACCAAGACCAGTGCAAAAGTGGCTGAAAGATCGATTCGATAAAACCTATGCTTAACTGTCTTGGATAAGGAGAGATAAAATCCCAACTACCCATGGCCAAGATAGCGCTGGCAACTGCATTCTCGCGCAACCGCACATCTGCATCAAAAAAGACCAAAATCTCACCACTAGCGGCTTGGCTTAATTGGTGACAGGCCCAATTCTTTCCAAGCCAACCTTGAGGCAGTGATTGACCGGTGATGGTTTTAATCTCTTTAAACTCAGATAGAAGTGCGGAAGTATCATCAGTTGAGTGATCATCTAAAACAATAACTTCAAAATCAGTTAAACCCTTTTGGGCCATTACGGTGTTTATGCAATCTCGAACATTCCGCGCCTCATTGCGCATCGGAATCAAAATTGAGACCTTTTTATTAATGGTAGCTGGTATATCTCTAACTCTTCTGATGGTTAAAAAATTAAGTAGCGAAAGTAGAAAGGCTAAGGCACTTACAATTAGGAGAGATAGCATTAAAAGGTATCGGGTGGCCCAAAGCGCAACATAAATAGGTAGGGAATTAGGAAGAGACCAAAGACAACACCACCGATTAAGGCTACGCCTGGTTGATCAAAGAAGAAGATGTTGCCTACTACGCCACCAAACCAACACCAGATTAAGAAAAAATCTGGAACTGCAGTTGATGTTCCAGTACGCCGGCGATCATGTTTTAAAATCAAATTTAAAATTGCCATCAGGCCCATTCCAGTTAATAACCAGCCAAAGAGGTTGGATAGTGGAATCATCGGTTGAAATGGCACATGTGCTCCGGTAAAGCTCCACTCCCACCGGCCAGATAAAACCATTTGCGGATCTAGAAATAGATCCCAAGCCATTAATCCAATGCCGCCATACAAGAAGACCCAATTTTTAGTAACTTTTCTAGCAGCGATTAAAATTGGGTGCGCCATCATCACCCAAGCAAATGGGACAACCAATGGGACTCCATATATTTGATATCCAAGTGAGCCTGAGTACTCGTAAGTACCAAACGGCCAACCAGTTTTGCTGCCAATCTGTTCAATTATTAAGGCGTAAGTAAAGGTTGTGCCAAGAAAGGTTAATGCGTAAGTTGTGCCATAAGCCAGAAGTGCATGTAAACACATCGCCCCCGCTGCCCAGTAAACAGTTGCGATAGTTACCAGCCTAAGTGGCTCTGCCTCAAGTAATGGGTAGGAGATTTGCAACAAAATTGCAATAACTGCAATTGCATAGAGCAGAAACAACTTTTGATTTGAGATTGTTTTGCGAGTATTGCGCTTTGGGTAAAATTGACGAAGCGACATGGGGTAATTGTGCCTCAACTCTTGCCAGCCTTACTGCAAGTTGCCCGACTCTCTGATGATGGCAAATCTGGCGAAAAGCTCCTCGGAGTACCAATTATTTTCTGCAGTGGCGGTAATTGCCTGGGTGTGGGCCGGTCCTTTGTATGCAAAATCCCTTAGGGATCGGCCATCCTGCCAAATTGAAAATGTACCTTGTAGACCTATTGGCGCTTCACCAATTCCGATTGCATTTATCAACCCAGGGGATTGGTGCAAACTTTGCGTCACTGGCGGAACCGCTCGCCAGAATTTAAAATTTTGTCGCCAAGAGATGCGGGCGCGGGTAATCGCAGCAACTTTGCCATCCCAACTTTGTTGCCAGATCTCAAAGGGTTGTTTCTTAGACCAAAGCCCATGAGCTGAAATTGGTTGCAAGGTTGCGCAGTATTGGGAGGTTGAAATTGATCGCCACTGCCTAAGCGGAAGTGTTTTTTCAAAATCATTTAAATTATCCTCAGCAATAGTTACTAGTAGGCCCCAACGAGTTGCATCGGCATCCTTAGGTGTAAAACTCTTTCCTTTACCGGTGCCAAGTAATTTAACAAAACCAACTGATGGAAATCTCTTGATAAATCGGCGATGTATCGCCATAAACAAAATAGCTATCGGAATATAGATCTTCTTAATCCGCCAGAAATATATAAGGGTGATCATCTTGCTAACTTAGCAGTATCTAAAATTTCAGCTAACACCTCATTAGTGCTATCCCACATCGGAGCGTGTCCAGTCTCTGGCAGGATGATCCACTTAGCATGCGATGGGGCGAGAGATCGCTCTTGGCAGGTCTTTGCTGGCAGGGTGTGGTCGGTATCGCCAAAAATAATTGTGATTGGAATTTTTGGTGGTATCGGTTTATCAAATCTCTTTTTTAACATGCCATCCCAAGCTGGAAAGTACCCCTCTGAATCAGCCATCGCTTTAACCGCATCAACACAGATTTGATAATCAAGTGATTGCCATCTAGGTGAGACAGTTTCAAAACCAATTTTCTTGCTCCAGTTGTAATTTAATGTTCTTGGCGCCACCTTATTTAATCCCTTAGCCATAGCTCGAACCGCTAACTCACCAGGATATCTAGAGTTAAAGGGGGCGATCCATAAACCAGCTGGTGCTAAACCAGTTAGTGATAAAACCTTCTCCGGATGTGCCGCGGCAATCTCAAGGCAGATCCAACCACCCAATGAGTTTCCTACTAAGTGAAAAGAGGTTAAACCTTTTTGTTGAAGATTTTCTAAAACTAAATTTGCAAGTGATTGCGGATCCATCGCAGTTGTTGGAGTTAGCGGTGATTTTCCATGACCGGGCAGATCAACTGTGTAAATCTCAAATTGTTTTGATAACTCTGGAATTAATGGTTTCCAAGCGGTCGCCGCCGAGCCCATGCCGTGGAGCAAAACTATTGGTTCACCACTGCCAAATTTTTCAATTGATAACTTCACTTAACCAACTTTAGAGCGTAGAAATTAATTCCTCTACTAATACCTTTATTTGATCACGTATGGGTCTAATTGCTGCAACGCCCTGCCCAGCTGGATCTGTTAATGGCCAATCTAGGTACCTCTTGCCTGGAAAAAATGGACAGGCATCACCACAGCCCATAGTTATTACAACATCAGATTGTTCAACTGCGGTGGTGGTTAATACCTTTGGCATCTCATGTGAAATATCTATGCCTACCTCTAACATCGCTTCAACGACCGCTGGATTTATCGAATCTGCGGGTGCCGATCCGGCTGATCTAACATCAACCTTTTCACCAGCTAATTTAGTAAGCCAAGCCGCTGCCATTTGAGATCGGCCAGCATTATGTACACAGACAAATAAAACTGAGGGTTTACTCATTTTTAAATCCCTTAGCCAGAGCTACCCCTAATGAGGCGCCGATTAATTGAGCCAGGATAAAGGCAGGTATAGATTCAATCGCAATACCGGTAAATGAATCGGTAAAAGTGCGAGCGATACTTATCGCTGGATTGGCAAAAGCGGTAGATGATGTAAAGAAGATTGCACTAAATATCCAAAGCGGAACATAGATTCCAATTACCTCTGGTTTCTTCAGATAAGCCAGGATTATCCAGATCAATCCAGCGGTTGCAATGATTTCAGCAATAAATAAATTTGTACCAGATCTTAATTGACTGGCGCTCTGCACAAAGTTCTCACCAAATAGGTAATTTGCAATTAAAACACCAGATACCGCACCGCTGATTTGAGCCACCACATAAAACAATCCTTTAACCGGGGTAATTTTTTTATAAAACGCCATCACCAAGGTAACTACCGGATTTAAGTGAGCACCACTTATTGGTGCAGCCAATTTAATTGCAACGGCTAGGCCTGCTGCGATCGCCAAACCATTTATAAGTAAGGTCAGAGCAAGATCATCAGTTAAACCACTAGCCATATGACCGGAGCCAACAATGGCTAAGGCCAATAAAGCTGTTGCCACAAACTCAGTCGCTGGTGCTTTTAAAGCTCCGACATCGGCCATAAGGGGCTCCTTCTAACCTTCTTTAAAAAATCTCTGTGAGGATCGTAAATGCAGCAAGGAGAAATAGAAGATATGCAAACCCTTTTTTAAGATGAACAGTAGGTAACTTAAGGGCCAATCTTGAGGTTAAGGAGGCGGTAATTACTGCAGCCACCGCAATAATTACTGGATAGCGCCAGTTGATCTCACTCCATTGATTAAATTTCACGATAAATGCAGTTGCACTGTTTAGAGCGATGATTAAAAGTGAGGTGCCAGCTGCTTTATTTGGTGGTGTCTGAAAAAATAGGATAAGAATTGGAATTGCAACAAAACCGCCACCAATGCCAAACAAGCCAGTTAATGATCCAGTTATTAAGGAGAGTAAAATTAAGTAGCCAGTTGAGAGCTTGCGCTCTGGCTGATTTTGCAGTGGTGGTTGCAGCATTGAGATGCCAGCGCCAATTAAAACAAGTGAGAATCCAATTAAGATCAACCTATCTGGTAGCGAATCGGCAACAGCGCTCAAGCCAATATTTGTCAGCAAGCCAAGTGCCCAAATTATTAACGCCTCTTTGATTAAGAGATCCTTACTTCTATAACGAGGAATTAAGCTGGCGATCGCTGTAACTAATACCACCGCCAAAGCTGCAGTTGTTGCTTGAAATGGCGAGAAATCAAAGAGGTAAACCAAAATAGGTACAGTTACCATCGCACCACCGGCACCGATAAAGCCGAGAACGCTTCCGATAAATACGCCACTAGCTAGTGCGGTGATAATCAAGGCGCTACTCATGTCTGCATGCTTCCATAAAAAAACCGCCCCTGGCGAGTGCCAAGAGCGGTTTGATTAACCTTTATTTTCCTTTATTTACCTTTATTTACTTTTAATTAGCCCAGAAAAGTAATGTTCCAACATTTGGCCCAAAATCTGCACCATTGCGAAGGAGGGCGAAGATGATTAATGCGGCACCTGCTAGAGAGAGATTTTTAAAGAAGCTAATAGTCTCATTTTGCTTAGCGGTGGCATCACTCTCTTTCCAGAAAGCGTGCATAAGAAAAGCGGTTGGAATTAGGAAGGCTGCGATTAGTAGGGCACCTAGATCGGCAAAGAAGCCAAGAACTATATAAACGCCACCAAGTACGATCATCGCACCACTTAGGTAAACCGATGCCTTAGCAAATGGCACCTTCTTGTATTGGGCATAACCTGTCATTGCGCTGCTTTTTGCAAAGTGAGCGATTCCGGAGTTAATAAAGATCAGTGCAAAAAGAACACGACCTACTAATAAAACTACATCGGTAAAAGAGATATCCATAACCATCCTTTAATTAGAGGATCCAGATCGATCCGCTTACCTACAAGGTAGGGGAGATTAGTTGAAGTTTCAACTAATATTGGGGTGTGTCTGGGATGTATACCCACGGGTAGTAGCCGCTTGACCACTGTCGGAGGTTATGAGTATCTTTCGAACATATGTTCGATAAGGGTGTAAATTCAAATCGGGTGCTTGCGCCAGAGGGTGAACCAGTTGAGTTCATCTATCAAGGCCATCACTTTCATATCCATGCCATTACATCAAGGTGGAGTGAATCAGGTGGCTGGTGGAATCGAATCAGTGATGGGAATACACACACAGATACAAATGCAGATACAAATGCAGATACAAATGCAGATAGAAAGAGTGGTCTAAAGATTGATGACCAAGCACGTGCTGTATGGCGGGTGGAAGCGGCACCAGTAGGAGCGCTCGCCACCTTTGAGATCGAGTTAGATGAGGTAACTGGCGATTGGCGAATTCGCCCAACATCTCGTGCCAGTTAACTTCACCCACCTGCGCACCTGCAGTGGTTACTCATTTAAGTACGGCACAGCAACTGCAGATCAATTAGCAGAACGTGCCGCCCAGTTTGGTATGCAATCACTTGCTCTAACTGATCGCAACAATATGGCGGGTGCTATCAGATTTGTACAAGCTTGCGAGAGCGCATCAATCAAACCCATCCTTGGTATCAACTTAAGCTTTTTGCAACCAAAGTACCGAATCACATTATTAGCAAGTAGCGATGGTGGGTTGCCAGCGCTATATCGATTATTAACCGCAGTTAATTTTGCCGGTGGCCTACTTACACATGAAATACTTCAGCAAAACTTTCAGTACAGTAAAAAACTACTTGCGATTCACGGCCCAGAATCCCAACTTGCAACAGCAATTAGCGCTCGCCAATTAACCCAGGCTTTATCAATCTTTAACTCAAGCAAGGATTACTTTTTCAAGCAGGGCATAGAGGTGCTTTCCCACCGCATTCGTGGTGATGGCCCACTCTCCACACCATTTGCCGCCCGAATCTTGGCCTTTGCTCGAAGCAATGATCTACCAGCAGTTTTAACAAACTCAGTTCGAATGTTAAATCGCAGCGATGGCCCACTAGCTGATGTTTTAGATTCAGCACGTAATTTAGTGCCACTGCATAAACGTCATGTAGAACGTCAAAATAGCGAGGCGTATCTAAAGAATATAAAACAGATGCACCAACTTGCTACTGAGATTTCACAAGCAGCTGGCGAAAGCACACCACATGCATTGATTAAGACCACAATGCAATGGGCTGAAATGGCGGTACTAGACCCACGTCGTGATGTTGGAATTGGCAAGATCCATCTGCCAGAGGCTGAAGTAGTTGGTGGCAAAAGCCAAAGTGATTTAACCGCTCAATTAAAACAAAGGTGCCAGGCTGGGCTATCTACTAAGTATGTTGGCGAACAATCAATTATTGCTGCCGATCGATTAGCTGATGAGTTAAATACGGTACGTACCCTGGGCTATGAATCATATTTTTTAACAGTTGCTGACATAACTGATTTAGCTAGAAATAAATCAATCCGAGTAGCAGCGCGGGGAAGTGGTGCCGGTTCATTAATTTGCTACCTATTGGGCATCTCAGGAGTTGAGCCAATTGAGCATGGCTTGTTAATGGAGCGCTTTTGTTCACCACTTCGCAATGAGTTGCCAGATATTGATATTGATGTTGAATCTGCCAGAAGGCTAGAGATTTATGATGCGATATTTGAAAGGTATGGCGCTCGAGTTGCCACAGTTTCAATGGTTGAAACCTATCGATCTCGCCATGCGATCCGTGATGTCGGAGCAGCGCTTGGTATTTCACCAATAGAGATTGATTTAATTGCTAAATCCCTGCCACATATCAGAGCCCGCAATATTGCTAAAGCGCTAGAAAACTTACCAGAGCTAAAAAGTTTAAAGTTAGATACACCAATTTTAAAAATGGCGATTGATTTAGCGCAAAAATTAGATGGCTTACCACGCCATCTATCGATGCACCCATGCGCGATTGTGTTATCAGATATTGGTCTGCGCGATCATGCGCCACTAGAAGTAAATGCCAGTGGTTACCCGATGGTGCAATTTGATAAAGATGATGTTGAAGCGGTGGGCTTTTTAAAATTAGATGTGCTTGGGGTCCGAATGCAATCAGCGATTACTTACACAATCTCCGAGATAAAACGAGTAGAAGGTGTGCAGTTAGATATTGATCAAATATCATTATCTGATCCAAAGACCTTTGATCTAATTGCATCAACTCGAACCCTTGGTGTCTTTCAAATCGAATCTCCTGGCCAGCGTGAGTTAATTGGTAAATTTGCACCCAGCAGCTTTACCGATTTAATTATTGATATCTCATTATTTAGGCCAGGTCCCGTAAAGAGCGACATGATTCGCCCATTTTTATCAGTCCGACATGGGTTAAGTACTGTAAAAAGTATTCATCCTGATTTAGATCCGATCATGGCGCAAACACATGGCGTAGTTGTATTTCATGAACAGGTAATTAGATTAATCTCCGTAATGAGCGGTATTACATTGGCGCAAGCAGATGAAAAACGGCGCTTGCTTGGCTCACTTGATGGCCAACAAGAGGTATGTGATTGGTTTTATCCAGCAGCCTTATCTCAGGGTTATCAATTAAATGTAGTGGAAGAGATCTGGCAGATACTGCGCGCCTTTGCCTCCTTTGGTTTTTGTAAGGCGCACGCTGCGGCTTTTGCACTTCCAACCTATCAATCTGCCTGGCTGAAAACTCATTACACCGCCGCATTTATAGCAGGGGTGTTAACTCATGATCCAGGCATGTATCCAAAGCGATTAATTCTCGATGATGCTAGACAGTGGGGAATCCAGATTAAAGGTATTGATGTTAATCAATCACACCGCACAGTCACAGTAGAAAAGATCGAGCAGACTGAAATAAATAAGCAAGCTGTATACACCGCACCAGATTTAAAAAGCACTGGTCGCTCACTTCAATTACCAGATGCAAATGGGTATGCACTTCGTCTATCACTTGCTGATTTAGGGGGCATATCAGAGCGCGAGATTGAATCAATAATTACCGCCCGGCCATTTGTAGATTTAGCAGATTTTGTTCATCGCTCTGGGGCAAGTATTACTACAACAGAGTCCTTAATTATGGTTGGTGGCTTTGATCAACTACATCAAATAAATCAATCAAGTGAAAAGTTAAATCGGCGAGATCTACTTTTACATCTGCAAGATCTCTACAAAATAACTGGTAAATCAAGTAGCAATAAGGTGGGCCAAACTCAATTAACCCTGGGGTTACTTCCACCGCCCCTTGTAACAGCGGGGCTACCTAACTTAACCGCAATAGAGCAGATACAAAATGAGGTAGCAATTTTAGGAATGGAGGTCACCTCCCACCTGCTTAACTTTTATGGAGATTTCTTAAATGCAATTGGTGCAGTCAAATCAAGTGATGTAATAAAACAACGATCTGGCGCTCAGATTTTGATAGCCGGAGTTAAGTCAGCGCTACAAACACCACCGGTGCGATCTGGCAAGCGAGTAATGTTTTTAACTATAGATGATGGGTATGGCTGTAATGATGTAACCTTTTTTGAGGATACCCAACAAAGTTATGCTCAACTGCTTCGTACCTCAAATCTATTTTTAATTCGTGGTGCAGTACGACGTACTGGACCCAGAGGGGTTTCAATCAGAGCTACCGAAGCCTGGGAGTTATCTAGCGCCTACACCAGATGGCTTACCGAGAAATCACAAGTAAGTTGGCGTAATCTGCCAACTGTGGAAACAACTTCGGAAACAACTGTGAAAAGTAGTAATGCATGAGCGACTCCACAATTTTACATGTTGATATGGATGCCTTTTATGCCTCCGTATCAATTAAGGATAATCCCAAGTTAGAAGGTAAAGCGGTTGTAGTTGGTGCCGGAGTTCGTGGAGTCGTACTTTCTGCAAATTATGAGGCTCGAAAATTTGGAATCCGTGCGGCTATGCCAGTTGGACGGGCACAACGATTAGCACCAACCGCCATCTTTATTCCACCTGATCACACCCGTTACAACCAGGTGTCGGAGGAGGTAATGAAAATATTTCGAGATGTCTCTCCACATGTCGAACCGATCTCATTAGATGAGGCATTTATCGATGTAACTGGTGCTAAAAGATTATTGGGAAGCGGCCGTGAGATCGCAATGATGATCAGAGCAAAGGTAGAGAAAGAGCAAGGCATAACCTGTTCAGTTGGAATTGCCCATAATAAATTTATCGCAAAGCTAGCATCCCAGCACTGCAAACCAAATGGGTTACTTGAGATTGCAACCGATCAGATTTTAACCTTTTTGCACCCATTACCAGCAAATGCAATCTGGGGAGTTGGTCCTAAGACAAATGAGCAGTTAGAAAAATTAGGCCTGCGCACAGTAGGAGAGATTGCAAATACACCACGCAATACATTAATTAGAGCGTTGGGTGAGGCAACTGGCTCATCACTGTATGAGTTGGCGTGGGGTAGAGATAATCGAGAGGTGATTAGTTACGAACCTGAAAAAAGTATTAGTGCAGCTGAAACCTTTGCAAGTGATATTGATGATCCAGAGGAGATTTTGCGAGAGTTTTTAAGGTTGTGCGAAAAGGCAACATTACGAATGCGAGATGCTGGATTCTGTGCCAAAACCATTTCGATCAAAGTTAGATTTGCAGATTTTAAAACAATCACTAGATCTAAAAAATTAGATCAACCAATCTCTGGAACAAATGAGAGTTTTGAGGTTGCAAAGCAACTTTATCTAGCTCTAAAACTTGATCGGGCAAGAATTAGGTTGGTGGGAGTTTCATTAGAAGGGTTAACTCCTGCCGAGGAGGCAGCTGAGCAGTTGCTGATTGGCCAGCGCGATATTGGTTGGCGACAGGCAGATTCAGCGATCGATCGAGTCAAGGCAAAATTTGGTCGAGGTAGCGTCCGCCCAGCACGTCTGGTATCACCCAGTGATGAAGATTAATTCAAGGTAGCCCAAAATTGGTTTCCCTAGATTTGAAATCTGCTCTATATTTCGAATATGGGTTTAACAGATCACGAGCGCAAGGTACTTGCCGAGATGGAGGCCGCCCTGGGGGCGGAGGATCCAAAGCTGCAATCAACCCTGACTGGTAAGGCCCGAACCAAGGAGTCATCTAAAGCGCTAATCGGGGCTGCAACATTTTTCCTGGGTTTACTAACCCTAGTAACCGCCTTAGTCGCGAAATCCACTCCAATTGGAGTTGTAGCCTTCCTGCTCTCACTAATTGGTTTGATTTTGATCCTAAGCAATTTAAATCTAGGTGGAGCAACTCCTCGAGGCGCTAAAAAGGCGAAGCGGCCAGGCTGGTCAGCGAGCTTAAATGAGCGCTGGGATCAACGTGGTGAGGATCGATAGATCAATATAGGTAAAGCTTCAAATCAACCGCCCGCTTAGGGCGGTTTTTTTATGCCCAAATCCAAAGCCCTGAGGTATCCGTCAATAAGAATCAATAAGAAAGGGGGGAGAGTGTGGAGGATTTGGAGGAGAAGTGGGTGAGGGGGGTTGAAAGTGGGGAAAAAGGGAGTAAAGTGGTGACCTGAGCTTTTTACTGAGCGTGAAAGGGGGTCATCAATGTTCTTGGGTACTCATGAGCCAAAGCTTGATGAGAAGGGTCGTTTGATCCTGCCCGCCCGCTTTCGCGATGAGTTATCAGAGGGTTTAGTAATTACTAAAGGTCAAGAGCGCTGTCTCTATGTATTTCCTGCAAATGAGTTCTCCTTAATCACCGAGCGTTTGCGTCAAGCACCAGTTACTGAGAAAAAATCACGAGATTACTTACGTGTGATGTTTGCCGGCGCCCATGATGAGGTTCCAGATAATCAAGGTCGCGTAACTATTCCATCAGGACTTCGTACCTACGCCTCACTTGAAAAAAATTGTGTAGTTATTGGCGCTAACACCAGATTAGAGATTTGGGATTCAACAACTTGGAACGCCTACTTATCAGATCGTGAAAAAACCTTCGCAGATGTATCTGAGGAGGTACTACCCGGACTGTTCTAGATATCAATTTCGGCCACCGCCACTCACTAAAGATTCGCGGCGCCACTTCCCCGGTGCCGCGCATAACTTTAAAGAGTTCGACTCCGTCGGCCTGATCTAGCGAATTTATTTGCTAGATCTTTCAAGCCACCTAGTGGCGGTGACCAAAGTTGATATCAAATCTTTAAAAAGTAAGTAAATACAGATCTTCTAGATGAAAGGGGAAGTAAATGAATGCAGAGTTAAATCATATACCAGTTGCATTAGAGCGTTGCATTCAGTTATTAACTCCAGTAATTGAAGAAAATCCAAATGCAGTAGTAATTGATTGCACCCTTGGGGCTGGTGGCCATGCCAAGCTTTTACTAGAAAGATTTAGCAATCTGCACTTAATTGGGATCGATCGAGATCAATCAGCACTGGATCTAGCAGCTGCCAATCTATTGTCATATGCAGATCGCATAACTTTGCTTCACTCTACTTATGATCAAATTGAGGAAATACTTGCCAATCTAAATATTGCAAAAGTAGATGGCATTCTCTTTGATCTTGGTGTCTCATCAATGCAGCTAGATAATGCAGCACGCGGATTCGCCTACTCACAAGAGGCTTCACTAGATATGCGCATGGATCAAAGCGCATCGTTAACTGCGGCAATAATTTTAAACACCTACTCACACGGTCAATTAGCTAAATTACTTCAGCGATTTGGTGAAGAGAAATTTGCTAGCAAGATTGCGGAAAACATAATCAAAGCCAGAACTTCAGGAGATTTAAACACAACTAAAGATCTAGCCGAGATAGTGAAGAATTCAATTCCAGCCCCAGCTCGTCGCACAGGTGGAAATCCAGCTAAGCGCACCTTTCAGGCACTTCGCATTGAGGTCAATCAAGAGTTATCAATCTTAGAGAGTGCAATTCCGGCAGCGCTTAACGCTTTAAAGGTTGGTGGCCGAATAGTGGTTATGTCATACCAATCTTTAGAGGATCGAATAATCAAAAAGTTATTTGCCGAAGCAACCCAAGGAACCACTCCACTTGGTTTACCAATGGATCTGCCTAACTCTGCTGCAAAATTTAAATTACTTTTAAATGGCAGTGAAGGTGCCGATTTAGCTGAACAAGATTTAAATCCGCGCTCTCAATCTATGCGCTTGCGCGCTATCGAGCGGGTGGCTGCATAATGGCAATCTTTGATTTTGCACCTGCCATCGAGCGATCTCGGAAGGTAGTCAGTCAAAACACTACCAAGGTAGTTCTTCGCCTGGTGCCAGAGCTACAAAATGGAAAAAAGGCTGACAACCACACCTTTGGATTTGTAGTAGGTGGAGTTTTTATTGGGGGCTTAATCTCGCTGTTAATCATCAATACCGCCCTCACGCAGGATGCATTTAGATTGCAGGAGTTAAAGATCGAAGCTACTACTTTGGCTGATCAGCGAGAAGCTATTTTAAGAGAGGTAGCAGCAAAATCTTCACCTCATAAGTTAGCGCAAAGCGCAGTAGAGATGGGCATGATGGTAAATATCAATCCAAAATTTCTTGACCTTACTGCAGGTGAGATTAAGCCATGAGTAAATTAAATTTAACTCAACAACAATTAGTGCAAGATCGCATTCGCAAGGTGGTAGCGATCGCCCTTGTAATACTTATGTTATTTTCTCTTCGTTTGATTGATTTACAAGCGGTTAGAGCAGCAGGTTTTGTTGAGCGCGCTCAAAATGAATTAACAAAATCCGGTACCTTACTTGCACCTCGTGGAACTATTTACGATATCAATGGCATCGAATTAGCAAGAAGTGTTTCTGCGATCAATATTGCCGTAGATCAATTATTAATAAATGACCCACAAACAGCGGCGAATTTAGTAGCACCGATCTTAGGAGTAACTCCAGAGCAGCTCGAGCCTAAACTAACTGGAGTACGACGTTATGTTTTAATTGCAAAAGATGTTGCTCCTGCAATTTGGCGAGAGGTAAACGCCACGATATCTGCCTACAATGAATCGGTCATGTCAGAGAGTGATGGCATTACAAAGCGAATAGGCGGCTTTGTGCCAGAGCGTTCTTTTATTAGAGATTATCCAAGTGGGCCATTAACCGCATCCCTTGTTGGAATTATTAATGATCAAGGAGTCGGCGCCTCTGGTGTTGAGTCATCATTAAATCCAATGCTAAGTGGTGTAAATGGTAAGTATCTTTACGCAAATGGTCGTGGCAGCATTATTCCTGGCTCACAACAGGTTCAAGTAGAAGCAAAGTCAGGTACCAGTATTAGGTTAACGATTGATCGTGATGTGCAATGGGTAGCACAAAATGCCATCAATCAAGCGGTTGCATCATCAAGGGCACAATCAGGCACGGTAGTTGTAATGGATCCAAAGACTGGGCATATTCTGGCGCAAGCTAGTGCACCTACATTTGATCCAAATAATTCAAAGAGCATAACTTTAGAAAAACTAAACAATCCTTCGGTGCAAGAGGTTTTTGAACCAGGCTCTACCGGCAAGGTTATAACTGTGGCTGCCGCCCTGGAGGAGCGGAAAATTACGCCGGATACCGTATTTACTATTCCATACTCAATGAAAATCTACGATCGAACCTTTAGCGATCATGAGAAGCATCCAACTGTAAAAATGACAACAACTAAAATGTTAGCGGTATCAAGCAATACCGGTTCTATTCAAGTGGGACAAATGCTTGGAAAGAACACACTTTATGATTATCTTCGTAAATTTGGAATTGGTGAAAGCACAAACTCAAAATTACCTGGCGAATCAGCTGGCATATTGCACCCAGTTAAAGATTGGTCGGGAGTTTCACTACCAACAATCTCATTTGGTCAGGGCTACGCATTAACCGCAATGCAGGCCACCGCAGTTTTTGCCACTATTGCAAATAATGGCATCAGAGTTAACCCCACGATTTTGGCTGGAGTTGTTGATCAAAATGGGCGGTATACCCCAGCAAAAGCTGTAGATGGGCTTCGCGTTTTAAGTGATGAAACAGCGGCGCAGATGAGACTTATGATGGAGGGAGTAGTTTCTACAACTGGAACCGCGCCATCTGCTGCGATTGATGGTTATCGGGTTGCTGGAAAAACAGGAACCGCACAGAGATACAACACTAGATGCGGCTGTTACAGCGGATACACCGCCTCTTTTATTGGTTTTGCACCAGCTGATCAACCAAAATATGTTATTAGCGTAACTATCCAGGATCCGAAAGGGATGCACTGGGGAGGCTTACTCGCTGGACCGGTATTTAAAAAGGTGATGAGTTTTGTTTTACAAAATGAGAGGGTTAAACCAACAGCTGCAGCTGAAAGTATATTTGCGCTTCAAAGTAAATCATCAAAAAACAAGAAACAAAGTGAGTAAATTGAGCGCTGCGCTACCAACCCCAAAGATCTCTGCAAGAAATTTGGCAGATTTTAACCCTTCAGTATTTACGCAAGATCTTTTAATCTCCGGTGTTAAATTAAATGCTCAATCAGTACAACCAGGTGATTTATTTATCGCATTGCCGGGCGCCAAAACTCATGGCTTAAATTTTGCTCACTTAGCAATTAAAAATGGGGCGGTAGCAATACTCTCCGATAAATCCCAGCAGGCAGCAGAGATTAAGGTGCCGTACTTTGTTGCACCTAATCCGCGAGAGCTAGTTGGTGAGATTAGTGCATGGTTGTATAACTCACCATTTAAATCATTAATTGCAGTTGGTATCACTGGGACAAATGGAAAAACAACCACTTCAAATCTAGTTAAACAGTTGTGGCAATTAGCTGGCCATTCATCCGGTCTTATTGGAACACTTGGGGTCGAGGTAGGAAGCGATAAGTTTAAATCGAGCAGAACTACTCCTGAAGCAAATGATCTTCAATCAATTGCAGCGATGATGGTACAAAAAAATGTAAGCCATCTGGCAATGGAGGTTTCTAGCCATGCTTTAGAGCTTGGTCGAGTAAATGGCGCCTATTTTCAAGTAAGCGCTTTCTCAAATTTAACTCAAGATCATCTAGATTTTCATGGCAATATGGAGAGTTACTACCTAGCTAAAGCGAAATTATTTAATCAAAAGCTAAGCAACAAGATGGTGGTAAATATTGATGACCCGTACGGTAAGCGCCTGCAATCTGAAGTTAAAAACCCCACTATTACCGTCTCTCGTCAAAGCAAAGCTGCTGACTGGAGCTATGCATCCTATGAATCACAGGTTGATGGGTACAAAATCTCTATTGCACACCTTGGTATTGAGGTAATAAATTGTGATTACAAATTATTAGGGGAGTACAACCTTGATAATCTACTTTTGGCGGTAGCAATTGTCTTCGAAACTGGTTTAACCACTTCGCAGATTGAGCATGCTATTCCATTGTTGCAGAGCATCCCTGGTCGACTTGAGAAATTAGAGCTCGGCCAAAGTTTTAATGCCGTGATCGATTATGCCCACACCCCAGATGCGGTTGATCGAGTGTTAAAGAGCGCCCAAGCTTTTACATCTGGCAAGGTAATTGCTGTCCTGGGATGTGGTGGTGATCGTGATCAAAGCAAACGTGCCATTATGGGTAACTCACTACTAATCGGATCTGATGTAGCAATCTTTACAAGTGATAATCCACGAGGTGAATCTGCCGAAGCAATACTCCTGCAAATGGTGGGTGATAATGAGATAAACACCCCCAATATGGTTATTACAGATCGAAAAGATGCGATTGCATATGCTGTTTCAGTGGCAGAGCAAGGGGATACGGTGTTGCTCCTTGGTAAAGGTCATGAAATTGGCCAAGAAATAAATGGTCATATTTACCCATTTGATGATTTTATTGAGCTCGAAAGTGCAATTAAGTCAAAGATAAAAACTCAGATGAAGAAAAAGTAATACTCATGATTAAAATATCAGCTAAGGAGTTTGCCCAGATTGTTTCTGGTGAACTAGTTGCAATTGCAGATAATGAAATACTTAATCAGACTCCAGTCATAAACTCAAAGATTGCTACTGCGGATAATTTCTTTGCTGCATTTATTGGTGAAAAAGTAGATGGCCATGATTATGTCGCGGAGGCATTATCAAATGGTGCAAAATTTGCCTTAGTTTCAAAGCCGGTATCTCAACCATCAATTCTAGTAACGGATGTTGGAGCCGCACTTTTACAATTGAGTAAAGCGGTACGAGATCGACTACCTAACATGAAGGTAATTGGAATTACTGGATCACAAGGCAAGACGACAACCAAGGAGTACCTCGCCTCAATCCTTAGCCAAGTTGGCGATACTGTGGCAACTGAGGCAAATTTAAACACCGACATTGGCCTACCTTTAACCATTTTAAGGGCAGATGAAAAAACTCAATTCTGTATTCTCGAAATGGGAGCAAGACACCCTGGCGATATTGATTTGCTTACCAAAGTAAGTTCGCCAAACATTGGAGTTGTTCTCGTTGTAGGAAGTGCTCACCTCTCTGAGTTCGGCTCTGTTGAATCTATTGCAAAAACTAAGGGCGAGCTAATTAGAGCTTTACCTGCCGGAGCCACTGCGGTACTAGGTAATCAAGATAAGTTCACGCCGAAGATGGCTGATGGTTTGGATTTGAAGAGATTGATAATTGGTGAAGATGTGCGTGCTGGCAACCTCGAACTGCCTGGTGGTTACGCCCACTTTGATTTAGTTACGCCAACTGGTCGAGTGCCAGTTTCTCTCGCACAACTGGGAGAGCACCAACTCCTTAATGCCCTTGCAGCTGCAACCGCAGCATTTGCTTTAGGGGTAAGTAATGAAAAAATTGCAGATGGATTAACTACATCTGATTCGATGAGTAAATGGCGCATGCAGGTTGAAGAGGTTGCTGGTATCACCATAATTCATGATTATTACAATGCTAATCCTGAGAGTATGAAGGCTGCCCTTAAGAGTTTAGTTATTTTGACGCAAATAAGTGGCGGGGCCTCCTGGTCGATACTTGGCAAGATGCATGAATTAGGCAGCACTGAATCGGAGCGCCACCTAGAGGTACTCAATTACGGTGCTGAAATGGGCGTGGATCATTTTGTGGCGGTGGAATGCGATCTTTATGGTGGCAGGGGTATGGATAACAATCCGGATTTAAAAGAAACCTTGGCGCAGATGAGTTTTCATTACTGCCTAGACCACAACGCTGTTTTACAGTTGGTTAGTAATTTTTCAGCTGGGGATGTTTTATTACTAAAAGCATCAAGGGCTGAAAAATTTGAGGAACTGGCAGATCAAATTAAATTACAGTTACAAAAGAGGCAAGAGGAGGAGCGCTCTTGAGAGGTATTTTGCTAGCTGGCGGAATCTCTGCTCTTTTTGCATTTTTTGCGACTCCGGTACTAATCAAATTTTTAGCAAAAAAGGGTTTTGGTCAATTCATCAGAGAGGATGGACCAACAACTCACCATATAAAACGTGGAACTCCAACCATGGGTGGCTTGATCTTAATTTCAGCATCCACTCTTGGTTATGGTTTAAGTCATTTAATTACCTCAATTGCGATGACCACATCTGCACTTTTAGTTCTGGGTTTAGTTATCGCACTGGGTTTCGTAGGCTTTATTGATGATTATTTAAAGGTTGCAAAAAAGAGATCACTCGGCTTAACCGCTAGGCAGAAGATATTTGGGCAGGTAGTGGCGGCAAGTGGATTTGCCTACGCTGGATTGCAATTTCCAGATAGAGATGGTTTAACTCCAATTTCAACTAACCTATCAACCGTTCGAGATACATCAATCAAACTCTCTATTTTGTTAGTAATCATTTGGGTAGTTTTTATGGTGCTTGGTACAAGCAACGGCGTGAATTTAACTGATGGGCTAGATGGCTTAGCTACTGGTGCCGCAGTTATGGTCTTTATTGCATTTATCTTGATTGGTGTTTGGGAGTTTGGTCAAAGTTGCGCGGTATCTCCTGGATTAAAGTGTTACAACGTTCGAGATCCACTTGATCTTGCGGTGCTAGCAGCTGCATTTGCAGGAGCTTGCGGTGGATTTCTATGGTGGAACGCTTCTCCGGCAAAGATATTTATGGGCGATGTTGGCTCTTTGGCGCTAGGTGGTGCGTTAGCGGGAATTGCAATCACATTAAGAATTCAACTTCTATTGGCAGTTCTTGGATTCCTATTTGTTTTAATTACTGCATCAGTGATAATTCAAGTCGCATATTTCAAAATCAGTGGTGGCAAACGAGTATTTAAAATGGCACCACTTCAGCATCATTTCGAGTTACTCGGCTGGGGCGAAGTAACAATTGTTATTCGCTTTTGGATTATTGCCAGCCTAGGCGTTGCCGCCGGACTTGGTTTGTTTTACGCCCAATGGGTGGTTTCATAACATGTCATTTATTGCCCAACTAGCGGGCAAGGAGTGTTTAGTAGTTGGTGCCGGAGTTACTGGGCAAGCTGTAGCAAAAGTTTTACTTAACTTTGGCGCAAAAGTTGTTTTTTTTGATGAGAAAGTAAAGCAGCTTCAATCTCAAATTATCTCCAGCATTGATTCGCTGCCAAGTACCATTGAAATGGCAATTGTTTCACCAGGTTGGCGAAAAGATCATCCAGTTGTAAAGAAAATGATTGATTCTGGTATTTCAGTAAAAAGTGAGCTGGATTTGGCCTGGCTAATTAAAAAAGAGATTGCGCCTAATCAAAAGTGGGTAGGACTAACTGGCACTAACGGTAAAACAACCACCATTCAGATGGTGCAAAGCATTTTTGATGCAGCAGGCATGAAAGCACTTGCATGCGGCAATCTAGGGGAACCAGTGATCTCTGCGGTCTGCCGAACTCCGGCTCTTGAGATACTGGCGCTAGAGCTCTCCTCTTTTCAAATAGATTGGAGTGAACTGCCAGAGTATGAATCGATTGCAATCTTAAATATCGCAGAGGATCATATTGATTGGCATGGTTCATTTGAAAATTATGCAAAGGCTAAGTTAAAACTTCTATCTCAAAGCAAACAGAGCTTCATTAACAAATCAGACCCATTCCTGGCTAACCGGCAGATGAATCAAAGTGGTGTTATTTGGTTTTCGCTTGATACGCCAGCCCCAGGTGAGATTGGATTGGTTGAGGAGTTGATTGTTGACCGCGCCTTTTCGCCCGCCAAAGTTCAGGCTGGTGAGATCGCAGAGGTTGTTGATGTAAAACCAACTGTTCCACATAATATTTTAAATGCGATGGCGGCAGCATCATTGGCACTCTCGCTAAAGATCTCCTACTCCGATATCAAAGCTGGATTGAAATCATTTTCAACAGATCACCACAGAATGGAGATCATAAGTAACTTTAATCAAATTACTTGGATCGATGATTCAAAGGCAACAAATCCACACGCTGCATCCGCCGCGATTATGGCAAATTTGAATGTTATCTGGATCGCTGGCGGACTTGCTAAAGGAGCAAGTATGGATGAGTTGGTAAAGCGATGCGCACCACGAATCAAGGCAGCTATTTTGATTGGAAAAGATAGAGATTTAATCAAGGAATCATTAAGCAAATTTGCACCAGATACTCCAACATACCTAATTGATTTAACGGAGAGTAAAGAGAAGATGCTAGTTGAGGTAGTGAAGTTAGCTGCTAACTTAGCTAAAGCAGGGGATACCGTATTGCTAGCACCAGCGTGTGCCTCTATGGATCAATTCTCCTCTTATGCAGAACGGGGAGAGCTATTTGCTGATGCGGTAAAGGAGTTGAATTCAGGTGTGCTCAAATGAGAAGTGCTACTAGCAGTAAAGGGTATCGAGGAGTTTTCCTTCGCCCAGAGCTACCGTTTTACTTAATTCTTTGGTCAGTCATCGCATTATCTGGCATCGGTTTAACGATGGTGCTTTCAGCTTCAGCTGTGGAGTCGCTGCAGGACAATGGTTCTACTTATTCAATCTTTATCAAACAATTTCTATTTTTTATCCTGGGCGGAGCCAGCGCTTATTGGGCGTACCGGGTAAAGGGTGCTATTTGGTTGGTAGTTGCGAGGTTTTCACTACTTCTTTCAATCCTCTTTTTAGCTCTGCCATTTGTTCCAGGTTTAGGCAAAAATGTAAATGGAAACCGTAACTGGGTTGAGTTTGCTGGCTTTACTTTGCAACCATCAGAATTTGCAAAATTTGCCTTAATTTTATGGTGTGCCCTGCATCTGCGAAAAAGTGAGAGCAAGAGTGCGGATGGCTTTATCCAAAATCCACTAATTGTGATTTTGCCAGGAGCGATAGTGATTGAGAGTTTTGTCTTAGTACAACGAGATCTAGGTACCGCAATTCTAATCTTTGGAATTTTAGGTGGGTTACTTTTTGTTTCCGGTGCGCCTTTAAAGCAGTTTGGCTACGCAGTTTTGGCCGTGGGATCGGTTATCGCAGTTATGGTTATAACTACACCTAATCGCGTCAATCGATTTGCCGCTTTCCTTGATCCATTTGATGATCAGTACTATAAATTTTCTGGATGGCAGCCCGCTCATAGCGTTATGGGATTAGCAAGTGGTGGATTATTTGGTTCAGGTTTAGGTGCAAGTAAACAAAAATGGTCTAACTTAGCTGAGGCTCATACAGATTTTATCTTTGCAGTCATCGGCGAAGAGCTTGGATTGCTAGGCACCTTAATAGTTCTACTTTTATTTGCTGCTCTTATTTTTGGCATTCTCCGAGTTGCTTTGAAAACAAAGGATTCATTCTCCAGGTATGCAACCGCGGGAGTGGCTTGCTGGTTTATTGTTCAAGTAACTGTAAATGTTGGTTCGGTTACTTCAACCTTGCCAGTAATCGGAGTTACATTGCCATTTATCTCCTATGGTGGATCATCCCTAATGGCTAATTTCCTAGCAATTGGCTTTGTTTTAAGCGTGGCCAGGCGAACTCCTGAGATCGCTGAGGGGATTAAAGCCAACCGCATGCGAAAATTAGGGAGATGAGTAAGAAAATAATCTTTGCTGGCGGCGGCACTGCAGGACATGTTGAGCCTGCACTTGCGGTCGCCAATCAGTTGCAAATGTTGGAGCCAAGCTATGAAATTTCATTTATTGGGACTAAGAACGGTTTAGAGAATCAATTAGTTCCAAAAGCTGGTTTTCCTGTAAACCATATTCCTAAGCTTCTGTTGCCCAGAGAGGTATCGCTCTCGCTACTGGTTTGGCCATTTAAATTTATGGCTGCAATTTGGCAGGGAGTTAAACTCTGTCGAAAAGCGGATTTAGTAATTGGATTTGGCGGTTACGCCTGTCCACCGGTTTACCTCGCTGCCGCCCTCCTCGGTAAACCAATCCTGATTCATGAAGCAAATGCAATACCAGGTTGGGCTAATCGGTTAGGGGTGCTTTCTGCAAAGGAGGTTTTCATTGCCTTTGATTCGCCAGCAAAGAGGATTGGAAAATGGCGTAACGCTAAGTTAATTGGTATGCCACTAAAAGCTGAGATTTTAAATAATCATAAATTAGCTGGTGAAGATCGATCAAAAGTACGTTCTGACCAAATCGAAAAGTGGCGGCTCTCGCCAGATAAGTTTATTTTATTGGTTTTCGGTGGCTCTCAAGGCTCTCGCCATATAAATGAGGCAATACTTCAATCTCTCTCATTCTTTACTGAAAATGATATTCAAGTTGTGCATTCAGTTGGCAGGAATAACCCACTACCAACATCTACTGAGAATTATCTTCCAGTGCCTTACATCGAAGATATGGCAGCGGCTTACACCGCAAGTGATCTCGTAATAGCCCGTAGCGGTGCCTTAACATGTGCAGAGCTAGCGGCGGTAGGAAAATTTGCACTCTTAATCCCACTACCAGTTGGCAATGGCGAGCAATCTGCAAATGCTCAAGATCTTAAGAACTCTGGAGCAGCCTTAGTTATTAGTGATAACAAATTTAACTCAGATTGGTTAATTGGCAACTGGAGTGAGTTGGTTCGTAACGCCAAGAGTTATCAACCAAAGCCGATGCCAGACACATCAGCCAGCATGGTAATCAGTAAGGCAATAATTAATAGGTTATCAAAGTCATGAGTAACCCATCCTTGAAGGATTATTCAATCGCTGAGTTACAAAAAATCAAGTTACATTTTATTGGTATTGGCGGCGCTGGAATGAGTGGGATCGCCCGAATTATGCTGGCGAAATCAATTGAGGTATCAGGCTCAGATGCAAAAGATTCACAGATCTTGTTATCTCTAAAAACACTTGGTGCAAAAATCTCAGTCGGTCACTCCGCCGAAAATATTGGTGATGCGCAATTGGTGATCGTTTCGGCGGCGATTGCAGAGAACAACCCAGAATTACTCGCAGCTAGAAAATTAGGCATTCCGATTACATCTCGCGCTACCGCTCTTTCCTGGTTGTTGACCGAGTCAACATCCATTGCGATTGCGGGTACCCATGGCAAAACTACGACAACTGCGATGCTCACCGTTGCCCTGCAATCTGCTGGTGAGGATCCCTCCTTTGCTATTGGCGGCACAATCAACTCAGCTGGAACAAATGCCCATAGTGGAAGCGGAAAATTCTTTGTTGTTGAGGCGGATGAATCGGATGGCTCATTTTTAGCCTATAAACCCAGCGCTGCGATCATCACCAATATCGAGATGGATCATGTCGATCATTTTCAGAGCGAGGATCAATTATTTGCCACCTTTAATGATTTCATCTCATCAATCCAATCAGGCGGCTACTTGATCATTTGTGGCGATGATCCAGGATGCCAACGGATTTTAACTGGCATGAATTTGCAAGGTGTCCAAGTAATCACATATGGCCAGAACCCTGAAAATGATTTCCAATTAACACGAGTAAATCTTGCGCCAACAAGCTCATCTGCCTTAGTCATGCAAAATGGCAGAAAGGTAGGGGAGTTGAATCTAGTTGTCCCGGGCCTACACAATCTTCTAAATGCCTTGGCCGCCTTTGCCGCCGCGAACTCTTTAGGAGTTGCAGTAGATCGATTACTTGTCGGTCTCAAGACATTCTCCGGAACTCGTCGTCGCTTTGAGTTAAAGGGTGAGGTCAACTCCATCAAAGTAATTGATGATTATGGTCATCATCCAACTGAGTTAATAGTTACATTAAAAGCTGCTCGAAATTTAGTAGGTGCTGGGAGTCTTTATGCAGTATTTCAACCTCATCGTTACTCCCGGACCGCTGTCTTTGCTGCAGAGTTCGCTCAGGCTTTAGAAGCAGCTGATTTTGTCTACCTTCTTGAGATTTACTCCGCCAGCGAAAAACCAATGGATGGCGTTTCCTCACTTTTGATCAGTAAAAAGATGAATCAAAGTAAGGTTAAATTTGAACCATCGATGTTGCAGGTAGTAAGTGATGTAAGCAGTGCCGCCAAACCAGGGGATTTGATCATTCTTTTAGGTGCTGGTGATGTCTCCTCGCTCAGCGGGCCAATACTTGAACAACTTGCTTTGAATTAAAGCAGAACAATGAAATCCAGATCAACAAAGGGATTAATTGGATTTATCCTTCTTTTAACCATCGCAGCAACATCCTATTTACTGGGTTGGTCAGAGCTTCTAACTGTTAAAAAGATAGAGATAACTGGCACCGCCTCTCAATCTATTGTTAAGAGAGAGTTATCCAAAAATAATCTAAATCTCCAGCCTGATATGAAACTTGCCAGGGTTGATGTTAGAGCGATAAAACGGGTAACAGGTGATCTAGAGTGGCTGGCAAAAGCTGATGTAAATCGTAGTTGGTTTAATCGCTCAATCACAGTTGAGGTAGTCGAGAAGATTGCAGTGGCAAAGGCGGTTGATTCAAACCTCAAGATAGTAAATTTTGATAATCAGGGCAAACTTTTCGCACCAACATCAGCTAAGCAACTGGCCTTAAGTTTGAAACTGCCATTAGTTACCTCAAAATCCAATGATCAAGGCCAACTATCTGCTGTGGCAAAATTTTTAAAGGAGCTGCCTGCGCAATCCCAACCCTTGATCGATGATTTGATTGGAATTTCAATTGGCGAATCAGGCTTTATTAACATGCAAAGTAAAGTTGGTAATCGCGAGGTATTTATTAACTGGGGAGCGCCCTCTGAAATACCCCAAAAAAGTGAGGTTTTACAGGCATTATTTGATCTGCCCGAGAATAAAAAAGCAAAGAGATTTGACTTGTCCCTGCCAGATTCACCAGTAGTTTCTTGATAAGTGAAACGGTATTTTTCACTTGAAATATTGGATTTAAATCCGCTCTAAATTTACTTAACTTTAAATCGTGTCGGTGTTTGATTGATTAGGTTCTAATGCCTACTTTTGCTTAATCGTAAAAGCAATAACTTTAACTCTAAAGTAGAGGTTTAAAGTAAGGGATGAGGCGTGAAGTGGCAACACCACAGAACTACCTAGCTGTTATCAAAGTTGTTGGTATCGGCGGCGGTGGCGTAAATGCAGTTAACCGAATGATTGATGTCGGATTAAAAGGTGTTGAGTTCATTGCAATTAATACAGATGCACAAGCATTGTTAATGTCAGATGCAGATGTGAAATTAGATATTGGTAGAAAATTAACAAGAGGGTTAGGTGCAGGAGCTGCACCAGAGATTGGACGTCAAGCAGCGCTTGATCATATTGATGAGATCGAAGAGGTTTTGCGTGGCGCAGATATGGTTTTTGTTACTGCGGGTGAAGGTGGCGGTACCGGTACAGGTGGCGCACCTATCGTTGCCAAGGTAGCAAAAGATTTGGGTGCATTAACTGTTGGTGTAGTTACCAAACCATTTAGTTTTGAAGGAAAGCGCAGAACTGCACAAGCTGAAGAGGGAATCGAGAATTTGCGCGGTGAGGTAGATACATTAATTGTTATTCCAAATGATCGTTTACTAGCAATCTCTGATCGCTCAATTAGCGCTCTTGAAGCATTTAAAACTGCGGATCAAGTACTGCTATCTGGCGTACAGGGAATTACAGATTTGATTACAACTCCTGGATTAATTAATTTAGATTTCGCCGATGTGAAAAGTGTGATGGCAGGTGCTGGTTCGGCATTAATGGGAATTGGTTCAGCGCGAGGGGAGGCCCGATCAATACGTGCAGCTGAATTAGCTATCTCTAGCCCATTGTTAGAAGCATCAATTGATGGTGCTCGGGGTGTACTACTTTCAATTGCAGGTGGTAGTGATCTTGGTTTATTTGAAATCTCAGAGGCAGCAGAGTTAGTGGCACAATCTGCGCACCCAGATGCAAATATTATTTATGGAACTGTTATAGATGATGCTCTGGGCGATGAGGTTCGGGTAACTGTGATTGCTGCGGGCTTTGCAGGTGGACAACCAAAGTATGTTGCACGCCCATCTATTACAACCGCTGAGTTAAGTGGTGAGGCAGATCCAATTGCTGCGAATGATCCAATTGCAGTTGCCTTAGATTTAAATGTCGAGTCTAATCAAAGCTCTCGCAGAAGAGTCTCCTTTGAGGAGTTAGTAGCAGAGGATGAGATCGATATTCCAGATTTCATGAAGTAGAAAGTTCATGGCACGGCTGTTATTTACCGGCAAATCAAGTGGCACCTTTGATCCGAACTCTGGGTTGAGCAATCGAGATCATCTAGCAAAAACACTTACTCTTTCAAACTCTACTTTTATGAAACAAGTACATGGCAATGTGGTCGAGGTAGTTGATAAGAACTCGACACAGTTAATCGAAGCTGATGCTTTAGTTACCTCCTTAAAAGCTACCGCCTTAATTGTTCAAACCGCTGATTGTTTACCATTATTAATGAGTGGCCTCGGCGCAGATGGGTTAGAGATTGCAATTGCAGCGGTGCATGTTGGGCGAAAAGGGTTAGTAAATGGTGTCGCTCTTAATGCGGTGGCAGCCATGCAAAAACTAGGAGCAAAAAAAATCACGGGGGTAGTTGGTCCCCATATATGTCACCGATGTTATGAGGTTGATGATCAGCTCTTTAATGAGGTGACAGCCTTGCATCCACAGACCAAATCTGCTGATCGCAGATTAAATTTATTTGCTGGATTAGCTGCACAAATTCCGCAGGTAAGTTTAAGAGATCTCAATATTTGCACCTTAGAGAATTCCAGGTATTTCTCCTTTCGTCGCGGCGCTGAGAGTGGCCGACAGGTAGGTGTCATTTGTCTTTAACACGTAAGGCACAGATCATTGAAAATTTAAACCGGGTGAAGGAGCGAATTTCTGCTGCAGCGATAACTGCAAATAGAGATCCAGATGGTATAAATTTAATTGCGGTAACTAAAAATTTTCCGATCCCAGACCTACTTACTCTTTATGAGGCTGGCGTAAGAGATTTTGGTGAAAATCGAGATCAAGAAGCCAGCGAAAAGGTGGCGCAACTACCAACTGATATTAAATGGCATTTTCAAGGTCAAATTCAGAGCAATAAATTGAAATCAATAACTCGGTGGGCTACTTACATACACTCTGTTGATCAATTTAAATACGCCAAGATGATCTCTGATTTTACTGAGGGTGATAACCGCTCGATCTTTATTCAGATTTCATTGGATGAGATCACAGATAATCAAGATTCTCAGATAAGAGGGGGTGTAAATCCAGCTAATTTATTGCAGTTAGCTGATCAAATCTCGCAACTGTCGAAGGTGAATTTATTTGGGGTAATGGCTGTGGCGCCATTAAATGGCTCTGCCTCGGAAGCTTTTTCACAGCTCTCAGAATTTTCATCCACCCTTATAAAAACCCACCCCCAGGCAAGGGCATTATCGATCGGCATGAGTGGTGATTTTGAAGAGGCGATTAGGCATGGTGCGACACATCTGCGAATAGGTAGTTCAATACTCGGCAATCGCTAACTCTTAACCTAATCTTGACCTATGGCTAATGCATTTAAGAGAGTCGCTGGTTACCTCGGCTTAATGGATGAAGAGGAGCTAGACCACGCAACAGTGGCAGCCCCAACCAACCGTGTAACCCGCAGTAAACCAAGCTTTGAAATTGTTGGAAAATCTAACTCAATATCTTCACCAGTTATCGAACCGCAAAGTATGGATCGAATAATTTCGCTGACACCACGTACCTACAGTGAGGCTAGATTAATTGGCGAGCACTACCGTGAAGGTAAACCGGTAATTATGAATTTAAGTGACATGGAGGAGTCCGAGCGAAAGCGATTAGTTGATTTTGCTTCAGGATTGGTATTTGGTCATCACGGCAGTATTGAACGAGTGACACCAAAAGTTTTCTTGCTAACGCCGCCAAATGTCTCTGTCTCGGTTGAAGATAAGAACAGCGCAGCGCAGGCAAGTTTTTTTAACCAAAGCTGATAAGCAGTGGGACAAATATTTGATGCAATAGCTTGGTTGCTGCAACTTTTTCTATTTGCGTTAATCGCCCGCTTAATTCTTGATTATGTTCGCATTTTTCGTCCACAGTGGCGACCACAAGGTGTAGTTCTCGCTCTTGCAGAGTTGATATACACAATTACCGATCGCCCACTGCGATATGTAAGAAGGTTTGTTCCGCCATTGCAATTAGGCGGCATCGCACTTGATCTATCCTTTATTGTGGTTTTCTTTGTGGTTCAACTACTAATCAGATTGGTATTAGCTCTTTAACTTTCCCATTAACTTTTGGTAAGTTTTAACCAAAGCCCAATCTCACTCTTACTTGTGCTTTCAGCTTTAATTTGAATCATTTGTGTCGCTAAAACCTCAGTTGAGATCTCATCGATAGCCCCATTAATCGCTTCCGCTAAATCAGCTGGCGCATTCCAATTTACAATTATCCGATCACTAATATCTAAGCCGATGCTTTTGCGCTCCTCTTGAATGGCACGGATTGCTTCTCGAACTAATCCAGCTTTAATTAAGTCTGGCGTCAGTGTTAAATCCAAAGCAACCGACTCACCATTATGAGAGCTCACCGACCATCCACTTTTTGGAGTTTCAGTAATTATCAGATCATCCAACTCAATGCTGGCGCTCTTGCTTTGACCATCAATTTGATATTCAATCTGCGTAGGTGATTTTAGGCGCAGAGATTTAACCAATTGAGTGGCATCAATTTGAGAGATTTTGCTAGCAATTGGTTGTACATCGCCACCATAGCGAGCACCAATTGATTTGAAGTTTGCCTTGATCGAAATATCAACCAGGTCGGCACCGGCAGAGCTGATATCTGCAATCTGCAGGATGTTTAACTCATCAGCGATATCTGCTTGAATCTCTGGCGCCATCTTCTGCCAACCAGGCGCTGCGATCAGAGCTCTGGCTAGCGGTTGGCGAATTTTAACCTTGGATTCAGCTCTTGCTGCGCGACCTAACTCAACTAATCTTCTAGATAATGCCACAGAGATTGAGAGCTGTTGATCAATTACCTTCTTATTTGCAACTGGAAAGTTAGCTAAATGGACAGACTCACACTCATCATCTTCGGCCAGCTTTACCAACTCTTGCCAGACATGCTCTGAGATAAAGGGGACCATTGGCGCTAACAGCAATGTTAGATTCTTAAGACAGTAGTAAAGAGTATTTAATGAATCTAGGTCACCATCCCAAAATCTTCTACGAGATCTGCGCACATACCAATTGGATAAATCATCAATAAAGGCGCTAAGTAGATTGCCTGCTAATTGCGAATCAAAACTCTCTAATGCTTGATCAACACCATCGATTACTCGGTTCAACTCTGAAATTATCCATCGATCCATAACCGAGGGCTTACTTGGTAATGAGGTGACCTTAAAATTTGCCGCCTTTGCATAGAGGGTGAAAAAAGAGATGGTGTTCCAGTAGGTCAATAAGGATTTTCTTACTACATCGGAAATTGCATCATGGCCAACCCGGCGAGCACTCCACGGAGAGCCAGCAGCTAACATGTACCAACGAACCGCATCTGCACCATGTTGATCCATCAGCGCCATTGGTTCTAGAACATTTCCTAGATGCTTACTCATCTTTCGGCCATCTTTGTCCAAGATATGACCTAAACATAAAACAGTTTTATAAGATGATTTCTCAAAAACTAAGGTACCAATCGCCATAAGTGTGTAAAACCAACCACGGGTTTGATCTATTGCTTCACAAATAAAATCAGCTGGATATGCAGCTTCAAATGATTGTTTTGAACCTTCCTTGTGCGGATAACCCCATTGTGCAAAGGGCATAGCGCCGGAGTCGTACCAGCAATCAATAACTTCTGGGATTCGATTCATCATTAAATTACATTCGGCGCATGGGAAGGTAATGTCATCAACAAATGGTCGGTGTGGATCTAAATTGCTTAGCTCCTTACCTGATAGCTGACTTAACTCAGATAATGATCCAATACATACCTCATGTTTGTTTTCGCAGCGCCAGATCGGAAGCGGGGTTCCCCAGTAACGGTTGCGAGAAACCGCCCAGTCAATATTGTTATTTAACCAATCGCCAAATCGTCCAGTTTTAATCGTCTCTGGATGCCAATTGGTTTTCTTATTTTCACGAAGTAGATCATCCTTGATCATGGTTGTTCTGATATACCAAGATGGCTGTGCGTAATACATCAATGCGGTGTGGCAACGCCAACAGTGGGGATAGGAGTGTTCAAATTGTGAGCTTTTATACAACAGGCCGCGTTGTTTTAAATCCTTGATTAAATCCTTATCAGCATCTTTAAAGAATTTGCCACCCGCGATTGGAATATCACTTTGAAAGTGGCCATCTGGGTTAATTGGATTGATAACCGGTAGGTTGTAGCGACGGCAAACTTCAAGATCATCTGCACCAAAGGCTGGTGACTGATGTACCAAGCCGGTGCCATCCTCGACCGTTACATAATCGGCAAGAACAATAAAATGAGCATTTGGAATTTCAACAAAATCAAAGGGTCTGGCGTAAGTTGTATGTTCAAGATCTGTACCCTTAAAGGTGGCGATAACTTTACGATCATCACCAAGCACAGCTGCTAAATCAGCTGCAATTACCAAACGCTCCATCTTTTCATCAACCGCTACTTCTACGACTTGGTAATCTACCTTTGGATTAACTGCGATTGCGGTGTTAGCAACCAATGTCCAAGGTGTTGTCGTCCAAACAAGGAGTGATGCCTTTAATTTTGCTAATTCACCAGATGTTGCCGCAAATCTTACAAATACCGATGGATCCTTAATATTTTCATAGCCTTGTGCTAACTCGTGATCAGATAATCCGGTGCCGCATCGTGGGCAGTAAGGTGCAACTCGATGATCTTGAACCAGTAAGCCCTTTTTCCAAATTTGTTGAAGTGACCACCAGACACTCTCTACATACTCAGGTGACATGGTCCAATAAGCTTCATCAAAATCAACCCAGAAACCCATTCGTTTTGTCATCTCAGTGAACTCACCTACATGTCGTTGCACCGACTCTCGACACTTATCATTGAACTGCGCAACGCCGTATTTTTCAATATCTGCTTTTCCAGTAAACCCCAATTCTTTTTCAACTGCAATTTCAACTGGTAGGCCATGACAATCCCAACCAGCTTTTCGAATTACCTGCTTTCCCTTCATTGTTTGAAAGCGAGGAAAGAGATCCTTAAAGACTCGAGCTTCAATGTGATGAGTCCCAGGTTTACCATTTGCAGTTGGTGGGCCTTCATAAAAGCTCCAACGTGGTGAACCATCACGCGTTGAAACTGATTTTTCGAAAATATTATTCTCCTGCCAATATTGCAGGATCTGCGACTCCATTGCTGGAAGATCAATTTGTGCGGGTAATGATCTAATGCGTTTGACAGAGTTATCACCAATTTTACCTCTGGTGGCACCCTGATCTTGATTACCCTTCATATTCACCCTTCATTCTAACTTGATGCGGGTGGCGGTTGGTAATTAGGCATAACAACGCATAATCTTTGCCCCTTCAGGGGGTAGTTGCAACAATGAAAAAATTATTCAAAAAGAGTGGCAAAAAGGCTCAATCTAAAAAAGTGGTTCCAAAAAAACCAGCCAAGAGCGCTGCTAAGAAAGCGGTAGCAAAGAAAGCACCAGCCAAGAAATCAACAGCCAAGAGAACGACAACAAAAAAAGCTACAAATAAAAAAGCCCCTACTCGCTCACCAAATATTGTTAAGCCATCCCTTGCAAAAAGTTCAGCTAAGAAGGCTCCGGGCAAACCATTTCCAGCCAAGTTACAAACTTCAACCTCTGGATCATCAACCACAATCTCAGTTACTTCAACAATGCCTAATGCAAATGTGGCGCCGATTGTTGCAGAACGTCGTTTAACGATGTTGCCGCCACCAAAACCAGTTATCAAATCAAAAAAAGCTGCTGCACTCAAGCCAATTAAAAGTGCACCGGCTCCATTTATTATTGAAGAAGGCGAGAATGCTTTCACCGCAACTGAACTTAAATCTTTAAAATCCGAGTTGGCGAAGGATCTCATTCGATTACAGAAAGAGTTGGCTACCGCAGAAGCGGAGATGGAGGATCTAGTTGAAGCCGCTGGCGTCGGTGCCGGCGATGATCAAGCAGATGCTGGCGCAAAAACATTTGAACGAGAGCATGAGATGTCTTTGGTTTACAACGCTCGGGATATGGTCCAGCAAACTGAACGTGCCTTAGATCGTATCAATGGTAAAACTTATGGAAAGTGCGAAGATTGCGGAAATTACATTGGCAAGGCTCGCTTGCAGGTATTTCCTAGAGCGACCCTATGTATGGCGTGTAAACAAAAAGAGGAACGTCGCTGAACTTATACCAACGTAAATGGCTAGCTGTAACGGCATTGCTTGTTTTTCTCTTTGATTATGCAAGTAAAGAGCTAGCAATAAGACTTCTATCAGATGGATCTATCAATGTAATTGGTGATCTTCTACGATTTAATCTAGTTTTCAATTCTGGAGCTGCATTTAGTTTGGCCAGTAATGCAACTATTTTTCTCTCGGTTTTTGCCATTTCGATGGCAGTTGTTATTTTTTACTATGGTCGCAGAGTTAAATCAACGCCATGGGCGATTGCCCTGGGTTTGGCGCTCGGTGGCATCTTCGGAAACTTAGCTGATCGAATATTTAGAGAGCCAGGCATGTTGCGGGGAGAGGTAGTTGATTGGATTCAATTACCAAACTGGCCAATTTTTAACATAGCTGATTCAGCTGTTGTTTGCGCGGCAGTTCTGGTTACGATTTTATCAATTAAAAATATTGAATTTTATGGTCCTAGTGAAAATAATGAGAAACCAGATGATTGAACGCGAATCAAGATCCTTAATCATCCCGGATGGTTTAAATAATGAACGTATTGATACCGCACTCTCTCGACTACTAGGTTTATCCAGAACTGTAGTTGTTGGTTTAATCGAAGCAGCCGAAATTTCTTGTGATGGAAAGCCGGTCAGCAAATCTTTTAAGGTAAGTACCAATGATCAAATCGAAATTTTGATGCCAGCTGTTAAGGGAGAAGCGAAGTTAACCGCTACGCCGATCGATGGATTAGATGTTGTTTATGATGATGAGTATGTGATTGTCATAAATAAGCCAGTCGGTATTGCAGCCCATCCCAGCCCGGGTTGGCGAGGTGCCACAGTTGTAGGTGCGATCTTTGCAGCTGGGTATCAATTGGCAACATCAGGTGCGGCAGAGCGACAGGGAGTCGTACATAGATTAGATGTCGGAACCTCTGGTTTAATGGTTGTTGCTAAAAATGAGAAGGCTTATAGCAGTTTAAAGGATCAATTTAGAGAGCGCACTGTTTCAAAGATTTATCATGCATTAATTCAAGGTCATATGGATCCAACTACTGGCACCATCGATGCACCGATTGATCGCCATCCCAGAGAGGATTACCGTTTTGCAGTAGTTGCTAATGGCAAGGCCTCAATTACACATTACAAAACCCTTGAGATATTTCCAGCAGTTTCACTAATGGAGATTGAGTTGGAAACTGGCAGGACTCACCAAATCCGAGTTCACTTTTCGGCGTTGCACCATCCATTAGTTGGCGATCTAACTTATGGCGCAGATCCTTCGCTAGCGCAAAGAATGCAAATCACCAGACCATGGTTACATGCGAAAGATCTAGCCTTTAAGCACCCCGCAACCGGTCAGGTAATCTCATTTACAGCGCAGTATCCAGAGGATCTGACACGCTCACTTGCCCTACTGGCCGATAATCAACGCTAGAAATTCTTGGCAGTAGTAATCTCACCATCCCATGTCTGATAAACCATCCAATCTCAAAGATAGTGAGAATTTTGTGCATCTTCATGTGCACACTGAATACTCAATGCTTGATGGAGCAGCAAAGATCTCAGAGTTAGTAGAAGAGGTCGCCCGGCAGCAAATGCCAGCAGTGGCTATGACCGATCATGGAAATGTTTTTGGCGCCTTTGAATTTCATAAGTTAGCTAAAAAAGCAGGAGTTAAACCAATAATTGGAATTGAAGCTTACGTTGCCCCAGAATCAAGATTTGATAAGCGTCGCGTTAAGTGGGCCGAGGGTGGCGAAGATGATGTATCTGGTGGTGGCGCATACACACATATGACGCTACTGGCAGAGGATAATTTAGGTTTATCCAATCTCTTCAAGCTTTCATCTTTAGCCTCTCTTGAAGGTTTTTACTACAAGCCTCGAATGGATCGAGAGTTACTCTCTCAGTACGCAAAAGGAATAATCGCAACTACCGGCTGCGCAGGTGGTGAAATACAAACTCGACTTCGAATGGGTGGTTATAAAGAGGCGGTTAAAGCGGCTAGTGAGCTGCAAGATATCTTCGGAAGAGATAATTACTTTTTGGAGATTATGGATCACAATATTGAGATTGAAAGCCGAAGTTTTAAGGATTTAATTAAATTAGGCAAAGAGTTAAATATGCCGCTACTGGCAACTAATGATCTGCATTACACCCATCATGAAGATTCAGCTGCACATGAGGTGCTCTTGTGCATTCAATCGGGATCTACTTTGGCTGATCCAAAACGATTTAAATTTGAGAACTCTGAATTTTATTTGAAGAGTGCCAAACAGATGAGAGAGCTGTTCAAGGATTTCCCCGAAAGTTGCGATAACACATTATTAATTGCGCAGCGTTGTAATACAACAATGCGTGAAGGTGAAAATCTGCTGCCAAGATTCACCGTGCCAAATGGCGAAAGTGAGGATTCTTGGCTGATCAAGCAGGCCAATCTTGGTTTGAGTAAAAGATTAGAAGGCAAGATTCCAGCTGATTATCAACAGCGGCTAGATTTTGAATTAGATGTCATGATTAAAATGGGTTTTCCTGGTTACTTCTTAGTTGTTTCAGATCTTTGCAACCATGCTCGTGAGGTTGGAATCAGAGTAGGTCCAGGCCGTGGTTCAGCTGCTGGTTCACTAGTTTCATATGCACTTGGTATCACTGGATTAGACCCAATTAAGTTTGGTCTATTGTTTGAAAGATTTTTAAATCCAGAGCGAATTTCGATGCCAGATATTGATTTGGATTTTGATGAGCGCCGGCGATCAGAGATGATTCAATACGCAACCACAAAATACGGTGATGATCGAGTTGCTCAAATCATTACCTACGGCACAATCAAATCTAAGCAAGCGATCAAAGATTCAACTCGCGTTTTAGGTTACCCATATGCGTTAGGTGAGAGGTTAACTAAATCTCTACCGCCATCGGTGATGGGTAAGGATATTTCACTAAAGGGAGTCTTTGATCCTAATGATGATCGTTATGGCGAGGCGACCGAGTTAAGAGCGCTTTACGATTCAGATCCAGACTCCAAGAAAATTGTTGATACCGCTCTTGGCATCGAAGGTTTAAAACGTCAGTGGGGCGTTCATGCTGCTGGTGTAATTCTTAGTAAAGAGCCGCTCTTGGATGTTATTCCAATTCATCGTCGTGAGGCGGATGGCGCAATAATTACCCAATTTGATATGGGCGCGTGTGAAGCAACCGGATTATTGAAGATGGATTTCCTCGGCCTTCGAAATTTATCGGTCTTAGATGATTGTTTAATTAATATTAAAAACAATCTTGGTAAAGAGGTGGTCCTTGAGGAGTTACCTCTTTCAGATAAGAAAACCTTTGAACTGTTAGCTCGTGGTGACACTCTTGGAGTATTCCAATTAGATAGCGCTCCAATCAGAGCACTACTGCGCTCAATGGCGCCCGATAGTTTTGAGGATATTTCAGCGGTTATTGCCTTATATCGTCCTGGCCCAATGGGTGAGGATTCACATAATAAGTATGCCGATTATAAAAATGGTCGCAAATTACCGGTTCCAATTCATCCAGAGCTTGAACAACCACTCAATGAGATTTTAAAAGATACCTATGGGTTAATTGTTTATCAGGAACAAGTGCTTTCGATTGCAAGGAAAGTGGCTGGCTTTTCACTTGGTAGAGCAGATCTACTTCGTAAAGCTATGGGTAAAAAGAATAAGGAGATCCTCGACAAGGAGCGGGTTCACTTTGAATCAGGCATGAAGGCAAATAAGTTTTCGGCAGATGCGGTTGAAAAATTGTGGCAGACCCTAATTCCTTTCTCGGATTACGCATTCAACCGTGCTCACAGTGCAGGTTACGGGCTACTTTCATTTTGGACTGCGTATTTAAAGGCTAATTATCCAACTGAGTACATGGCCGCTTTATTGACCAGCGTTCGTGATGATAAAGATAAGAGCGCGCTCTATTTAAATGAGTGTCGCCGAATGGGTATTAAGGTTTTGGCGCCAGATGTAAATGAATCTGATTCAGAGTACACGCCAAGGGGATCGGATATTCGTTTTGGTTTAACGGCGATCAGAAATGTTGGCGAGAATGTAGTTGGATCAATTGTTAGCAATCGGGTTGCCAAGGGTAAGTATCAAAGTTTCGGAGATTTTCTAAGCAAGGTAGATGCATCAGTTTGCAATAAGAAAACTATTGAATCCTTAATTAAAGCAGGGGCTTTTGATTCACTAAAGCACTCTCGTAAAGGTCTGATGATGGTTTATTTAGAGGCAATTGATGCGGTCTCAGAAGCCAAGCGGGCAGAGTCAATTGGACAGTTTGATCTCTTTGGTTTGGAAACATCAGCTACTGCAATCAATGGAGTGGCTCTTGATATTCCGCTGACAGAATGGGATAAAGCGATGCTCCTATCCTATGAAAGAGAGATGCTTGGACTTTATGTTTCAGATCATCCCTTGCTTGGTATCGAACATATTTTAAGAGCGGCATCTGATATGACAATTAGCCAGTTAATTGATGTTAACCATGATCAAATAATTACCATTGGTGGATTGATCACTCAAGTACAGCGAAAAGTTTCTCGGCAGGGAACACCTTGGGCCATAGTTACGGTCGAGGATCTAGAGGGTGCTGTTGATGTTATGTTCTTTTCTAACTCTTATGCAACACATGGTGTAAATCTGGTAGAGGATCGAGTCGTCGCAATCAGAGGCAGAGTTGATAAGCGTGAGGAGCGGGCAAGAATCTCAGCTCTGGATTTAACAATGCCTGATTTAACCAAAACTCCAACTGGACCATTAACAATCTCAATGGCGATGTCTAGGTGTACTCCACCAGTCATCGAACGAATGAAAGAGATCTTGCGATCACATCCGGGCGCACGTGAGGTTCATCTGCAATTAGATGAGAATGGAAAATTCACAACCCTAAAATTAGATGAAGGATTAAAGGTAACCTCATCGCCCTCATTATCTGCCGACCTAAAAACTGTGCTTGGTCCTGATTGTTTACTGATTTGATTTTTGAAACTTGATACTAAGAATTGATCTATGAAACCAATTGAACTGCTGGCCGCGGTTGATATTCGCTCTGGGCAAGCTGCCAGATTGCAACAGGGTTCACTAGCAACTCTTACCTCGTACGGAAATCCGGCAGAGATTATTGATGCTTTCATCCAAGCAGGAGCAAGTTGGATTCACTTAGTTGATTTAGATACCGCTTTTGGTTCTGGTGATAACCGAATGCTGATCAAAGATCTAATTGATTTGAAATCGGTAAAGTTTCAACTATCAGGTGGCATCATAAATCAAGAGAGTTTAGATTTTGCTATCTCTACTAAGGCACAACGGATAAACCTGGCAACCTCAGCTCTACTTGATCTGCCATGGGTAGAAATGGTCATTGGAAAATACAAGGAGTTGTTAAGTGTTAGCTTAGATGTGCAGGGATCAAGTTTGGTAGCTCGTGGAACAGGTGAGCGGGCTGGTGATCTAATTGAGATGATAGGTAAATTAGATCAAATGGGTTGTGCCAGATATGTGGTTACTGATATTGATACCGATGGCGCATTGACTGGCCCAAATTTTCAATTGTTATCAAAGGTAAGTTCGGCTAGCCACGCAAAGATAGTTGCAAGTGGCGGCGTTGCCAATACCGATGATTTAGTTAAATTAAGAGCACTTAACTTAGATGGTGTGATCTTAGGCAAGGCGCTTTACACTGGACAAATAGATCTAAAGG
>CAMCXX010000004.1 GCA_945883755.1 Bifidobacterium breve | reverse complement strand
GTTGATATTGGTGGCGGAACAACTGAGGTAGCGGTAATTTCACTTGGTGGAATTGTTACCGCACTTTCAATTCGTGTCGGTGGCGCTGAGCTTGATCAAGCGATTATTAATTGGGTTAAGCGAGAGTTCTCATTACTTCTCGGAGAGCGCACAGCTGAAGAGATCTAGATGGCGATTGGATCAGCCTTCCCACTACCTGGTGAGCCAGATGCTGAAATTCGTGGTCGCGATCTAGCAACTGGATTACCAAAAACAATTCTTGTTACATCAGCTGATATCCGCAAAGCATTAGAAGAGCCGGTAAATGCAATTATTAATGCGGTTAAGAGCACATTGGATAAGACTCCACCAGAGCTTGCTTCAGATTTAATGGATCGCGGAATTGTCTTAACTGGCGGCGGTGCATTGCTTCGTGGCTTAGATGAGCGTCTGCGTCATGAGACTGGCATGCCAATTCATATTTCTGAGCGTCCACTGCAAGCAGTTGCAGAGGGATCTGGAAAATGTATTGAAGAGTTTGAAGCGCTTGAGAAGGTGTTGATCTCCGAGCCACGCCGTTAACCTAAATTTTCGATGAGGTTTGGGGTTTAATTAACTATGGCAAAGGGTGGAAGTAATCGTTCTAGGTTGCTTTTGGTTTTACTGCTTGTCTCATCCCTCTTTTTAATTACCTTAGATTTACGTGGCGTAAATATTGCTACTGGCTTACGAAATGCAGCACAGACAACCTTGTCCCCAGTCGAAGGTTTTTTCTCCAGAATTTTCTCACCAGTCGGTAATTTCTTTGGCGATATCAGAAATTTAGGCTCAACTCGAAATAAAATCAGTGGCTTAACTGATGAGATTGAAAAATTAAATGCAGCAGCTGCGCTCAATGAGGATATCGCCGGTCAGGTAGATCAATTAAAGGGTGTTCTAGATTTAGCTGGACGGGGAAATTACCAGGTAGTTGCTGCACGCGTTATCAATCGCGGTGCTAACACCACCTTTAAACAAACCATCACAATTGATGCTGGCTCAACATCTGGCATAGCTCGCAATATGACAGTGATTTCAGATGCTGGCCTAATTGGTGTTATAAAAAGTGTTACACCCAACAGCTCAATCGTTTTATTGATGAATGATCCAACCTTTAAAATCGGGGTTCGGATTGCTGGTACTCAAGCAATTGGAGTTGTCTCTGGTCAAGGTGGCGATTCATATCTTTTACAATTATTAGATTCAGCTGGTGAGATTAAAGAGGGCGATATTTTAATTGCACGAGGCAGTGACGGTAATCGACCATTTGTGCCAGGGGTTCCAGTTGGCGTAGTAAGTGAGGTTCAAAGTAATGCCTCATCAATTACGCAAAATGCTGATGTAGCAGCGATTGCAGATTTAAATCGGGTTGGTGTGGTTGCGGTTGTAATCTCGGCACCAAATGAGGCGCCCCGCACTCCACTATTTCCTAAACCTCAACCAGTCATAACAGTTTTGGTGACGCCAACACCTACGCCCAGCCCAACACCAACTAGGTAATTTATGAGTCGAATTAGAATTTTTAATACCACTCTATTTTTCTTACTTTTACTCTTTATTCAAGAGACGGTGATTAACCGAATCAACTTTCCATGGCATAGCTTCTCTATCTACTTATCAGCGCTGTTGGTATTACTAGCATTTGAGGATCGAACCAGTGCGGTTGTATTTGGATTTATCGGTGGCTTGATCATGGATTTAACCCCAGGATCGGCAACACCATTTGGTCAGTGGGCGCTAGTGATGACATTAATTGGTTATCTATTTGCACTAAACAGAGAGAGTATTGGCGATTTTACCGAGCGCCCACTTGCCGTTATTTCATTTATTTCGGTAGCAGCAGCGATTTCAATGCTCACCTTTTTATTTATCGGCTTACTGCTTGGCCAAGAAAATGGTGGGGTTTCCCATAATTTATCGGTGATTTTGGCAAACTCAATCTGGAGCTTTTTTATTACTCCGGTATTTTTGCCATTAATTATTAGATTCCGTAAGTACTCACTTTCAAATCGAGATTTGATATGAGTGCTAAATCAAGATTAAGCCTGATCGTATTTCAAACATTAGTTGTATCGTTAGTTTTGGCCTTATTTGGCAGATTGTTTTATATTCAAGTTTTAGACTCTGATCGCTATCAAATTGCCGCGGTCAGCATTCAAAGCCGAGATATTGTCACTCCAGCGGTAAGAGGTGCCATCACCGATATAAATGGTGTACCGATGGTGGTGGATCTACCTGGTCTAGCTGTCTCAATTAGCAGAGTTGATCTGGATAAACAGGAGGATCAAGGAGTATCTGTTATAGCAAAGATCGCTAGCATCTTTAATTTAGAGTACGCCGATGTTTTTCAGCGCACCCGGCTTTGTGGTGAACTGCCTAAAGATAATCGCGCTGGTTGTTGGAATGGAACTAGATATCAACCAATCCCAATAATTGGAAATGCAGCAAAGGAGGATGCATTACGAATTATGGAGAACTCCGATCAATTTCCTGGTATTGAGGTAGCCTCGATTCCAATTCGAAGTTATCCATCATTATCTGGTGAGAATGTGGCACATGTCCTTGGTTATGTTGGCGCGGTGTCTGATGAGGATCTTCGTAATCCAGAGTTTAATTACTATCGCAGCGAGGTAGTTGGAAAAGCTGGACTTGAGGTGCAGTACAACGATTATCTACGCGGTATTCCTGGCGTTCGAACCGTACTTGTAAATCGCAAAGAGGTCGTAACAAAGCAATCAAAAAATATTAAAGCGATTGCGGGCAATAACCTAATTACAAATATTGATGCAAAGTTACAAGCGGCAACAGAGGAGGCATTAAAGCGCGCAGTGCTTCGTGCCCGAAGTGGTGGTTATAGGGGAGATGCAGGTTCGGCGATTGTTCTTGAGATAAAGACTGGTCGAGTTTTAGCGATGGCCTCATACCCAACTTATGATCCAACAATTTGGCAGCGAGGCTTAACTGTTAAACAAGCTACCGATCTATTTAGTGAAAAAACCGGCGTGCCAGCACTTAGCCGATCAATTCAAGGATTATTTGCCCCTGCCTCTACCTTTAAAACTATCTCTGCAATTGCAGCAGATAATGCGGGTTATGATTTAAATGGAGTTTATAACTGTCCAGCATTTGTTGAAATCGGTACCCGAACCTTTAAAAACTTTGGCAGTGTTGGTGCTGGCCGAATCAATATGGAGCAGGCGATGGCAATCTCATGTGACTCAATTTGGTATCAAATTGCTTATGATGAATGGGTTAGAGATGGCGGCTTAAAGCCAAAGGCAAATGCAAATGATCACTTTTTCAAAGCTGCCGCCGCATTTGGAATTGGTAAATCAACTGGAATTGATCTACCCAGTGAGGCTGTAGGCCGATTACCTGATCGGGAGTGGAAGCAGAGGTGGTATGAAAATAATAAAGATTTCTTTTGTGATTATCGAAACCAGGCAAAGAAGGCAGATTTAACACCTTATCTAATTGAGATTGCTCGCGAAAATTGTTTAGATGGCAATAAGGTGCGCGCTGGAGATGCGGTTAACTTTTCAATTGGCCAGGGAGATACCCTTGTTACACCACTTAAACTTGCTCAGATTTATGCAGCAATTGCCAATAATGGTACTTACTATCAACCACAAGTTGCGCGAGCAATTGTTGATCAAGATGGAGTTGTAATTAAGGATTTCAAACCAATTGTTGCCGGCAAGGTAGATGTAAAGCAATCAACCTGGGATTTTCTAAAGCGATCACTTCGTGCAGTAGTAACTCGTGGCACGGGCGCGGGTTCATTTGCTGGATTACCAATTGAGGTCAGTGGCAAGACTGGAACCGCTGAAGTATTTGGCAGAAATTTAGATGGCAGTGCAAAGGATGACACCTCTTGGTTTGCCTCTTATGGGCCGACCGCTAATCCAAAATACGCAGTTGTAATGATGGTTAGTCAGGGTGGTTTTGGTTCATCAACATCAGGAGTTGGCGTTCGCGAGATCTATCAAACTCTTCTTGCACCAGGTAATGAGATTTTTCCCAAAGGAGTACCAAGCGCCATTCCAAAGGTTGATTTTAAAGCGGTAGCAAAGGTTAAGGTTGACCCTACCGGGGTAAAGATAAATGGAAGTAAATTAAAATGAGTGCAAATGTAAAGTTCGCTCGTCCAGCCAGAAGTAACTTTGCTGGCTTTGATAAAATTTTATTAGCTGCAGTTGCTGCCCTTCTAGTAATTGGCACCTTATTGGTTTATGCCGGTACCCGTGAATGGTTTAGATCAAATGATCTAGATCCAGAGTATTACCTAAAGCGCCATGTTTTAAATATCTTAATCGGCGGCTTACTTGCATACGGAACTACCTTGATCGATTACCGCTTACTTCGCGCCTACACACCATTTGTTTGGGGAGCGGGTGTGCTTGGATTGATTTTGGTTTTAGTCATAGGTTCAACGGTTAACAGCGCAAAGGCGTGGTTGTCATTTCCGGGTGGATTTCAATTACAACCAGCGGAGTTAGCGAAGGTATCAATCATTGTTGGTATGGCGATGGTCTTGGCGGAACGAAAAGATCTGCGAGGAGATCCAACAGATTCCGATGTTGCAAAATCCTTGCTAGTTGCTGCAATTCCAGTTGGTTTAATCTTGTTACAGCCAGATCTAGGTACGGTGTTAATTATTAGTGCAGCGGTAGTTGCGATGATCGGTGCATCTGGTGCGCCAATTCGTTGGGTGGTTGGCTTAATACTTCTGGCGATTGCTGGCGGATTCGCTGCGGTTCAAACAGGCGTGGTCAGTGAGTATCAGGTTAATCGTCTGCAATCCTTTATCGATCCCGCCGCCGATCCACAGTTAAGCGGTTATCAATTACGGCAGGCTCGTATAACTATTGGATCGGGTGGATTGCTAGGTAAAGGGTTATTTGATGGTCCGCAAACAAATGGTCGATTTGTGCCAGAACAACAAACAGATTTTATCTTCACAGTTGCCGGTGAAACATTAGGCTTTGTTGGAAGCTCACTAATTTTAATGCTCTATAGCATCATATTTTTTAGAGCTTTTGTGATTGCCCGCCGAACAACAGATCTCTTTGGGCGATTAGTCTGTGTTGGCGTGATCGCCTGGTTTGTCTTTCAAACATTTGAAAATATCGGTATGACGATGGGCTTAATGCCGATGACGGGAGTGCCATTACCCTTTCTCTCATATGGTGGCTCCTCGATGTTTGCTAATTTAATTGGTGTTGGCTTATTGCAAAATGTCCATGTCAGAAGCCGCTAAACACGCATAAATTAAGGATAAGTTGGCAGGTGATGGCGATATCTGCGATACTTCGGCTACGCAATCAGCGCGAGGATAAAGATCCAACGCCGCGGTTACGTCACAATTTTTAAGTATTACAACTTAACTTTGGTAAACAGAATTAAGTTTTAAGCAAAGAGAATTGAAGAAGAGATACTGCAAAACTGCAGTAATTAAAATTTTGAAAAGGATTTGATTTATATGGCTGATGAGCCTAAAGCACCTCGTAAACGTGCTGCGAAAAAAGCAGCAAGCACAGATGGCGTAACGGAAGAGAAAAAAAGCGCCAAAAAATCTGCAAAATCTATTCCAGTTCCACTATTTCAAGCAGCACCGGTTGCTGTTAAGAAAAAGGTGGAAAAGGCAGCGAAGTCAGAGGTTGAAGCTGTCGTTGAAAAATCTGGTGATGAGAGTGAAGATGCCAGACGCCGCCGTCGTCGTGGTGGCCGTGGTCGCCGTCGTGGTGGAAAAGATTCCACCGATGAGAGTGAAACCAATAATGATTTAAGTAAAGATGGTGCAGATTCAACTGATGAAGCAACAACAGATGGCGCATCACCAAGACGCCGTCGCCGTCGTCGTGCACGTGGTGAGGGTGTTACACCGGGCGAGAGCATTGATGAAGATGGAGTTTTAACAGTAGTTAAGGTTCGTGAAGCACGAGTTCGTGAGCCACGTCCTGATCGAAGCGAGGGTCGCGGTCGTCGTGATCGTTATGAACGTCGTGATCGTTCAGATCGCGGTGATAGATATGACCGACGTGAGCGCCGTGATTTCTCTCGCAAGCGCGGAACCATCATCACGGAATCAGAGTTCTTAGCACGTCGCGAAGCGGTTGATCGCTCAATGTTGGTTCGACAGATCGCTGATCGAACTCAGATCGCAATTATTGAAGATGATGTAATGGTTGAGCATTATGTAAATAGAAATAGCAATATTTCATATGTAGGAAATGTTTACTTAGGTAAGGTACAAAATGTTCTGCCTTCAATGGAGGCAGCCTTCGTTGATATTGGCAAGGGAAGAAATGCGGTTCTCTATGCAGGTGAGGTTAATTGGGATGCACATGGTTTATCCGATAGCGCACCTCGCAAAATTGAACATGTTTTAAAATCTGGACAATCAGTTTTAGTGCAGGTAACTAAGGATCCAATTGGTCAAAAGGGCGCTCGGTTAACCAGCCAAGTTTCACTACCTGGTCGTTACTTAGTTTATGTTCCAAGTGGCGAGATGAGCGGAATCAGCCGTCGTCTGCCTGAACAAGAGCGTGCTCGCTTAAAAGCAATTTTGAAAAACTTAGTACCAGAGGAGGCGGGCGTAATTATTCGTACCGCAGCTGAAGGAATTGCAGAGGCTGAGATTGAACGTGATGTACTTCGATTAAAGGCGCAATGGGATGATATTCAAGAAAAGGTAAATTCAAAGAGTACCTCTGCACCATCACTTCTTTATGGTGAGCCAGATCTAACTGTCCGAGTTATTCGCGATATCTTTAATGAGGATTTCAATAAGATGTTAGTTCAAGGCGATAGCGCCTGGGAGGATATTCAAAATTACATTGGACATATTGCACCAGAGCTAGCTAGCAAGATTGAAAAGTGGAGCGGTCCACGGGATATCTTTGCCGAGAGCCGGGTTGAAGAGCAGTTGGTTAAAGCTTTTGACCGCAAGGTTTACCTACCATCAGGTGGTTCATTAGTTATTGATCGCACTGAAGCGATGATTGTGATTGATGTTAACACCGGTAAATTTATTGGTAAGGGTGGAAATCTAGAGGAGACAGTTACTAAAAATAACCTAGAAGCGGCGGAGGAGATTGCTCGTCAATTACGTCTTCGCGATATGGGTGGAATTATTGTGATTGACTTTATTGATATGACACTTGAATCAAACCGTGAGCTTGTTCTTCGCCGATTAGTTGAGTGTTTAGGTCGCGATCGCACAAAGCATCAGGTGGCCGAGGTAACCTCACTTGGTTTAGTTCAAATGACTCGTAAACGTGTTGGTCAGGGATTAATTGAGGCGTTCTCAACAACTTGCGAAAGTTGTGGCGGACGTGGAATTCATATTCATGCAGAGCCGGTTAATAAGGTTTCACTAGAAAAAGATATGGATCAACCTTTTGCAAAGAGATCAAAGGCGAAGGAGGAGCTTGATGATTCAGATTCCGACAATGGTTTTGATAAGGGTTTCGATAAGGATTCCGATAATGAGAGTGATGATGATGAGATTGAACAAACTCCAAAATCACCAGTCGTTGTTGAAAAGCCCGCCCGCAAGGGACGCAGGGCGGTAAGCACTGGAGTGATCAGCACAAATTAATGTAGATCTCCCCTCAGTTTGACCCAGGCTAGTGAAATCTCTACCCTTACCCTCTGGGCAAAGTACTTCAACTAGCCAAATAGATTTTAGATAGATTAGAAAAAATAAGGAGCACAAGGTGTACGCGATAGTTAAAGCTGGCGGCCGTCAAGAGAAGGTTTCAATTGGTGAAACTCTTGTTGTTGATCGCATCGATGCAGCGGTTGGTTCATCTGTAACCTTCCCAGCAGTACTTCTTGTCGACGGTGCTGATGTAACTGCAGATCCAAAGGCGCTCTCATCTGTAAAGGTGACTGGCGAGATCTTGGCTGAGCAAAAGGGACCAAAGCTGGCAATCCTTCGCTACAAAAATAAGACTGGCTACCGCCGTCGTCAGGGATATCGTTCAAAATTAACTCGGGTCAAAATAACCGGAATTAACAAGTAAGGGTCGGTGAAATAAATGGCAAGTAAAAAGGGTGTCTCCTCAACGCGAAATGGTCGCGATTCAAATGCGCAGTACCTTGGCATCAAACGTTTTGCAGGTCAGGTAGTAAAGGGCGGAGAGATCTTGGTTCGCCAACGCGGAACCTACTTCCACCCAGGTAAAAATGTAGGCATCGGAAAAGATGACACATTATTTGCACTACAAGGCGGATCTGTTGAGTTTGGTCGCGCTCGCGGTCGACGTGTAGTAAATATCGTTCCGGCAGCTTAACTAAGCGGCAGAAACTTTTATTAGTGGGTCCGCATACTGCGGGCCCATTTTTGTTTTAAGGACAACTCGAAAACTGAGTAGATAAGGAGTTATCGTGGCCTCATTTGTAGATCGCGTAACTCTGCATGCCAGCGCCGGTAAAGGTGGCGATGGTTGCGTCTCAGTGCACCGAGAAAAATTTAAACCCCTAGGTGGACCAGATGGCGCAAATGGTGGCCGTGGTGGCGATGTTGTATTAGTTGTCGATCCAGATGTCACAACCCTTTTAGATTTTCACCACTCACCACATCGGCTTGGAACTGATGGCAAACAAGGTGCTGGCGATTTTAATAATGGTGCTGAAGGTAAGGATTTAATTTTAGGGGTACCAAATGGCACGGTAGTTAAAGATGCTAATGGTGAGGTTATTGCAGATTTAATTGGTTACGGCACCAGATTTATGGCGGCACAAGGTGGCAAGGGCGGACTTGGAAATGCGGGCTTAGCAAACTCAAAACGTCGCGCACCAGGCTTTGCCTTACTTGGTGAACCAGGTGAAACACGGACATTATTTTTAGAGTTAAAGAGCGTGGCCGATATTGGATTAGTTGGTTATCCAAGCGCTGGTAAATCATCGTTAATTGCCGCAATGTCTGCTGCTCGTCCAAAGATTGCTGATTATCCATTTACAACCTTGGTGCCAAATTTAGGTGTTGTACAAGCTGGCGATACTCGTTTTACAGCAGCTGATGTACCTGGCTTAATTCCAGGTGCCAGTGAAGGAAAAGGGTTAGGACATGAGTTTCTTCGCCATGTTGAGCGATGCGCTGCTTTAGTACATGTTTTAGATTGCGCCACCTTAGAAACTGATCGTGATCCTGTTAAAGATTTTGATGTAATTGAAGAGGAGTTAAAGCTTTACGGCGGGCTCTCTGATCGACCAAGAATTATCGCTTTAAATAAGATTGATTTACCAGATGGCAAAGCGATGGCGGATATGGTGCAGCCATTATTAGAACAACGTGGTTATCCAGTGTTTCAAGTTTCCGCTGCTAGCCGCGAGGGTATGCAAGAGTTGATTTATGCGATGGCGCAGATTGTGCAGAAGGTACGAAAAGAGCAAAAGGCCGAGGAGACAACTCGGATTGTGCTTCGACCAGTAGCCGTTGACGACAAGGGCTTTAAAGTAATTGCAAATGCTGATGGCACATTTAATGTAATTGGGGACAAACCACAGCGCTGGGTTAAGCAAACTGATTTTTCAAATGCAGAGGCGATTGGTTACTTGGCAGATCGACTTGCCTCATATGGTGTTGAGAAAGAGTTATTTAAAGCTGGCGCAAAAGCCGGTGATGAGGTGCGCATCGGTATTGGCGATGATGCAGTTATCTTTGATTGGGAGCCAAGTATTGAAGCCGGCGCTGAGTTACTGGCTGGACCACGTGGTGAGGATCTACGATTATCTACACCTTGGCGAATGGATTTAAATGATGATGTTGATCAATTAAGTGATGATGAGATTGAGATGCAATGGGAGTACAACATAGCTAATCCAAGAGATCCAAGGGTTGATGAAGATGCGAAGTAATTTTTCAACTTACAAGCGAGTTGTCGTTAAGGTCGGCTCCTCTACTTTAACTGGCCAAGCTGGTGAGAATTTAGATCCAGCAGCGGTTGATGCGTTGGTAGATAACTTAGCTAAATTAAAAGCGGGTGGTGCCGAAGTAATTTTAGTTTCATCTGGCGCGATTGCAGCTGGCTTAGCGCCACTGAAGTTAACCGCAAGACCTGCCGAGTTAACCTTGCAGCAAGCGGCCGCCTCTGTTGGACAGGGTTTGTTAATGGCGAAGTACACCCAATCCTTTCAACGATTTGCCGTTACTACCTCGCAAGTTTTAATCACCTTAGATGACATTACAAAATCAGCACATGTGCAAAATATTAAAGCGGTTTTAAACTCACTGTTATCCCTTGGCGTAGTTCCAATTATTAATGAGAATGACTCAGTTGGCACAGAGGAGATCAAGTACGGCGATAATGATGGTTTAGCCGCCCTGGTTACAAATTTAATTGATGCTGATCTACTGATCTTAATTACCGATATTGATGGTCTTTATGATGCCAACCCAGCGCAGGCTAATGCAAAGCGAATCTCTGAAGTTACCAATATTGCAGATTTAGATCTATCAACTATTGGTGGTGCTGGCAGCTCTGGCGTAGGCAGTGGTGGCATGGCAACAAAGATTGATGCAGCAAAGGTAGTAACAAAAAATAATATTCCAATGTTGCTACTGAAGTTAGATCAATTGGGTGAGGCGATCGCAGATAAAGAGGTCGGTACCTTTTTCGCTGGTAATTAACCCTTTAAGTTAGAGATATCCAGTAAAGCTTTGGCAGTATCTGATTCATGATCTGAATCAGTTGGATTATCACTTAACTTAACGATCACCGTTCTGGTATTTGGATTAACAAAAACAAACTGGCCATGTAAGCCGAGCGCTAATGAGATTCCTGGAAATGGCTGCCAAAGCTGAGCGGCGTAACCCCAATCGCGATCTAGGGTAGTTACTGGTGTAACCATTCTAGTTAACCAAGCTTTATCAATAATTTTATTGGGACCGGCGTAGCCGCCATTTAGTAACAACATGCCAACCTTGGCGTAATCGATAGCGGAGGCGTTAAAACAGCAAAAGGTTTTCTCAGTACCACCGATACGATCAACATTCCAGGTTGCTGGAAACTTTGCACCAAGTGGCTGCCAAACATTCTCACTGAAGTAATCAGCAACTCGCACGCCAGTTATCTTCTTAATGATCATACCCAGCATCTGCGTATCAACACTGCGGTACTCAGACTCACTGCCTGGATCAAATGACATCTTTCGATTATTGCTGAGGAACCAATCTAAATCAGTTGTTGCATACATTTGGGCGATCGCAACTCCCCAACCAGATGGCCCAGCCGGATAATTATCAGAGACACCAACACCAGATTGCATATCGAGCAAGCTTTGAATGGTTACTTGATCAAAGGTGGTACCGGACTTAAACTCTGGGAAGTAATCTACAAATAGATCGCTCTCTTTTATCTTGCCCTGGTTTATCAATTGACCAATCATGATTGAGGTCATTGTCTTTGCAACAGAGTAAGAGGGAAGTTGTGAGCTTTGGGTTAAACCGGTTTTGTACCACTCGTAGGTTAAGACACCATTTCGAATTACTAAAAAGGCATTTGAATCTGTTTTACTTAAGAAATCAGCCCAACTTAATTTTTCACCTTGATAAAAAATATCTTCCGGCATCTTCTCAGATGCGGTCGGTAGATTAATTGGCAGATCAGCGGCATCAATTACATGCCATGGCATCAGGGTTGGAGTTTTCGAGGCGGGGGATAAGCCCAACTTAATGGCGGCTAAGGGCTCGGGATAACGAACCGCTTTTAGGAAGCCAAAGAGTGCTAAATACACAACTAAGAGGGAAATTATTGTATTTCGAAGTATTTTGAATAGTCGCTTCATATCCAAAGCATAATTGACCGTAGGCTATTCTCATGGACGCGAAGGCTTTAATTTCAGAGATGGCAGCAAAGGCAAGAGCTGCCTCATTTACATTAGTTGCTGCATCGGCAAACGAGCGCCGTGATTACTTGATTAGGATTGCAGACAAAATAAGTAAATCGAAATCACAGATTCTTACCGCAAATCAAATTGATTTAACTGCAGCACAAGCTGCCGGTATCTCTGAATCACTGCTGGATCGATTGCGATTAACTGAGAAGCGAATTGATGAGCTTGCGACGGGCGTAAGAAGTATTGCGAACTTAAGCGATCCGCTTGGCGAGGTTATAGCTGAACGAACTTTAGATAATGGCTTACAGCTCCGCCAGATTCGTGTTCCATTTGGAGTTGTCGGAATGATCTATGAAGCCAGACCAAATGTCACTGTTGATGCTGGTGCGATCTTGATTAAGTCGGGAAATGCCGCCTTGCTGCGTGGTTCAACAACTGCGGCGCATTCAAATCAGGTCTTAGTTGAAATTATGCGCAGCTGCGCCGAAGGCTTAAATATTTCACCAGATGTCATCCAATTAATTCCATCGCACAGTCGCGAGACAACTACAGCCTTACTTACTGCACGTGGTGAGGTTGATCTTGTGATTCCACGGGGCAGTGCGCAATTGATTCAGATGGTGGTGGATGAAGCCACCGTTCCAACAATCGAAACCGGCGCTGGTGTTTGCCATGTTTATATTGATAAGAGCGCTGATCAATCGATGGCAATCGATATTGCAATAAATTCAAAGACTCATCGCCCAAGTACGTGCAATTCAGCTGAGACAATTTTGGTTCACAAGGATATTGCCAATCAATTTATGCCATCCTTGCTTGATGCATTAATTACAGCTGGTGTTGTTATAAATGGCGACGCGGCAACGGTTGCGATCGCAAACAAATCTGGCCAGAAGGTAAAGGCAGCAAGTGATAAATCTTGGTCAACTGAGTACGGCACACTTGAGATTAATATTGGTGTAGTTGATGATGTGCTAGCTGCGATCTCACATATCTCTCGTTACGGAACCAATCACACAGAGGCGATTGTGGCCAAGGATGATGCAGCGATAAATTTATTTACCAAATTAAATGACAGTGTTGCGATCATGATTAACGCATCTACTAGATTCACCGATGGTGAGCAGATGGGATTTGGCGCTGAGATTGGAATTTCAAATCAGAAATTACATGCTAGAGGCCCAATGGGTATTGCGGAAATGACAACCTCTACCTGGATTGTTACTGGAAATGGACAAGTTCGCAGTTAAATAATCTCCAGTTATACTTACAACATCATGTCTGCCATCTCCCGTGAAGAAGTTGCTAATTTAGCTAGGCTCGCTCGGATCGAGATGAGTGATGCTGAACTTGATCACCTATCTGGTGAGATGCAGGTAATTCTCGGTGCAGTCGCACGTGTGCAAGAGGTAGCAAGTGCTGATGTACCACCAACCTCTCATCCAATTCCAGTTAACAATGTGGTTCGCGAGGATGCCGTAATCCCAAGCCTTTCACCAACCGATGCCTTATCTGGTGCACCAGCAAGTTCTGAACAACGCTTTAAGGTTCCCCAAATTTTAGGTGAAGCGGAATGAGCATTCGCAGCAGTGCAGCGGAAATGGCAGAGGCGCTAACTAAAAAAGAGATCAGCGCAGTTGAATTAGCAAACCAACATTATGCACAAATTGAAGCGGTAGATAAAGATGTTCATGCATTTTTACACCTTGATAAAGCAGGTGCATTAGCACAAGCTGAAAGTATTGATAAGAAACGTGCAGCGGGTGAGAAGTTACCACCACTTGCAGGTGTACCCCTTGCATTAAAGGATGTACTTGTTCAAAAGGGTGTACCAACAACTTGTGGCTCAAAGATGCTCGAGGGTTGGCGACCACCATATGATGCAACAGTTGTTACTAAGTTAAAAGATGCTGGCATAGTTATCTTAGGTAAGACAAATATGGATGAGTTTGCAATGGGCTCATCAACTGAAAACTCAGCTTATGGACCAACTCATAATCCTTGGGATTTAACTCGCATTCCAGGTGGATCAGGTGGCGGATCAGCTGCCGCACTTGCTGCCTTTGAAGCACCACTTGCAATTGGTACCGATACTGGCGGTTCGATCAGACAACCAGCAGCAGTTACCGCAACAGTCGGAGTAAAACCAACTTATGGTGGCGTATCTCGTTACGGCTTAGTTGCATTCTCATCCTCATTAGATCAAGCAGGACCATGTGCACGTACCGTTTTAGATACTGCGATGTTGCACCAAAGTATCGCTGGCTTTGATCCAAAGGATTCCACCAGCATCAATCACGCTGTTCCGGATGTAGTTGCCGCTGCTAAGAAAAAAGATGTAAAGGGTTTAAAGATCGGCATTGTTAAACAATTATCTGGTGCTGGTTACCAAAAGGGTGTTGAAAATAAATTTAACGATGCGGTTGCTGAATTAGTTAAGTTAGGTGCTGAAATTGTTGAAGTATCCTGTCCAAATTTTGAATACGCATTAGCTGCGTACTACTTAATTGCACCATCTGAGTGTTCATCAAATCTGGCACGTTTTGATTCAATGCGCTTTGGAATTCGTATCGGTGATGATGGTTCAAAGGGTGCCGAAGAGGTCATGAATCTAACTCGCCAAGTTGGTTTTGGTCGCGAGGTTAAACGCCGAATTATTTTGGGAACCTACGCCCTATCATCTGGTTACTACGATGCATATTATGGAAGTGCGCAAAAGGTAAGAACCTTAATTAAAAGAGATTTTGATGCCGCCTTTGAAAAGTGTGATGTTCTGGTCTCACCAACTGCACCAACTACGGCATTTAAGATTGGTGAGAAATCTGAAGATCCACTTGCGATGTACTTAAATGACATCGCCACAATTCCAGTAAATCTAGCGGGCATTGGCGGCATGAGCCTGCCTTGTGGTTTAGCCGATGAGGATAATTTGCCAGTTGGTTTTCAGATCATGTCACCAGCGATGAAGGATGATCGCATGTACCTAGTTGGTGGTGCCCTTGAAGCGGCATTACTAAGCAAGTGGGGCAAGCCAATTTTAGATTTCGCACCAAGATTAGCTGGTTCAAAATGAGTTTAAATTACGATCAAGCGATTGAGAAGTACGAGCCAACCTTGGGGCTTGAAGTACATGTTGAGTTAAATACTAAATCAAAGATGTTTTGTGGTTGTGCTACCGAGTTTGGTGCCGAGCCAAATACACAAACCTGTCCAGTATGTCTTGGCTTACCAGGTGCGCTACCAGTTGTTAATAAAACCGCGATCGAATCCTCAATCTTGATTGGATTAGCTCTTAACTGTTCCATTGCACCATTCTCTAGATTTGCTCGTAAAAATTACTTCTACCCAGATATGCCAAAGAATTTTCAAACCTCTCAATATGATGAACCGATCTGTATAAATGGCTTTTTAGATGTTGAGATTGAAACTTATGAGGGCAATAAAGTATTTCGCATAGATATTGAGCGGGTTCATATGGAGGAGGACACTGGTAAATCTCTACATGTTGGTGGCTCGACCGGTCGAATACACGGCGCTGAGTACTCACTTCTTGATTACAACCGAGCTGGAATTCCGCTAGTTGAAATTGTCACAAAGATTGTGCCAAACACCGGTAAGTACGCACCACAGGTGGCGCGCGCTTACGTTGCAGCACTGCGCGATATTTTGCGTGGCTTAAAGGTCTCTGATGTAAAGATGGAGCAAGGCTCTTTAAGGTGTGATGTCAATCTTTCATTAGCACCATCTGGCAGTGGCGAGCTTGGTACTCGGAGTGAAACTAAAAATGTTAACTCACTTCGCTCAGTTGAAACCGCAGTAAGTGGTGAGATCCTTCGTCAGGCAAATAGATTGCAATCTGGGGAAAAGATTGTGCAAGAGACCCGTCACTTCTTAGAGGAGAGCGGAGAAACTCGACCTGGTCGCTCCAAGGAAAAAGCAGAGGATTACCGTTACTTCCCAGAGCCAGATTTAGTTCCAGTTGTTCCAGATAACAAGTGGATTGAAGAGCTACGTAAAACTTTGCCGGAAAAACCAGCAGATCGTCGCAAACGTTTACAAAGTGAGTGGTCGGTTCCGGAAAAGGAGATGACTGCCATGGTTAATGCTGAGTTGCTAGATACTGTTGAAGAGACGGTAAAGCTAGGTGCTGATCCAACAAAGGCGCGCAGTTGGTGGTTGGGTGAGATCTCTCGAATTGCTAATGAACGTGATGTAGTTGCTACCGAATTAATCTCAGTTACCGCAGTTGCACAAATAATTAATTTAATTAATCAAGGCGAGCTCACCGATAAGTTAGCTCGTCAGGTAGTTGATGGCGTAATTGCGGGCGAGGGAACACCGGCAGATGTAATTAGCAAACGTGGTTTAAAGGTGGTCTCAGATGATGGTGCATTGATGAAGGCGATTGAAGATGCAATTGCGGCACAACCAGATACGGCAGAGCGGGTTCGTGGTGGAAATATTCCAGCAGCTGGTGCATTAATTGGCGCAGTTATGAAGGCAACTGGCGGCCAAGCAGATGCCGCCAAGGTGCGTGAATTACTTTTGAAACATTTAGGACAGTAAAAGTAATTTATTGTTAGTGAACGCCGGCACCCTCTGTTTCAACCAATGAATCCTTACCAACATTGATGAAGAAGAAGAGCATAATTGCGCCAGCAAATAACATCACTGCGCTCCATTGAAATGCCACGGTAAATCCATGCGTAATCGCAAATGGTTGTAGTCGCTCACCAAGTTGAGAGTTTGCAGTTGCGTAAGTAGTCGCTGCAGTTGCGGCAATTGTATTTAGCAATGCGGTACCCAGTGAGCCACCTACCTGTTGTGAAGTATTTAGCATCGCACTTGCTACACCAGTGTCATGAGATGAAACTGCGTGCAGGGATGTAGATGTAAGTGGAATAAAGACCAACGCCATACCAGAGCTCATAATTAATAGTGATGGCAGCACATGAGTTGTGTATGAGGTATCAGGTGTAATTCGAGTCATTAGCAGTAAGCCAGAGCCAGCTGCAATTAAACCGGGCACCATTAATGCACGTGGACCAAATTTAGGTAACAGTTGAGATGCCACACCAGCGAAGATAATAATTCCGGCGGTAAATGGCAGGAAGGCAAAACCTGATTTCAATGGGCTGTATCCCAAAATTACCTGTAGGTATAAACCTAAAAATAGAAACATAGAGAATAGGCCAGCACCAACAACTAGTGAGCCAAGGTATGAACCACCACGATTTCGCTCAGTTACTACACGAAGTGGCATCAATGGATTTGCTACCTTTGATTCAATAATTACAAAGATAATTAATAAAACCACCGCTGCGATTAAGAATGAGATTGTGGTAGAGCTAGACCAACCTTTAGTCGCCGCCTCATTAAAGCCGTAGGTAAGTGAGAACAAACCAGCGGTTGCAGTAATAACGCCAGGCATGTCGTAGGTGTTATCACCGGCAGCCTTTGATTCGCGAACAAATTTAATCGCCAATAAGGCGGCCACTATTGCAATTGGGGTGTTAACACCTAAACACCAACGCCAAGAGGTGTACTCGGTAAGTACGCCACCTAAAATTAAACCAATCGCTGCACCACCACCTGAGATTGCACCAATTACACCAAAGGCTTTAGCGCGCTCTTTCGGAACGGTAAATGTGACTGAGATAATTGCCAGGGCAGCAGGTGCAAGTAGGGCGGCAAAGACACCTTGTAGTGCACGAGAGGCAAATAACATTCCTTGATTAGCAGCAACGCCACCTAAGGCGGAGGCAGCAGCAAAGCCCACTAAACCAATTAAGAAGATCTTTCGTCGACCAACATAATCACCAATTCGCCCACCAAGTAAAAGCAGTGAACCAAAGGCAAGGGTGTAAGCGGTAATAACCCATTGTTGATTGGCATCTGAGATACCTAACTCACTCTTTGCACTAGGAATTGCGATATTCATAATGGAGCTATCGAGCACGATCATTAATTGTGCAATCGCAACTACAAATAAGGTGCGCCATCTGGTCGGGTCTAAAACTTGATTATTCTGTGAATTTGCCATGGCGGTATCTCCTCGAATCAACTTTGGTTTTTCATAAGAATGCTTATGTAAGGGTAGAATTATCTCATGAGTAATCCAATGAAGCCTCGATCTGGACTTGTGACCGACGGCATGGAGCGCGCTCCGGCTAGAGGAATGTTACGAGCGGTTGGTATGAAGGATGAGGATTTTTTAAAGGCACAAATTGGAATTGCATCATCTTGGAATGAGATCACACCATGCAACCTGTCATTGGATCGTTTAGCTAAAGCATCAAAGATCGGCGTAACAAAAGCTGGTGGCTTTCCAATGCAATTTGGCACAATCAGTGTTTCTGATGGAATCTCTATGGGACATGAAGGAATGCACTTCTCCTTAGTCTCTCGTGAAGTAATTGCAGATTCAGTTGAAGCGGTAATGCAGGCAGAGCGTTTAGATGGCATGGTGACATTTGCTGGTTGCGATAAATCACTTCCTGGCATGATGATGGCAGCAGCTCGAATTGATGTCGCAAGTGTCTTTGTTTACGCCGGTTCAATTATGCCGGGCAAGGTGGATGGCCGTGATGTCACAATCATCGATGCCTTTGAAGCGGTTGGTGCCTGCGCTCGCGGTTTAATCTCCCAAGAAGAGGTCGACAAGATTGAACGTGCAATCTGTCCCGGCGAAGGTGCGTGTGGCGGTATGTACACCGCAAACACAATGGCGGCAATTGGTGAAGCGATTGGTCTTTCACTTCCAGGTTCTGCATCTCCACCATCAATTGATCGTCGCCGCGATGATTATGCAATTAAATCTGGCGAAGCGGTTGTTGAGTTAATTCGACAGGGAATTACCACTCGCGATATTTTAACTAAGAAGGCATTTGAAAATGCGATCACAATTTTAATGGCGCTCGGCGGCTCAACTAATGCGGTCTTACACCTACTTGCAATTGCCCACGAGGCAGAGGTTGATCTAGAGCTTGAGGATTTTCAGCGCATTGGTGCCAAGGTGCCACTACTTGGTGATTTAAAACCATTTGGTAAGTATGTAATGACTGATATGGATCGAGTTGGCGGAGTACCAGTAATTTTGCGGGCATTACTAGATGCTGGCTTACTTCATGGTGAGTGTTTAACGGTTACTGGCAAAAGTATGGCGGAGAATTTAAAGGATATTGCACCCCCTGATCCAGATGGTGAAATATTAAAAGCGGTTAAAAATCCATTATCAGTTGGTGGCGGCATCACAATTTTGGGTGGCTCACTTGCGCCAGAGGGTGCGGTATGTAAGACAGCTGGAATTGGTGTTGATTTATTTGAGGGACCAGCCAAGGTTTTTGAACGCGAACAAGCAGCGATGGATGCACTCGAGAATGGATCAATTGTTGCTGGTGATGTCGTTGTAATTCGTTACGAAGGTCCTAAGGGCGGGCCTGGCATGCGCGAGATGTTAATGATTACTGGTGCAATTAAAGGTGCTGGTCTTGGTAAATCTGTTTTGTTATTAACTGATGGTCGTTTTTCTGGTGGCACAACCGGCTTATGTGTTGGGCATGTTGCACCAGAGGCGGTAGATGGTGGACCAATTGCATTTATTAAAAATGGTGATCGGGTTCGAATTGATGTAACTAATCGCAAATTAGATGTATTAGTTGATGATGCACAAATGGCAGAGCGGAAAAAAGATTTCAAACCCTTGCCACATAAGTACAAACATGGAGTACTTGCGAAGTACACCAAGGTGGTCGGCTCCGCCTCAAAGGGTGCGGTCTGCTGCTAGTTAAGTAACTTCTGCTTGATTTCACGTTCACCATATGAGACCGGCATCTCACGGTTTGACCTAACCCCTGCTCTGCTGAGAAACTAACGCCATGTCTAACGCATCGCTAATTTCTAGCACCGTGATCACATCTGTGGTCGTGGTGATTATCGAGCGTGCGCGCTAACTAGAAAAGGTTAGTTCGCACCCCTCAGATAACACTGGGGGGTTTTGTTTTAGGAGAGGAAGAAATGACAAAGGTAACTGGCGCACAGTCTCTAGTTAATTCACTAGAAGCTGCTGGCGTTGATGTCATGTTCGGAATTCCGGGCGGTGCAATTCTTCCTGCTTACGATCCAATCTTTGATTCAAAGATTCGCCACATATTAGTTCGACATGAACAAGGTGCCGGACACGCAGCAACTGGTTATGCGCAAGTAACTGGTCGCGTTGGAGTTTGTATTGCAACATCTGGACCAGGTGCTACAAACTTAGTTACACCACTTGCTGATGCCCAAATGGATTCAGTTCCAGTTGTAGCAATAACTGGACAGGTACCGGGGCCGGCAATTGGAACAGATGCATTTCAAGAGGCGGATATCCGCGGCATCACGATGCCATTTACTAAACACAATTATTTAATTACCGATCCCGATGATATTCCTCGTGCGATCGCTGAGGCTTTTCATATCGCAAGCACTGGCCGACCTGGCACAGTCTTAGTTGATATTGCCAAGGATGCATTGCAACGCATGACAACATTTGATTATCCAAAGCAGGTTTCCTTAGCTGGCTACAACCCAGTAACGCAACCAAAGGCGCAGGATATTGCTGATGCGGCAACCTTGATCTCTCAATCAAAGAAGCCAGTGCTCTATGTTGGTGGCGGAGTTATTAAAGCAAATGCAGCTAAAGAGTTATTAATTTTGGCTGAGATAACTGGTGTACCAGTTGTAACAACCTTGATGGCACGTGGCGCCTTCCCAGATTCACATCCACAGCATCTTGGCATGCCGGGCATGCATGGCACAGTTGCTGCTGTTACCGCGCTACAAAAAGCTGATTTATTAATTACCTTAGGTGCCAGATTTGATGATCGAGTAACTGGCAAACTTTCAACCTTCGCACCAAATGCCAAGGTAATTCATGCAGATATTGATCCAGCCGAGATTGGTAAAAACCGTCACGCAGATGTTGCCATCATCGGTGATTTAAAAAATATCCTACTTAAATTAAATCCTGCAGTTAAAGAGGTTTTAAGCAAGGTGCAACCAGATTTAACTCCTTGGCAAAATGAGGTTTATGGCTGGCGCAGCAAGTATCCACTTGGTTATGACAAACCTGCTGATGGATCAGTTTCACCACAATATGTAATTGAGCGAATTGGCAAGATCTCTGGCCCGAAGACAATCTTTACATCAGGTGTTGGTCAACATCAGATGTGGGCATCTCAATTTATTGGTTATGAAAATCCACGAACCTGGCTTAACTCTGGCGGTCTTGGAACTATGGGTTATGCAGTTCCAGCAGCGATGGGCGCCAAGGTAGGTGCACCAGATGCAACTGTTTGGGCAATTGATGGTGATGGTTGTTTCCAAATGACCAATCAAGAGTTAGTAACTTGTGCTTTAAATAATATTCCGATCAAGGTTGCCATTATTAATAATGAATCACTTGGCATGGTTCGCCAGTGGCAGACCCTCTTTTATAACGGTCGTTACTCAAATACCAACCTTGAATCTAAGCGCGTTCCAGATTTTAAAATGTTAGCTGAAGCGATGGGCTGTGTTGGACTTCGTTGCGAGCGACCAGAGGATGTTGATAAAACTATTGAAGCGGCGATGGCGATTAATGATCAACCAGTTGTAGTTGATTTCAGTGTTCATCGCGATGCGATGGTTTGGCCAATGGTTGCTGCTGGCAGCTCTAATGATGACATCACCACAGTGCGCTCAATGGCACCTGTCTGGGATTCACAGGAGTTGTAATGGCGATTCATACATTAGCGGTCTTAGTAGAAAACTCACCCGGAGTTCTTGCTCGAGTGGCATCACTGTTTTCTCGTCGTGGTTACAACATTGATTCATTAGCGGTTGGTCCTACTGAAAACCCAACTGTTTCCCGTATGACAATTGTCTTAAATCTGGAAGGTCACGCGCTTGATCAAGTTAGTGCGCAATTATTTAAATTGGTAAATGTGATCGGAATTTCAGAGATGAAATCAAGTGATTCTGTGCAACGTGAACTATTACTTGTAAAGGTGCCAGCAAATCCAGTAACTAAGGGCCTGGCTGCGAAATTTGATGCGGTTATTACCGATGAAAATGATCAATCACTCTCACTTGAGATTGTTGGCGATAAAGATCGAATTGAGCAATTACTTACTGCGCTAAAACCACATGGAATTCGTGAGCTAGTTCAATCAGGGTTAGTAGCACTTGAGCGAGGAGCCAGTACCTTGGCCGATCGCACGCTAACTACGATGGGCACTGCGAATGAATCAAGTCCCGATAACAAAACAGCTGATTACCAGAACTAACCAACAACAACTAACCCATAAGAGTAAAAACCAAAAAGAATAAAGGAGCAGTTAAATGGCAACGATGTATCATGATGAAGATGCAGATTTAGCAATTATTCAATCAAAAAAGGTTGCAGTAGTTGGCTACGGCTCACAAGGACATGCCCACGCCTTATCACTTCGCGACAGTGGTGTTGATGTAACAGTTGGTTTAGCAGAGGGTTCAAAATCTCGCGCAAAGGCTGAGGCTGAAGGATTAAAGGTGGCATCTGTTGCCGATGCGGTTAAAAATGCAGATGTGATCATGTTGTTAGCTCCTGATCATGTACAGCGCCATATTTACAATGATTCAATCGCACCAAATATGAAGGCTGGCGCAGCGCTATTTTTCGGACATGGATTTAATATCCGCTTTGGTTACATCAAGCCACCAGCAAATGTTGATGTTTGTATGGTTGCACCAAAGGGTCCAGGACATTTAGTTCGTCGCGAGTTCTCTGCAGGTCGCGGTGTTCCAGTAATTGTTGCGGTAGAGCAGGATGCAACTGGAAATGCTTGGCCATTAGCTCTGTCATATGCCAAAGCAATTGGTGGATTACGTGCCGGCGGAATTCTGACCACCTTTACTGAAGAGACTGAGACCGATCTATTTGGAGAGCAATCAGTTCTTTGTGGTGGCGCATCCCAATTAGTTATGTACGGTTATGAAGTATTAATTGAGGCTGGCTACCAACCAGAGGTTGCCTACTTCGAGTGTTTGCATGAACTTAAGTTAATTGTTGATCTGATGTATGAAGGTGGAATTGCAAAGCAACGCTGGTCTGTATCTGACACCGCTGAATACGGTGATTATGTATCTGGTCCACGTGTAATTGATCCAAATGTTAAAGAGAATATGAAGAAGGTATTAGCAGATATTCAATCAGGTGCTTTTGCTAAGCGCTTTATTGATGATCAAGATGCTGGTGCACCAGAGTTCAAATCACTCCGCGCAAAGGGTGAGGCTCATCCAATTGAAGAGGTTGGTCGTAACCTGCGCAAGATGATGTCTTGGGTAAAATCTGCAAACAAGGATGATTACAAAGAAGGTAACGCAGCGCGTGGCTAAAGGACCCTTAGATAAACCAGTTGTTTTAATCGCTGAAGAGTTAAGTCCGGCAACATTAGAGGCGCTCGGACCTGACTTTGAAGTGCGCAATTGCAATGGTGCAGATCGCACCGAGTTATTGGTAGCTCTTGGTAAAGGTGTAGATGCGGTTTTAATTCGCTCTGCTACCAAGATGGATGCTGAAGCGATTGCAGCGGCAAAGGGTTTAAAGGTAATTGCACGTGCTGGTGTTGGTTTAGATAATGTTGAGATTCCAGCAGCAACCGCTGCTGGCGTCATGGTGGTTAATGCACCAACCTCAAATATTGTCTCAGCCGCTGAATTAGCAATTGGTTTGTTATTAGCATCAGCAAGATTTATCTCTCCAGCTCATGCTGCACTTCGAAATGGTAAGTGGGCACGTTCTAAGTACACCGGTGCTGAGTTATTTGAAAAAACATTGGGAATTGTCGGCTTTGGTCGAATTGGTCAATTGGTAGCAGCCCGCATGCAGGCCTTTGGTATGGATGTCGTTGCCTATGATCCATATCTACAACCAGCACGTGCTGCGCAATTAAATGTTCGGTTAGTTGAGTTGGATGAGCTACTTAAGATCTCAGATTTCATCACGATTCACCTACCAAAGACTAAAGAGACAGCAAATTTAATTGGTGTTGAAGCGTTAAAGAAGGTAAAGCCAACGGTGCGCATAATTAATGCAGCACGTGGTGGCGTACTAGATGAAGCAGCTCTTTACGATGCCTTAAAAGAGGGCAGAGTAGGTGGTGCAGGTCTTGATGTATTTTCAACTGAGCCATGCACCGATTCACCATTATTTGAATTAGATAATGTAGTTGCAACCCCACACCTTGGTGCCTCAACCGATGAAGCACAGGAGCGTGCTGGCATTGCTGTTGCAGTTTCAGTTCGCAAAGCATTATCTGGTGAGTTAGTGCCAGATGCGGTAAATGTTAAGGGTGGTGCAATTGATGAGGCGGTTCGTCCAGCACTTCCACTTGTTGAAAAATTAGCTCAAGTTGCAACTGTTTTAGCTGGTGAGCAACTGGTCTCAATTGATGTTGAGGTTCGCGGTGAGATCGCCGCCCTTGATGTCTCAGTTTTATCATCCAGTGCATTAAAGGGTGCGTTAATTGCAATGGGAGCAGAGGATGTTACCTATGTGAATGCGCCAAATTTAGCAACAGAGCGCGGCTTAACATCTGCAATTACAACAGATGGTGATTCACCAGATCACCGCAATCTAGTCTCTGTTCGCGCAGTATGTGCTGATGGCACTCAAGCATTGGTAAGTGGAACATTGATGGGAATTCGCCAGGTTGAAAAGATTGTGGCAATTGATAAGTTAGATCTTGATCTAAAGCCAACTAACAATCTGCTATTTCTTCGCTACCTTGATGTACCCGGAGTTGTTGGTGTCGTAGGAAATGCATTAGGTAAGTTGCAAATTAATATTGCCGATATGCAGGTAGCACGCACCGATATTGGTGGCAGTGCGCTGATGGCATTAACCGTTGATTCCGTAATTCCAAATCAGATCCTTGATGTAATTGCGAAAGAGACTGGTGCGGCAATGGTTCGTTATGTGAATTTGGTAAGTGAATGAAATCCTTTAAGTTAGCGGTTATCGCTGGTGATGGAATTGGGCCAGAGGTAGTAGATGAGGGTTTAAAGGTATTAGCTGCTGTCTCAAAAAAGTATGACCTTACCTTTGCGCAAACTCCTTACGAGCTTGGCGCTAAGTACTGGCACAAAACCGGAGAAACGCTGCCTGATTCAGTATTGGCAGAGTTAGCCAAGGCAGATGTAATTTTGTTAGGTGCAGTTGGCGATCCATCGGTACCAAGTGGTGTCTTAGAACGTGGCTTACTGCTAAAGCTTCGGTTTGCCTTTGAGCATTACATAAATCTACGACCAGCCAGGTTGTATCCAGGTGTTACCTCACCAATTACAAATAACAAAGGCATTGATTTCTTAGTAGTACGCGAAGGAACTGAAGGTTTATATGTTGGTGCTGGCTCATTAAAGGATGAGGGCACAAAAACTGAGTTAGCTATTGAAGAGTCAATTAATACCTACAAAGGGGTAGAGCGGGTAATCCGCGATGCCTTTACTCGAGCCCAAACTCGCCCACGTAAGAAGTTAACCTTGGTACATAAGAACAATGTCTTGATCCGTGCCGGTGGATTATGGACCCGGGTATTTAATGAGATTGCTAAAGAGTTTCCCGATATAACCACAGATTATTTACATGTGGATGCAGCATCTATGTTTTTTGTAACAAATCCAGAGCGCTTTGATGTGGTAGTTACCGATAACTTATTTGGTGACATCATCACCGATATTGCTGCAGCTATCTGTGGTGGAATTGGCTTAGCTGCTAGTGGAAATATAAATCCAACTGGTGCATACCCTTCAATGTTTGAGCCAGTTCATGGCAGTGCGCCAGATATTGCTGGTAAGAATTTAGCTGATCCAACTGCAACTGTTTTATCAATCGCCATGATGTTAAATCATCTGGGTGAGACAAAAGCGGCGGCAGAGGTAGAGGCTGCCGTAGCAGCTGATCTATTAACACGTGGTGATAAGAAGCGTTCAACTACTGAAATTGGCGATACGTTAGCAAAGGCGATCTCATGAAGGTAATCATCAATCAATCAAGTAATCCAGTAAAAGCTGATCTGCGCGATGAGCGAGTTAAATCTCCTGGCTTTGGTAAGTACTACACCGATCACATGGTGGTCGCTGAGTGGGATGAGAAAACTGGTTGGTCAGATGCGCAATTAAAAGCGTATGGTCCATTAACCCTTGATCCAGCAACCATGGTCTTTCATTATGGGCAAGAGATCTTTGAAGGCATGAAGGCTTACATTCAACCAGATGGCGGAATTTCATTATTTAGACCTGATGCAAATGCAAAACGATTTGCTAAATCTGCAGCACGCATTGCACTTCCCGAGATGCCAGTTGATTTCTTTGTGCAAACAGTAGAAGAGCTAGTTAAAGCAGATCAAAACTGGGTGCCAAAAAATGTTGGTGAATCCTTGTATCTTCGCCCATTTATGATCGCAACTGAGGTTGGTCTTGGTGTTCGCCCATCAAATAAAGCCACTTACGTATTAATTGCAACACCGGCTGCTGCCTACTTTAATGCGGCAAATGCAGTGACTGTTTGGATCTCAACTGAGTATGTTCGCGCTGCAATTGGTGGCACAGGTGAGGCAAAGTGCGGTGGAAACTATGCAGCTTCATTAGTTGCGCAAAAACAGGCAGCAGAGCAGGGATGTGATCAGGTTGTTTGGATTGATGCTAAAGAGCGTAAGTGGATTGAAGAGATGGGTGGCATGAATCTTTACTTTGTAAAGGGTAAAGGAAAAGATGCCAAGATCGTTACACCAAAATTAACTGGCACCTTACTTCCTGGCATTACCCGTGATTCAATTCTTTCCGTTGCAGCAGATCTTGGTTATAAAACTGAAGAGGTAATGATCTCGATGGATGATTGGCGCGATGGCGTTAAATCAGGTGAGATCTCAGAGATCTTTGCCTGCGGAACCGCAGCTGTTGTCTCTGCAGTTGGTACTGCAAAATCGGCACAGGGCACCTGGGTAACAGGTGATGGCAAGCCGGGTCCAATCACAGATCAAATTCGCGCAACATTACTTGGAATTCAGCACGGCACTATCGCTGATAAACATGGTTGGAATAAACGAGTCATCTAATGTCAGTAAATAAAAGTATTAATGACTCCTTTCATATCTATGACACCACACTTCGTGATGGCGCACAGCAAGAGGGATTAAATCTTTCCGTTCATGACAAGTTAACTATTGCCCGTCACTTAGATGATTTAGGTGTTGGCTTTATTGAAGGTGGCTGGCCGGGAGCAAACCCAAAGGACACTGAGTTTTTTAAGTTAGCCCAAACAGAGTTAAAACTTAAGAATGCAACCTTTGTTGCATTTGGTGCAACAAGGCGTCCTGGCGTGAAAGCTGCTGATGATGTTCTACTTCGCGCACTTCAAGATTCAAGGGCGGCTGCGGTAACACTTGTGGCCAAGAGCCATGATCGTCATGTTGATCTAGCACTGAAAACTCATTTAGATGAAAATCTAGCGATGATCAAGGATTCAATTGAGTTTTTAAGAGCTGGTGGCCAGCGAGTTTTCTTAGATGCCGAACACTTCTTTGATGGTTATCTTTCAAATAAAGCTTACGCACTTGAGGTAGTTCGCACCGCAGTTGAAGCGGGTGCCGATGTGGTTGCACTTTGCGACACAAACGGTGGCATGTTGCCTGATGAGTTATCAAATATTGTGCATGAGGTACTAACTGCATCTAGGGCTCGCCTTGGTATTCATTGCCACAATGACACAGGTTGCGCAGTTGCTAACTCACTAGCAGCGATTGAAGCTGGCGTTACACATGTGCAGGGCACATTAAATGGTTATGGTGAGCGAACCGGTAATGCCGATCTAGTAAATATCATCGCAAATCTTGAGTTAAAAAAGGAGAGGTTGGTTCTACCAACTGGCAAATTACAAGAGGCGTTTCGTATCTCCCACGCTGTTGCTGAGATTACAAATGTGGCACCAAGTGCGCGCCAACCATATGTTGGTGTCTCTGCCTTTGCCCACAAAGCAGGTTTACACGCCTCTGCCATCAAGGTAGATCCAATGTTGTATCAACATGAGTCTCCGCAATCAGTTGGCAATGACATGCGGATGTTGGTATCTGAGATGGCTGGACGTGCATCTATTGAATTAAAATCACAAGAGCTAGGAATTGATCTAGGTGGAGATAAAGCGTTAATTTCACGGGTTGTCGACCGAGTCAAAGAGCTTGAGGGTAAAGGCTTTACCTTTGAAGCAGCTGATGCCTCCTTTGATTTACTTCTTCGCACAGAGGTTGCAGGTAAGCGACCAACATTTTTTGTCATCGAGGATTGGCAAATCACCGTTCATCAAGATGAGAATGGAAAAGTTACCTCAAATGCAACACTTAAATTAACTGCAAATGGCGAGGCGATCACCTCTGCCGGCAGCGGTAATGGTCCAGTAAATGCAATTGATACCGCACTTCGCAGTGGTTTAGAGAAGTTTTATCCAGAGCTTTCAAAGCTTGAGTTAACTGATTACAAAGTGCGTATTTTGGAGGGCCGCTTAGGAACAGGTGCGGTAACCCGCGTATTAGTTGAAACCAGCGATGGTGCAGGAGAGTGGAGCACAGTTGGTGTTCATGAAAACATTATCGCCGCATCTGCGATGGCATTAAATGATGCAGTTACCTATGGCTTACTCAGACAAGGGCGCAAACCCGAGTAATCTTAAAGCCTTATGTCCACGCAATTAATCGCTCAATATGAAGAGCACCTTGCGATGGTGAGAAATTTATCTGATAACTCAATCCGGGGATATGTTGGAGATCTTGAATCATTCTTAGCCCACATGGAGCGGTTAAATGTGCTGGAGTTTAAGGATTTAAGTATTGAACACATCAGATCCTGGTTGGCAAATATGCAAACAACAGGGGTTGCTCGAAGTACATTAACTAGAAGAATTGTTTCAATTCGCGCCTTCACTAATTGGGCAGCTACAAATGGTTGGTTAAGCAGTGATCTTGGTGCAAATCTTGCGATCCCAAAGGCGCATCGCACACTGCCTGAGATATTAAATGTCGATGAAGCGGCTCAAGTTTTAAAGGCACTTGAGGTAAAGGCTGGTGAAGAGCAGAGTGCAATTAATTTGCGAGATTTGGCGATGCTAGAGGTTTTATATGCATCTGGTATTCGTGTCTCTGAGTTATGTGGTTTAAATCTTGGCGATATTGATCAATCTCGAAATACCTTAAGTGTGATTGGTAAGGGAGATCGCCAGCGGGTTGTGCCACTTGGGATTCCAGCGGTAAAGGCGTTACAAAATTACTTAAGTAATGCACGTGGTGAGTTATTAAATAATAAATCTGCTGATGCTGTCTTTTTAGGAACAAGAGGAAAAAGAATTGATCAACGCACAGTGCGCGAGGTTGTATATGAAGCGATGAAGGCGGTTGGCGCAACGATGGGACCACATGGACTTAGGCATTCTGCTGCAACACATTTACTTGAGGGCGGAGTGGATCTTCGAACCGTGCAAGAGATCTTGGGACACGCATCACTGGCTACAACACAGATCTATACCCATGTTTCACCTGAACGTTTGCAATCTGCCTACAAGCAAGCACATCCACGCGCATGAAGATTGAGTTAGCGCAAGGGATTAATGAGATAGCTAAGCGAATTAAGCAGGATGATTTTGTGCGAGCAGTTTTATCTGGCCGGCGCCGAAATATGCAGCCAGGCTTTGAGCGAGTAGATATAAAGCCGGTAATGATTAAGGATGAGATTAAGTTACAAGTAATGAGCAATGATGGCCGGCAGGTAAGTACTAAAAATGTTGAGTTAGATTTTGATTTCACAATCATGCTAAATAGTGGCTTTGCCAATCTGCAAGCTGATACGACTAGTGAGAGCTACTCAATTCGAATTAGTAAAAAGGATGAGGCGTTAGTTGCAATTGGCAAGGTAAAGCTTGAGCGTGAGTTAAACCATGATCGAATAAAGCAGAGATTATTAGCTGAGAACAATCCAATCTTTAAAGCACTTGATATGAGTGATCTGCTTGGCCGGATTAAGCCTTCTAAGATGGATAAGTACAAACAGGTCGAGGAGTTTTTACGTTTACTTGTACCAACTATTGAGGGTGAGATTAAAGATCAAGATTCGCTATCGGTAGTTGATTTAGGTTGTGGTCATGCTTATCTAACCTTTGCTGTGCAGGAGTATTTCAAGAGTAAGTACAAAACTGTTTCAGTACTTGGTGTAGATGAGCGGTTAGATTCAAAGGAGCATAATGAGCGGGTTGCTGAGAAGCTAAAGGTGAATGCTAAGTTTTTAGCGGCAAAGATTGCAGATACTCCCGCCCAAAAAGTTGATATTGCAATTGCACTTCATGCCTGCGATACCGCAACTGATGATGCAATCGCTTGGGCGGTAAGTAATGAGGCAAAGGTAATTATGGTTGCCCCATGTTGTATGCATGAGCTGCAAACGCAGGTGAAAGAGGCGCCCGAGCCATGGGCAATGCTGACTAAGTACGGGTTAGTTAAAGAGCGGTTAGTTGATTTGATTACTGATTCATTGCGCGCCCAGATTTTAAAGTTACTTGGTTATCGAGTAGATATCATCGAATTTATTGGTGGAGAGCACACAGCGCGCAACATCATGATCAGAGCGGTAAAGACAGGAGCATCGGTTAAAGCAATTGATAAAGAGCGTTATGAGCAGATGATTAAGCAGTGGAATGTAAGGCCATACCTTTCAAAGTTATTATCTGAAAAGTTAAAAGCTGCGGCGGGTATCAGCGGTAGTTAAGGCTTGGCACTTGCCAATTGCTTCACAATTAATCGGTTCAGCTCTGCCAATAAAGATCCCAGTAATTAAGGCGATTGATACTGCGGTTAGGCAGAGCGTTAATTTCATGGCTAAAGATTTAATTAGATCCACGTTTCATACGGGGTTTTCGCAGATTGGTGTGGAAAAAGCACCGCTGTGGGTCGGGTAGGATTGCCCCAGCACAGATCGTAAAGAGCTGTGACTTCACGCAATCTCTAGTTGGTAATACCAACTAATGAACCTGTTCGGTCTGATGAAAATCAGTCGGTTTAGATTGCTAGGGAGTAATCAAATTGATTACTCAACAACCGAGTGCGATTAATTCTTATGAATTAATGGCGAAAAGGAGTCTGCCACCATGGCGGTAGTAACAATGCGGGAGCTGCTAGACAGCGGTGTTCACTTTGGACACCAAACACGTCGCTGGAACCCAAAGATGAAGCGCTATATCTTCACAGAGCGCAACGGCATCTACATCATCGATATCCAACAATCACTGGCCCTAATTGATAGCGCCTACGAGTTTATTAAAAATGAGGTTGCTAAGGGCGGCCACGTTTTATTTGTTGGTACAAAGAAGCAAGCACATGAGCCAATCAAGCAACAATCAGCACGCGTGGGAATGCCATACGTAACTGAGCGCTGGCTAGGTGGAATGCTTACTAACTTCCCAACTGTTTACAAGCGTGTACAACGCCTAAAGGAGTTGGAAGCATTAGAGACAGCTAATGATCAATTATTAACCAAGAAAGAGCTGCTTGTTCTTCGTCGCGAGCGCGAGAAGTTAAACAAGAACCTTGATGGTATTCGCAACATGACAAAGCTACCTTCAGCAATTTGGGTAGTAGATACAAAGAAAGAGCACTTAGCAGTAGCAGAGGCAAAGAAGTTAGGAATTCCAGTAGTGGCAATTCTTGATACAAATTGCGATCCAGATGAGGTTGATTTTAAGATTCCTGGAAATGATGATGCTATCCGCTCAATCGCATTGTTAACACGAGTGATTACAGATGCAATTGCAGCTGGTCTAACACTGCGTTCACAACAAGCAGCGAAGTTGGCAGATGCAGCAGCAAAGGAGGCGGCTGATAAAGCTGCAGCCGCTGGTGATCAACCACTTGCTGATTGGGAGAAGGATTTAATCAAAGAGCCAACTGCAGATGCTGCAGTCGCGGAAACGCCGGGTGCTTAATTGGCGTACTCAGCAGAGGATGTAAAACGGCTGCGTGAATTAACAGCAGCTGGAATGTTAGATTGCAAAAAAGCACTTGATGAAGCAGAGGGTGATTTTGATAAAGCGGTTGAGATCATCCGCGTCAAAGGCCAAAAGGGAGTAACAAAACGAGAAGGTCGTGCGACCTCAAATGGTTTAGTTACTGCAAAGGCTGAGGGCGATCTTGGTGTGATGCTAGAACTTAATTGCGAAACAGATTTCGTAGCAAAGGGCGAGCGTTTCCAAGAGTTAGCAGATGAGCTGTTAAATCATTTAGTTGCAGTAAAGATTGCAGAGCTGCCAGCATTTCTTGCTTCAAAGCTAGCATCAGGTAAAACTGTGCAAGAGCGAGTAGATGAGGGCAATGCAACTTTGGGCGAGAAGATTGAGATCAAGCGGATCTCAGTTCTTACCGGTTCACCAGTTGCGCTCTACCTACACAAGACCTCACCAGATCTACCAGCACAGGTTGGTGTTCTAGTTCAATTAAAAAACGCTGCTGCTGAAGCTGGTCGAGATATCGCCCAACATATCGCCGCCTTTGCACCACAGTATGTAAGTCGTGATCAGGTTCCTGCTGATCTGATTGAGACTGAGCGTCGCTTAGCGGAGGAGACAGCACGTAATGAAGGAAAGCCAGAGGCATCGATCTCAAAGATTGTCGAAGGTCGTGTAACTGGTTTTGTAAAAGAGGTTTCTCTCCTTGAACAAGCCTTCGCAAAGGATGCAAAGAAAACTGTTCAACAAATTCTAGATGAGGCAAAGACCGCCGTGTCCGCCTTCAATAGATTCCGAGTAGGTCAGTAAACTTCATCTTAAATCACAGTAATTAGATAAGGAGCGCCCGGTGCCACGTAAAGGTTATAAACGAGTGCTCCTTAAATTATCTGGTGAGGTATTTGGTGGCGAAAAAGGCATCGGTGTAGATCCTGATGTGGTTCATGATGTGGCTCTACAAATCGCTGAGGTAGTTCGAACCGGCACTGAACTTGCAATCGTAGTTGGTGGCGGAAATTACTTCCGTGGCGCTGAGTTACAACAGCGGGGAATGGATCGCGCTCGCGCAGATTACATGGGCATGTTAGGTACTGTGATGAACTGTTTAGCATTACAAGATTTTCTAGAAAAAGAGGGAATTGAAACCCGCGTACAAACCGCTATTGCAATGGGCCAGGTCGCTGAACCTTATGTACCACGTCGCGCCATTCGCCACTTAGAAAAAGGTCGAGTAGTGATATTTGGCGCAGGAGCTGGAATGCCATTTTTCACAACAGATACAGTTGCAGCTCAGCGCGCACTTGAGATTGGCTCTGATGCATTACTACTTGCAAAATCAGGTGTTGATGGTGTTTACAACGCAGATCCCAGAAAAGATAAGAGTGCAACTAAGTATGAAAGCATCTCCTATGATGAGGTTTTATCTAAATCACTCGCGGTTGCAGATGCGGCCGCCTTTGCGCTGTGCCGAGAGAACAAGCTGCCGATTGTGGTCTTTGATCTGAAGGAAAATGGCAACATTAAGCGAGCGGTTAAGGGAGAAAGTATCGGAACTCTAGTTTCTTAACTAGGATTGCGATTACTTAAAGGAGTCTTAAATGTCTGATTTAAATACCCAGCTAGCTGATTGCAATACCAAGATGAATAAGGCGATTGATGTTGCGAAAGAGGATTTTGCCGCGATCCGAACTGGTCGAGCACATCCAGCAATGTTTGCTAAGTTGATGGTTGATTACTACGGCACTGGAACTCCTCTGGCTCAACTTGCAACTGTTCAGGTACCAGAGGCGCGATTAGCGTTAATTACTCCTTACGATAAGGGTGCTCTGGCTGCAATTGAAAAAGCGATTCGTGACTCAGATTTAGGTGTTAACCCAGGCTCTGATGGTGTTGTAATCCGAGTTAATTTTCCGCAGTTAACTGAGGAGCGCCGTAAAGAGTTTATTAAGGTTGCAAAATCAAAGGCTGAGGATTCAAAGGTAGCAATCCGTGGTGTTCGCCGAATTGCAAAAGAGGCGATGGAAAAGCTAGAAAAAGATGGCAAGGTTGGAAAAGATGATTTAGTTCGAGCTGAAAAAGAGCTTGAGAAAGTTACCTCAGATCATGTCGCAAAGATTGATGAGCTGTTAAAGCATAAAGAAGCTGAACTGCTAGAAGTTTAAATATGGCTGATCTGCATTCAATTAATGATGCGATAAATAAACGCGCAGGCCGTAAGTTACTGCCTTCAATTTTAGTCTCCCTACTTTTACTTACCTTGATCTTTGGTTCCATCTACTTACAGCCACTTTTGTTTTTAGCTTTAATCTGTGTAGTAATTATGTTGGGCGTTCGCGAGTTAACCCACGCCTACCGAACTGGTGGGATTGAACTACCGGATCTACCAATTATGGCCGCCTCCTTAATTATTTTGCTCGCCTCTTGGTTTGGTGACACTGAAGGGCTAGCGGTCTCAACTGGCTTAATCATTCCAATCTTGATGTTTTTACTATTACTTATCTCGCAAAAAGATTTTATTAAGCGATCAACATCGGCGGTCTTCTCAGTCTTCTACCTTGCCGTTCTTGGTGGATTTATCTTGTTGCTAGCCAACGATCCAGAGGGCGGTGAGCGAATATTGGCATTAGTTATTTTGATCGCCTGCAACGATACCTTCGCCTACTTTGCCGGAGTTATCTTTGGTAAACATAAGATGGCGCCAAGTATCAGTCCTAAGAAATCTTGGGAGGGGTTAATTGGTGGTTTAGTCGCATCCTTAATTGGTGGTGCCTTAATTTTTCATAACACCTTTGATGTGGCGTGGTATATCGGCAGCGCAATTGGATTGATGACAGTTGTTACTGCAACCTGTGGTGATTTAATTGAAAGTGCAATCAAGCGAGATCTAGCGATTAAAGATATGTCTAACCTTCTTCCTGGCCATGGCGGAATTATGGATCGGCTAGATTCAGCACTCTTTACCGCACCTGCGGTTTGGTTTGCCTTTGAATTAATTAATCGGTACCTCTAGTGATTGATTTAGTATTTGATGCACCAGTTGAGAAGAAGAAAGCACCGATTCATTTATCTGATTTAACTGTGGCACAGCGCAAGGAGCGGGCGGAGGAGCTTGGGCTACCAGCCTTTCGTGCCAATCAATTAGCGGTTCATTTCTTCACTCATTACAACGATGATCCAGAGTCCTGGAGTGATATTCCCAAGGAGCTTCGCCAACCATTAGCTGATGCATTTTTACCTAAATTACTTACCTTAGTTCGCTCAATTACCTGCGATGGTGGCAAGACCAGAAAAGATTTATGGCGATTACATGATGGCGTATTGGTTGAATCGGTATTGATGAAGTACACCGATCGCACCACAGTTTGTATCTCATCCCAAGCCGGGTGCGGAATGAAGTGCCCATTTTGTGCAACTGGCCAAGCAGGATTAACTAGAAACTTAACCGCTGGTGAAATTACCGCTCAAGTTGTGATGGCGGCAAAGGCGTGTGCAGCCGGTGAGTTACCAGGGGGTGAAACTCGTTTATCAAATGTGGTCTTTATGGGAATGGGTGAGCCGCTCGCTAATTACAAACCGGTAATGCAATCAGTTAGAAATTTAACCTCGCCACAACCAAATGGTCTTGGTATCGGTGCTCGATCAGTTACCGTATCAACAGTTGGTTTAGTTAGTGGAATTGATAAGTTAATTGATGAGGATATACCAGTAACACTTGCTATCTCATTGCATACTCCCGATGATGAATTGAGAGATTCCTTGGTGCCAATTAACTCTCGCTGGAAGGTGCGCGAGGTTTTACAGGCAGCAGATCGTTATGAAGCAAAGACTGGCAGGCGTTACTCAATTGAGTATGCATTAATTAGAGATATTAATGATCAAGCATGGCGGGCAGATCTACTTGGCCGCTTGTTGAAGAATAAAAATGCACATGTAAATTTAATTCCACTAAATCCAACCCCCGGTTCAAAGTGGACCGCCTCTAGGGCCGAAGATGAGCGAGCCTTTGTTGAGATCCTGGAAGGTTATGGGGTGCCGGTAACTGTTCGCGATACCCGTGGCCGTGAGATTGATGGGGCATGTGGTCAATTAGCAGCGGCCGAAGTATCCTCGGCTAAGTAAGCTTCCTAGAAAATAAGTTAGAAGTGGAAAGGCTTTAAAGTGAAGGTGCTAAAGAATTTTGTTAATGGTCAATCGGTAGATTCTAAATCTGGCAAAACAACTGAGTTAGTAAATCCCGCAACCGGAAAAGTTTTTGCGACTGCACCAAACTCAAATGAGGCAGATGTTGATGCCGCATTAAAAGCTGCCGCTGCCGCCTTTCCAGAGTGGCGCGATGCCACACCATCTACTCGCCAAAAGGCCTTACTGAAAATTGCCGATGCGCTTGAAGCAAATGCGGAAAAATTAGTTGCAATTGAATCTGAAAATTGTGGCAAGCCAATTTCAGTCACCATGAGCGAGGAGATTCCGCCCATGATTGATCAGATTAGATTTTTTGCTGGTGCTGCTCGAAATCTTGAGGGTAAATCAGCGGGTGAGTATATGAATGGCATGACCTCATTTGTGCGACGTGAACCAATTGGCGTTTGTGCGCAGGTAACCCCATGGAATTACCCAATGATGATGGCGGTCTGGAAGTGGGCACCAGCAATCGCAGCTGGAAATACTGTTGTATTAAAACCATCTGACACCACACCCGCTTCAACCTTATTTATGGCGCAGATTATGAGTGAGTTTTTACCAGCTGGTGTATTTAATGTTGTTTGTGGCGAGCGGGATACTGGCCGTGCCTTAATCTCACACAAAATTCCAGCGATGGTTTCAATTACCGGTTCAATTCGTGCAGGTATTGAGGTAGCAAAATCAGCAGCCGATGATGTGAAAAAAGTGCACCTAGAGCTTGGTGGCAAAGCACCAGTTGTTGTATTTGCCGATGCTGATCTACAAGCTGCCGCAGAAGGTATTGCAGTTGCTGGCTTCTTTAATGCTGGCCAAGATTGCACCGCTGCAACTCGAGTAATTGTTGAAGCGAGTGCTTACGATAAATTTGTGCAGTTATTAACTGAACAAGCTAAGGATAAGATTGCAGTAGGAAATCCAGATGAGGATGTATTAGTTGGCCCAGTAAATAATGCCAATCAATTAGAGCGAGTTAAAGGCTTCATTGATCGCCTGCCAGCACATGCCAAAGTAACTGCCGGCGGCAAGGTATTAGATCGCCCAGGATTTTTCTTTGCACCAACTGTTGTAGTTGATCTAAAACAAGATGATGAGATCATTCAAAATGAGATCTTTGGTCCAGTTATTACAGTTCAAAAGTTCACAGATGAGAGCCAGGCGATTGAGTATGCAAATGGGGTTGAGTACGGTCTAGCTTCAAGTGTTTGGACAAAGGATCATGGTCGGGCGATGCGATTGGCGAAGGCCTTTGATTTTGGTTGCGTCTGGATCAACACCCATATTCCGCTGGTGGCTGAGATGCCTCATGGTGGTTTTGGTCGATCTGGAGTTGGTAAGGATCTCTCAGGTTACGGCTTTGAGGATTACACCAGAATTAAGCATGTAATGACCAATATAAATGCTTAACAGCAGCGCTTTTGGGGTCTAGGATTTCGCTAATCCAAGTGGCTGATCTCTCTCAGCCCTGATCAGAAAGTGGTGCGATGACCAACAACAGCTCCAACACAAATAACTCAAGTAACTCAAAAAAGAGTAAGTTAAATAAGTTAGCGGCAGATAATTCGATTCCATCAGAGATTAAAAACTTAATTTCAAAATCATTATCCCGCAGAACAGTGTTGGCAGGAGTTGGTGGCGCAGGAGCAGCACTTGCACTTGCTTCATGTAGCAGTGGTAGCGGCGGTGGCGGCGGACAACTTCGCTGGGCAAATTGGCCTGAGTATTTAGATTTAGCAGATGATGGAATTTCATTTCCAACACTTACTGCATTTATCGAGCAAACCGGAATTGATGTTAAGTACAGTGAAGTAATTAATGATAATGATGAGTTCAATGCACCAGTACAGCCAAAGCTTCAAGCAAATAAAGATATTGGTTATGACATTGTTACCTTAACCGATTGGATGACCGCTCGTTGGGCACGTCTTGGTTACCTACAAGATCTAGATGAAGCCGCGCTTCCAAATAAGGTAAATATCCTTGATTCATTATTAAATCCAACATTTGATCCAGGCCGCAAGAAGACAATGACCTACCAGGGAATTATGGGTGGCTTTGGTTGGAATAAAGAGAAGATTCCTGGTGGTATTAAAACTGTAGATCAATTATTTGCACCAGCCAATAAGGGCAAGGTGGAGGTCGTATCAGAGATGCGCGACACCATCGGCATTATTTTGCAATACCAAGGCGTAGACATCGCAAAACCATTCACGGAAGACCAATTTATGAATGCAATTGATTTCATGACAGGCAAGATTTCAGATGGATTTATCCGCCAGGTAAAGGGAAATGATTATGTCCAGGATCTCTTCAACGGAGATGCGGTTGCCGTAATTGGTTGGTCTGGCGATATCTTCCAATTAGCGCTAGAAAATGATGGCAAATTTGATTTCGCAATTCCAGAATCAGGCGGAACCATCTCTGGTGATAACTTCATGATTCCCATGACATCATCTAAGGCAACAGAGGCAAGTACTTTGATGAATTACTACTACGACCCAGTTGTTGCTGCTACCGCTGCTGCTTACATCAATTATGTAACACCAGTAAAGGGCGCACAGGAGGCGATGGAGAGTATTGATCCAGAGCTTGCAAAGAGTGAGTTTATTTTCCCATCAGCTTCAACATTATCTCGCTTGAAAATTTTCCGTGACTTAACAGTTGCTGAAGAGACCTCCTTCCAGACCGCTTTCCAAGAAGCATCTGGAAATATCTAAATTTAGATTTAGTTTTTTAAGGGGGCTTGGTAAATGGCGCAGGATGCATCTACATCTGCACGCGGAGATTTAATTCTTCGTAATCTCACAAAGACATTTGGAGATTTTGTTGCAGTTGATGATCTCTCCTTAACTATTGCCAAAGGTTCTTTCTTTGCATTGCTTGGTCCATCAGGTTGTGGCAAGACCACAACCTTGCGAATGATCGCTGGATTAGAAGAGCCAACCTCGGGTTCGATTCATGTTGGTACAACCGATATCACCGATATGAGACCTTATCAACGCCCAGTTAATACCGTCTTTCAAAATTACGCATTATTTCCACACCTTTCAATTTATGAAAATATCGCCTTTGGTTTACGCCGACGTGGAATCTCCAATGATTTAATCAAGGAGCAGGTAGATAAGGTTTTAAACTTAGTTGAATTACCACAACTAGCTCAACGCAAGCCAGGTCAATTATCTGGTGGTCAACAGCAACGTATTGCAGTTGCACGTGCGATTGTTAATCGACCAGCATTACTTCTGCTTGATGAGCCACTTGGCGCTCTTGATCTAAAACTGCGCCGACAGATGCAGATTGAGTTAAAGTGGATTCAAACTGAAATAGGTATCACCTTTGTGCATGTAACTCATGATCAAGAAGAGGCGATGACCATGGCGGACACAATTGCCGTTATGAACAATGGCAAGATCGAGCAGATGGGATCACCCGATGATCTTTATGACTCACCAAAGACAGCATTTGTAGCTAACTTCTTAGGTCAATCTAATTTAATTCCAGGAACTGTCAGTGGCAATGATGGTGATAATTTAATTGTTGATTTGCACGGCAATAAGATCGCAATGCCAAAGCGTCGTTCATCAGCAACGGGTGCTTCAATTTTGGCTGGAATCAGACCGGAAAAATTTAGAATTGCACCAGAGGGCAAGGGCGCAACTGGCAATGTATTAACTGGCGGCGTCGTATCTGATATCTCCTACATCGGTGTTTCAACCCAGTATCAGGTAGAGATGCCATGGGGCAAAGAGTTAATGGTCTTTGAACAAAATGATGATGACTCTGATTTCCTTAAAAAGGGCGAAAAAGTTGTTCTCTCTTGGGAGCCGATGTTTACCTTTGGTTTAGATGGCAGCCAAGATGCATCTGCAGGAGCTCACTAACAGTGGCTTTTTTGCATGTTCAGAAAACTACAAATAGGTTAAAAGGTTTAAAAAACAATCGCTCGCTAATTCCATATCTTCTCCTTGCACCTGGCTTAATCTGGCTCAGCATCTTTTTTATCTTTCCCATTCTGCAATTAGGTGCTACCTCAACTAAAACTCCAGCTGGTGAGATCGGTTTTTTTGAACAGACATACCGTTTTCAAAATTACATAGATGCTTTCTTAGCCAGCAAGGAGCAGTTCTATCGCTCATTTCTATATGCAACTCTAGCCACCATCTTGGCGCTAGCAATTGCTTATCCATTGGCGTATGCGATCGCCTTTAAATCTGGCCGATATAAAAATATTTTATTAGTAATGGTGATCGCACCATTTTTTACCTCTTTCTTACTTCGCACAATTGCATGGAAGCAGATTTTGGGTGAGGAGGGACCGGTTGTCTCGGCGCTCCGAGCGGTTTCAATTATTGGTGACACCACCTCAATTACCGCAACACCATTTGCCGTAGTCACCGGACTTACCTACAACTTCCTGCCATTTATGACGCTGCCACTTTATGCCAGCTTAGAAAGAATTGATCCACGCACCATGGAGGCGGCCGGCGATCTATATGCAAATGGCTTAACTACATTTAGAAAGGTAACGCTGCCACTTTCCATGCCAGGTGTTGTTGCTGGCACATTACTAACCTTTATTCCAGCAGCTGGTGATTACATAAATGCGGCAATCTTGGGAGATCCCAAGAGCAAGATGCTGGGAAATGTAATTGATGCTTACTACTTCCGAATAGTTGATTACCCAACTGCAGCAGCGCTCTCATTTATGTTGATGGCTGCAATATTAATTTTAGTGACCTTCTATATCCGAAGAGCTGGTACTGAGGAGTTAGTATGAGATCAGTTAAGCGTTGGGCCTCTAAGAATCTAATCAGAATCTACGCCTTCTTAGCATTCACCTATATTTTTATTCCAATTATTTACACCATCGCTTTTTCATTTAATGACGGTGGCAAAAGTAATTTAACCTGGAAGGGATTCACCCTAAAGAATTGGGCAAATCCATGTGCTGCGCCTGAAATTTGTACCGCACTTGGTAACTCATTAAAGATTGGTTTAACCTCCACAATATTTGCCACAATTTTAGGAACCTTAATCGCCTTTGCACTAGGTAGATATCACTTCAAAGGTCGCTCATCTACAAACCTACTAATTTTCCTACCAATGGCAACTCCTGAGATTGTTCTTGGCGCATCTTTACTTACTATGTTTATTGGATTAGGAGTTGATACTGGCTTTGTTACAACAATTATTGCGCACATCATGTTTTGTATCTCCTTTGTGGTTGTAACAGTTAAAGCGCGAATTGCATCCCTTGATCCACGACTGGAACAAGCGGCGATGGATCTATACGCCAACGAATGGCAAACCTTCCGCCGAGTGACATTGCCATTAGTAGCACCAGGTATCGCAGCTGCTGCGCTGTTGGCCTTCAGCCTTTCATTTGATGATTTCATCATCACCAACTTCACCATTGGTACTGAAATTACCTTTCCAAAGTTTGTTTATACCTCAGCGATTCGAGGCGTACCAGCACAAGCAAATGTGATTGGTGCAGCGATGTTCTTTATTGCTTTGGCAATTGTGATTGTTGGACAGGTCCTAGCCAGCAAACGCAAGAGCAAGCTTTCATAACTTTAACTTCTAATTTCAAATCTGATATTGATAGATAGCACTCACATAATTACACTTCTTTAATGGAAAAAAGGTATCTCGCACTTTTTGGTACCGGGTATCTATTGGTCCTTTTGATCTCAGTTATTTACTATGAAAAAGATACATATCAAGAGGCGACACCAGTTGCAGTAGTGATAGAAACGCCGTTGTGGTGCTTTGAGCAAACTACTAATTACTATTGGCAAACTACAGAAACAATTGGATGCATGACCGAGCAGCAATCACTTGGCGCAACCCAAATTACTGCACCTAGCGAAGATGTCTTTGATTTAAATCCAATGGTAAAAAATAGATTTCTAGCAGCACAAGCTCAAGCAGAATTGGAGGGAGTAAAAATATATATAACCTCTGGTTTTAGAAGCAAAGATAGGCAACTTGTTTTATTCAATGAAGCAGTTGAGAAATACAAAACTGTTGAGGAGGCAAGTAAATGGGTTTTACCGCCAGACCTATCTCATCATCCAAAAGGAATTGCCATAGATGTTAATTATCCAACTGGACCAGCTGGTGCGAAGTGGCTTGAAATAAATGGATATAAATTTGGCTTATGTCGCGTATATGAAAATGAGTGGTGGCATTTTGAACCACTAGTTGCCCCCGGTCAACTATGTCCGGCATTGATACCAAATGCTTCGTTTTCCGTAAAATAAGATAGTGATTAGCAGTCAGAACTATGGCGATGAGTCGTTCGTTAGACAGAAGTATAGGGTTCAGGAATGAAGCATAGAAAAGTACTTGCCTTGGCTTTAATAATCTCTTTATTAACTCCATTATCTCCAGCAACTGCAGCAGCAAAAGCTGGTGCTGTATGTAAAAAAGCGGGAATCAAATCTGTTGTTGCCGGGAAGATATTTACCTGTACGAAATCTGGAAAGAAATTGGTTTGGAATAAGGGCGGTGCTGTAAAAAAGCCAACACCAACACCCATTGAGAAAGTTAATCTTTATGACTCAGTTGCGACAATTCTGAAAACTGGGAGCATAGAAAATGATTTAGAGGTAGATTATTTAAGCCCTATTAACTGGGGAGGGCTAACTGTCAACTCTTCAGCGGAGATGAAATTTCCAGTAACTCTCAGATCAAAAGTGGATGCAAATATAATTAGAGTTTTAGTTCAACACTCTGAAGGCGTACAACACATCGTGGTGAAAGGAAATTATGACTGGCAGTATGTAAAAGCAGGTGAATCTAAGACCATGGACTTGACCATTCCACTTTCATATTTACAAGGTGAAAGATTAAAAGGTTACAGTGGTGGATATTTTCTCAGAGTTTATCTGAATTACAAGGATTCAAGTAAGAGAGAAGCAAAATTTGAAGTGCCTCTTGATTTTGTTCTGCCTATCCAGAAGTAACTCCGATACAATTACAGCATGACCAACATCGGCAATATGTTTGCCCAAATTTCACATTCCTTGGCATTGCCCGTTGTGATTTAGATAAGGCGTTTTTTAGTTTTAAGCTCCATGCAAATCATTGCTATTGGCCATTTCTTTAAGGGTTACTTCTTTGATCAGGTCGGGTACTATGCACATATGATGCGCAAAAAGATTATTCTGACAATTTGCTCATTAATGATTATTCCAATTACTCAAGCTTCGGCAACGGACAGAAATATCATTGAAGTAGTTTCGGTTGAGCAGATAACTCAAGGTCCATATTCCGTAGGGGATATTGTTACATTCAAAGTTAACTATACAGATAGCACAAAACTTGGAGCAGATCTGGTTGTCATAAAAGGGGTTGGCGCAAAAAATATTTGCTTGTCTCAAGAATCTCAATCTTTTGCCATGCCGGCTGCATGGAATCGAGAGATTGACCCGCCAGTGGATCACCCCATTATGGGGATTAGATGGCAGGCGGAAGCAGGTTTAGATACTTATGGAAGAACATTTGCGTTAGTTTCAGGTTTTATTGTTCCTTGCAGAATAGATAATAGTCTTGGATTAAAAAGAATCAACGTTATGAATTATAAAAATGTACAAGGATCATTAAATATTTCACAAGAAGGATTAAGTGAAAGTACCTCTCTGGTCAATCTTAATATTGACACAAAGCCTTCAGATTTACTTAATCTCTCAAAAGATATTGGTCTTGTTAAATTATCTGACAAAGTTTCAATAGGAAATATTCCAAAAAATCCAAGGATCGGTAAGCAGTATTCATTGCCGAGACTTTCACAGGGTGGCGTTCCTATCTCTTGGTTTGCTGATTCGATGGGAGCTTGCTCTATTTCTCACGATACATTTGAAGGTGATATTGGAGGCAATTTAAAGATACATAAAAAAGGCGCATGCTTTCTACTATCCTCACCAATGCCAAATGATAAGTACAAATCACCAACGTACAAGGCCAATGTGCAATTCAAATCTATGAATTCTGAATCTACAAAAAGGTTTATAGGAGTTTATACAGTAAAAAAGTGATCATTTATTGTTGAATTTTCCCCCAATCTTGCTAGGGTTTCAAATTTAGCTAAAGCAAAGAATCTATATCGATTCTCTAGTTTTTGGTTGTCATATTGAAAGGCTTTTAAAGACTTTAATGTTATACAATTACAGCATGACCAACATCGGCAATATGTACGGCCCAGATTTCACCTTTCTTGGAATTGCCCGTTGTGATTTAGATAAGCCAGAAACTTACAAAGGTGCTGATGTAATTATTGTTGGTGCACCAATTGATAGCGGAACCTCACATCGCAGTGGCGCCAAGATGGGACCACAAGCAATTCGCATGGGGGATTACCTGCCACATGATGGTCTACGACCACATCTTTCAATGCGGATAGATCCATTACAAAAATTAAAGATTTATGATGCTGGTGATTTATTAATGCCAGGTGGTGATTTAGTTGCATCTCTTAAAGTTCTTGAGGCAGCGACAGAGAAGATCTCAAGAGCTGGTGCAATTCCAGTTGTATTAGGTGGGGATCACTCAATCGCATCGGCTGATGTGACTGGCGTTGCTAATCATTTAGGTAAGGGAAAAGTTTCGATGATTCACTTTGATGCACACGCTGATACTGGTGAGGATCATTATGGTGCGCTAATTGGTCATGGCACGCCGATGCGCAGATTAATTGAATCCGGTGCAGTTCGTGGCGATCGCTTCTTGCAATTAGGACTTCGTGGTTACTGGCCAGATGAGAAGACTTTAAATTGGATGGCTGGCAAAGGGATGAAGTCATATGAGATGACTGAGATTCATCATCGCGGCATGAAGACAGTTTTAGATGAATCCTTTGCAATTCTGACTGATCAATGTGATGGCGTATTTTTATCAGTTGATATTGATGTTGTAGATCCAGGTATGGCACCTGGCACTGGCACACCTGAACCAGGTGGAATGACTAGCCGTGAGTTGCTAGAGGCGGTTCGCCGAATCTGTTTAGAGCTACCAATTGTTGGTGTCGATGTGGTTGAGGTTGCTCCTGCTTATGACAGCAGTGATATCACAGCTATCTTGGCTAATCGAGTAGTACTAGAAGCGTTAAGTGCGATTGCATTAAAGAGATCTGGTGGAACTTACTCACCAACTAGAAATCTATTGGATCGCTAGCACTTACTTAATTGAGGCGATCGCCGCTTCAAGGACAGATAGACCTTCACGAAGTAGATCCTCATTAATTGTAAGTGGTGGCAGTAGGCGAATTACATTTGCATAAGTACCAGCTGAAATAATTAATACACCCTGATTAATACAGAACTTAATGATGGCAAGTTGTGCCTCTGAGTTTGGCTCATTACTTCCTGGCTTAATTAACTCAATTGCTTGCATCGCACCACGGCCACGAACCTCGCCAATAATTGGGTACTTCTTCATCATCGCGTTAAGTGCATCTGACATTATCTTGCCAATTTTATTTGCCCGCTCGACCAAATTCTCAGATTCAATTGTCTCGATTGCGCCAAGGGCAGCAGCACATGCAATTGGATTTCCACCATAGGTGCCACCTAAACCACTTAGGTGAATTGAATCCATAATTTCAGCACGCCCTGTTACACCAGATAGTGGCAAGCCAGCAGCAATTCCCTTAGCGGTTGTGATGATGTCTGGTTCGACATTCTCATCCTCACTTGCAAACATCTGACCAGTTCGACCAAATCCAGTTTGTACCTCATCGGCAATAAAGACAATGCCATTCTCTTTTGCATAATTAGCAAGACCTGGCAGGAAGCCCTTTGGCGGAACAATAAATCCACCCTCACCTTGAATTGGTTCAATTACGATCGCAGCAACATTTTTACCGCCGATCTCCTTTTCAATTTTATGAGTGATCATCTCAAGCGCCTCTTGCGCACACTTTGCTTGATCACCATTCCAACGAAATGGATAAGCCATTGGCATGCGGTAAATCTCTGGTGCAAAAGGACCAAAGCTATCTTTGTAAGGCATGTTCTTGGCGGTCATCGCCATCGTTAAGTTTGTTCGACCGTGGTAGCCATGTTCAAATACAACCACCGCTTGGCGCTTTGTGTAACTGCGAGCAATCTTTACGGCGTTCTCTAGCGCTTCAGCACCTGAGTTCATCAAAACTGATTTCTTCTTAAACTTTCCAGGTGTTAAACGGTTTAGCGCTTCGCAAACTTCAACATAACCTAGGTATGGAACAATCATGAAGCAGGTATGAGTAAAGGCATCAATTTGGCGCTTTACATTCTCAATTACCTTGGTATTTCCATGACCAACATTTACAACTGCAATTCCAGCAGCTAAATCAATGATTGAGTTGCCATCGACATCGAGAATAATTGCTCCATCTGCTCGTTCAATAAATACTGGCAACGCCATTCCAAGGGATGCCGAAACTGCATCTTTGCGACGTTCAATTAACGCCTGTGATTTAGGGCCGGGGATTGCAGTAACAATATTGCGCTTTTGAGCGAGCGGTGATTTAGCCTCTGAGTACATGGTTAAATACTATACGCAGGTGAGCGGAATAAGAGATGTAGTAGTGCTGGGTTCGACCGGCTCGATCGGCGTTCAGGCGCTAGAGATAATCTCAGCAAACCCAAATAAATTTCGCATAGTTGGCATGAGTGCAGGTCGGAAAAATCCTAAATTATTAATGGAGCAGGCAAAGAAATTTAAAGTTCCGATTGTAGGCAGCATGGCCCCGGCCCCGGCGGTTGATGGGGTGCAGGTAATTGATGGCGATAACTCATCAGTTGAAATAGCTGCTCTGCCATGTGACATAGTTTTAAATGGTATCTCTGGCTCAATCGGCCTTGGCCCAACACTTTCTGCCCTTGGTGTTGGAAATAAGGTGGCGCTAGCAAATAAAGAGTCACTAGTTGCTGGTGGTGATTTAGTAATGAAGTTTGGTCGCCAGAATCTATTTCCAGTTGACTCTGAACACAGCGCAATTTTTCAAGCGATGCTTGCTGGCAAGGTAAGTGATGTTAAAAAGTTAATTTTGACGGCAAGTGGTGGACCATTTAGAGACCGTGCAGATTTAACAGATGTATCTGTAACAGATGCGTTAAACCATCCAACCTGGTCAATGGGTGAGGTGGTAACAATTAACTCAGCGACATTGGTAAATAAAGGACTTGAGATTATTGAGGCGCATTACCTGTTTGATCTGCCATACAGCGCAATTGAGGCGGTAATTCATCCGCAATCTGTGGTGCACTCATTGGTTGAGTTCAATGATGGTTCAACAATTGCGCAAGCATCACCACCAAATATGAAGGGGCCAATTGCATATGCATTGGCATATCCAGATCGAATTAATAAGGCAACACCGGCAATTGATTGGACTCAATCACACACCTGGAATTTTTCACCAATTGATAATGAGCGTTATCCATCGATTGATTTAGCTCGTCGTTGTGGTGAGTTAGGAAGTGGATTACCGGCAATCTTCAATGCCGCTAATGAGGTGGCGGTCGCTGCGTTTTTGGCAGGAAAGATTAAGTTCACAGCAATAATTGAGATTGTTGAGCAGGTAGTACAACTGCATGGAAGTAATACGCCAACTACAATTAGAGATATCGCTGATGTCAGTGCTATCGAGCAGAGTGCGCGCAGTAAAGCAGAGAGCTTAATTAAGGAGCTAATTTAAATGTTGTCCCTCTTGGGCATCTTGGCATTTGTAGTCGCATTGTTAGTTTCGGTAATGATCCACGAGGCTGGGCATTACCTAACTGCGAAAAAATTTGGCATGAAGGTAACTGAGTTTTTCCTAGGCTTTGGAAAAAAGATCTGGTCCACCCAACGTGGTGAGACCGAGTTTGGGCTTAAGGCAATTCCAGCGGGTGGGTACTGCCGAATCGTTGGCATGTCACCGCGCGAGGAGTTAGCACCAGCAGATGCTGATCGCGCCTTTATTAAGGGAACAATTACCCAAAGATTAATTGTTTTAGGTGCTGGATCATTTTTGCACTTTGTAATTGGTTTTGTACTGCTTATCACCTTATTTGGCGCAGTTGGCGTTACCTCTGTAACCAATCAAGTTAAAGAGATCGCACAATGTGTGCCGCAAAGTGCAACTGAGGTTTGTGGCGCCGCTTCAACTCCATCCCCTGCGAAAAATGCAGGTTTAATCGCCGGCGATAAGATTGTAGAAATAGATGGTGAAAGTTTTGAACTTTGGTCAGATGCGGTAACGGTAATTCGCGCCAGTGCAGGCAAACCACTTAATTTGTTGATTGATCGCAATGGTGATCAATTACAGATTCAATTAACCCCAGCTACTCGAATGGTAGATGGTCAACCAATTGGTGTAATTGGCGTAATCAACCAGGTTGGCACAATTAGATTTAATCCAATCGCTGCAACTGTGCGTGCCACCACTTTCACCGGTGAGATTTTACAAAACTCGATAACTGCGCTGGTTTCATTACCAACCAAGATTCCAGATCTACTCTCCCAAACCTTTGGCACCAGCGAGCGAGATCCAGAAGGCCTAGTCGGAGTCGTAGGTGTTGCACGTGTCAGTGGTGAGACTGCCAGCACTGAAAAGTTAACCACTAATGAGAAGATCGCTACCTTTATTTTAATTGTTGCATCCCTCAACATCTTTGTCGGTATGTTTAATCTGCTTCCATTACTTCCACTAGATGGCGGTCACATGGCGGTAGCTATTGCAGATGGCATTCGAAACCTAATCGCTAAACGACGGGGCTTGCCAAAACCAGCACCAATTGATGTAGAGCGGTTAACTCCAATCACAATGGTGGTTTTTGTACTCATGGCTGGCTTATCAATTGTTTTACTCGCCGCCGATATCTTTAATCCAATTAGATTAAATCTCTAATTAGGTTAAAGTAAGGCCATGGTTGATCTCGGAATTCCATCGGCGCCACCACCAACACTTGCTCCTCGTCGCAAGACCCGGCAATTAAAGGTTGGTTCAGTTTTAGTTGGCAGTGATTCACCAGTTTCAGTTCAATCTATGTGTACAACACTTACCTCAGATGTTAACTCCACCTTGCAACAGATCGCCGAATTAACCGCATCTGGTTGCCAAATAGTTCGAGTTGCAGTTCCATCTCAAGATGATGCAGATGCACTTGCGCAGATTGCTAAGAAATCACAGATTCCAGTAATTGCCGATATTCACTTTCAACCAAAGTATATTTTTGCCGCAATCGATGCTGGTTGTGCTGCAGTTCGAGTTAATCCAGGAAATATTAAACAATTTGATGACAAGGTTAAAGAGGTTGCCAAGGCGGCGGGGGATGCTGGTATTCCAATTCGAATTGGTGTTAATGCTGGCTCATTAGATCCAAGATTGTTAGCAAAGTATGGCAAGGCAACACCTGAAGCATTAGCTGAATCAGCGTTATGGGAGGCATCCTTATTTGAAGAGCATGGTTTCTCTGATATTAAAATTTCCGTAAAACATCATGATCCAGTAACGATGGTTAAGGCTTACCGGTTACTTGCGGCAAAGTGTGATTACCCATTACATCTTGGTGTTACCGAAGCGGGACCACTATTCCAAGGCACAATTAAATCTGCAACCGCATTTGGTATTTTATTAGCTGAAGGAATTGGCGACACAATTCGAGTATCACTTTCCGCACCTCCTGTTGAAGAGGTAAAGGTTGGAATCTCAATTCTTGAATCATTAAATTTGCGTCAACGAAAACTTGAGATCGTCTCCTGTCCATCATGTGGCCGTGCCCAAGTAGATGTTTACTCACTCGCTGAAAAGGTGCAGGCCGGATTACAAGGAATGACTGTTCCACTTCGTGTTGCAGTTATGGGTTGTGTAGTTAATGGACCTGGTGAAGCACGTGAAGCAGATCTTGGTGTTGCATCTGGAAATGGCAAGGGTCAAATATTTGTAAAGGGTGAAGTAATTAAAACTGTTCCCGAGGCACAAATCGTAGAAACCTTAATCGAAGAGGCGATGCGCCTTGCCGATGAGATGGAAGCGGCTGGTGTCGCTTCAGGTCAACCTACGGTAACTACCTCCTAAATTTCCGCTAAAGGCCTCAATTGTTCATGATTAATTATTAAATACTGGCTTTACTATCTAGAGCAATAAGAGGATACTCAAAATATGGAGGTCGGGATGCTAAAGAGAATTGTAAAAGTTGCTGCCTTAACATTTTTCTTTTCTATGTTTTTACCCATTTCAAATGCGAACTCTCAGATGAATGTCGGTATCTGGCTAATTAGCGGTAGGACATCTGAAATTTACGGAAGACAGGACGGGATTGCGGATAGCCAGAACCAAATTCAATGGGTCACATGTTTGGAATCACCCTCAGGTTCGATGTTGTATCCAAAGCGAGATAATTTGAATTACTCTTACACAGTTTCCGGCCCATCAGGTGTAATAAATTCTGGAAGCTATTCACCCACATGGTTAGATTCCATGTCCTCTTGCACAGGTAATAGTGGTGGAAACCAATACAGCGTTGCATATAATTTAACTGGATTAGTTGCTGGTACAACTTATCAATTTACAATAAATGGATCGATTGCTGGCTCTAGTTTTACTTCTTCAAAGAGCTTTACAACCTTAGGAGCACCAACTCCGACTCCTACTCCAACACCTACGGCCTCAGAGACCAGCACAGCATCTTCAACTCCTACTAGAGTAGAAACAAGCACAGCAACACCGTCTCCAACTCCGACTCCAACATCTACGGTCTCAGATACACGCACAGTAGCTCCGACTCCTACTCCAACTCCAACTGCGAAATCAAATCAAAATGTAACAGCTGTTGAAGATGAAGGTGAAGAGGAAGATCCATCTGCAACTCTTGGCGTAAATAAGAGATCAAATGGAAAGTATCAGCTATTAATCTCCTCTAATGTTGCCGAAGATCGATTGATTGTTTCTGCCACTAGAAAAGGTTTTAAATCAATTACCTATAGAGTCAATACGAATGATTCTGGCGATGCATCAATTATTACTTCCCGAAATCTTTCAGGTTTCACTCTGACACTTAGGTACAACGGCGACTTTCTGGACAAGGTTAAAGCTAAATAATCAAGCGCCAAGTAAGAAAATTTGGTTCAAAATCAACCATGATTGCGAACCTACTCCGCTAAGCGGTAGTCAGTAGGTAGGCTTACCCGCATGTTGCGAATGTCCACCTTATTGCTGCGCACCTTGCGTGATGATCCAGCTGATGCTGAGGTCGCTTCCCACCGATTATTAGTTCGTGCCGGTTATGTTCGCCGAATTGCTGCTGGAATTTACAGCTGGTTACCACTTGGTTATCGCACCTATCGCAAGATTGAAAATATTGTTCGCGAAGAGATGGATGCAGCTGGTTTTCAAGAGGTTCACTTTCCAGCGATGTTGCCAAAGGAGCCTTACGAGGCAACAAATAGATGGGAAGAGTACGGTCCAGATCTATTTAGATTAAAGGATCGCAAAGGAAATGATTTTCTTCTAGGACCAACTCATGAAGAGATGTTTACCTTGATGGTTAAAGGTGAGTTTTCATCTTATAAGGATTTACCACTATCTATTTATCAAATTCAAACAAAGTATCGGGATGAACCACGCCCACGCAGTGGAATTATTCGAGGACGTGAGTTTGTTATGAAGGACTCTTACTCATTTGATGTAGATGATGCCGGCCTTGAGGCTTCATACAACGCACATCGCGCCGCTTACATTAAAACCTTTGATCGTTTAGGACTTAAGTACAACATTGTCTCTGCCATGAGCGGTGCGATGGGTGGCTCTAAATCTGAAGAGTTTTTAGCACCATGTCCAACTGGTGAAGATACTTATGTGCTTTGTAATGATTGTGGATACGCAGCAAATGTCGAGGCAATGACAACTGTCGTTAAACCATTTGCCGGAAAAGCTGCTGGTGCAATTGAGATTTTAGATACGCCAAATACACCAACCATTGATCTGCTAGTTGAGGTTTTAAATTCAAAGTGCAAGGCAAATATCACCGCTGCTAATACCTTGAAAAATGTCATGTTAATGAAGGATGGCGAGCCGATCTGTGTACTAGTACCAGGTGACCGTGAGGTTGATCTAAAGCGAGTACAGGCAAATCTTGCTGGTGTAACAGAGCTAGCACTATTTGAAGATGCAGATTTTGCAAAGTATCCAAAGTTGGTAAAGGGTTATATCGGTCCGCAAAAGGCTAAGGAGTTTGGTTTAAAACTTTACGCTGATCCACGAGTTGTAGATGGATCAGATTGGGTAACTGGTGCAAATAAAAAGGATACCCATGCTCGCTTTGTGGTTTGCGGTCGTGATTTTAAGGTTGATCAATATATTGAAGCGGCTGAGGTTAAAGCCGGAGATGCTTGTCCAAAGTGTGCAAAGCCGGTCATTATTGATCGTGCAATTGAGATTGGCCATATCTTTCAATTAGGTCGCAAGTACGCACAAGCATTAGGACTAACAGTTTTAGATCAAGCGGGTAAGCCACAGGTTGTAACGATGGGCTCCTATGGAATTGGTGTATCCCGTGCAGTTGCTGCAATTGCAGAACAAACATTTGATGAGATCGGACTTAATTGGCCAGCAGAGGTAGCGCCAGCTGATGTACATATTGTGGCAACTGGTAAAGAGGATCTGCCATTTGAAACTGCCGAAAAGATTGGTCAGCAGCTAGAGGCAATTGGCTTATCGGTTTTATTGGATGATCGCCGGGAAGCAAGCCCAGGAGTTAAATTTAAGGATGCAGAGTTAATTGGTATTCCAAAGATAATTATTGTTGGTAAGGCGCTAGCAGATGGCAAGGTAGAGGTACGTGATCGCAAATCTGGTGATAAATCAGAGGTTGCAGTTGGTGATGTTGTAAAAGCCTTTCGAAGTTAGTAAGTTTTAAATGGATATTGAGATAGTAATTCTTCTAGTTATCGCCTCTGGCTTTGCTGGCTTTGTTGATGCAATGGCAGGTGGTGGGGGATTAATTCAATTACCAGCCTTGATCTTAGGGCTACCAAATAAAGAGCTGCCATTAATACTAGGAACTAATAAGGTGCCATCTGCCTTTGGCACCGCAGCTGCTGCTCGTAATTACTTTAAAAATATTAAGCCAGATATTCCATTAACACTTACCATGATGGTTCCAGCCTTTATCGGTTCAATTGGTGGCGCCTACTTTGCTGCATCTGTGCCGGTGCAGTTCTTCAAACCATTTATTGTTTTCCTGCTAATTGCCATGGTGATCTATACCTGGCTTAAACCAGAGATCGGTATGGCGGAGAATTTAAAGTACACCCGCAATCGCAGATTATTTTTTGTCGCACTGATGGGTTTAACAATTGGTTTTTATGATGGCATCTTTGGTCCAGGCACCGGCACCTTCCTAGTCTTCTTTCTAGTTTCAGGTATTGGTTACGCATTCCTAAAGGCCTCTGGTACTGCCAAGTTAGTTAATCTCTCAACCAATATCGGAGCTATTTTAAGCTTTCAACTAACTGGCCATATTTGGTGGCAATTAGGTTTAATCATGGCTGGTGCAAATGTGACTGGTGCGATTATTGGATCAAAGCTGGCAATCAAGGGTGGATCTTCGTTGGTTAGAAAAGTATTTCTGATCGTTACTACCTTGCTAATTGCGCGCGTTGCTTGGGATACCTTTATAAGTTAGAATTTAGCCACAACGCTTTAAAAAAACTTAATATAGAGATGAGAAAGAATGAGTAACAAAGAGCAGGTTGCCGCCGCGATTACACCGGCCATTGAATCCCTTGGTTTTTATGTCGAAGATATAGCAATTACCTCTGCTGGCAGACGCAGCATGCTTACCGTAATTGTTGATGGCGATACCCACCTCTCTCTTGATCAGGTAACTGTTGCCACTAAGGCGATTAGTGAGATTGTCGAAAATTTACCAACGCTGGGAAGTAATCCATTTACGCTCGAGGTGACATCACCTGGATTAGATCGTCCACTTACCAAGCCAAGACATTGGCAGAAAAATAAGGATCGCCTGATTAAAATTATTTTAAATGATGGCAACGAGATCTCGGGGCGAATAAAAGATTCAACACAATTGGCTGTCACAGTGGATGAGCGCAAAGTTAATTTCACCGATATTAAGAGGGCAACACTTGAGATTGAGTTTAAGCAGGTAACCAAATGAGTGTTGATGTTGAAGCGCTTAAAATATTAGCAGCTGAGAAAAAATTACCACTTGAGCGATTGATTAGCTCAATTGAGAATGAGGTAGCAGCCGCCTACGCCGCACTGCCAGAACATAAGCCACATGGTCGAGCGGTTTTAAATCGTGAGACTGGTGAGCTGTTAATTTATGTTCCAGTTTTAGGACCAGATGGTGATCGCATCGACACCATAACTGATAATCCAGATGGCTTTGCCAAATTAGCTGATAAGACTGCACGAAAAATAATTAAAGAGAAGATGCGTGAGGCGAAGGATCTTGAGGTTGTAACTGAGTTCAGTGGCAGTGTTGGTGATGTAATTTCCGGAGTTGTACAACAGGGAAGAGATGCAGAGATTATTTATGTAAATCTCGGCCGGGTGGAAGGAAAGGTGCCGGCGGTTGAACAGATTAAGGGTGAGGTTTACAAACATGGCGATCGAATTAAATGTTTTGTAGTTGATGTTAAGCAGGGTGAAAAGGGTCCAGAGGTAACACTTTCTAGATCACATCCTGCATTTGTAAAGATGTTATTTGCCCTTGAGTGCCCAGAGATTAAAGATCGCATTGTAGATATTGTCGGAATTGCCCGCGAGGCTGGTGCACGGACAAAGTTATCGGTGCGAACACACCGCGCAGGAGTTAGTGCAAAGGGTGCATTAATTGGTCCACAAGGTTCACGTGCGCAAAATGTAATGAATGAGTTAAATGGCGAGAAGATTGACATTATTGATTTCAGTGAGGATCCAGCAACATATGTTGCTAATGCACTTGCACCAGCAAAGGTGACATCGGTTGAAATAGTAGATCTCGAAACAAAATCTGCAAAGGTAGTTGTCCCGGATTATCAATTATCACTTGCGATTGGTAAGGATGGGCAAAATGCCAGACTTGCAGCAAGGCTGACACAGTGGCGAATTGATATTCATCCAGATAATCCAGTTACGCAGATTAAGGCGCCGGCGGTAGATCAGCCTGAAGTTAACGCTGATATTTCACCTGATCAAGGGGCCTAGGGTAAGGTTGCCAATGTTCAGCAAGAAGATCCCACAGCGCAGTTGTATTGCATGTCGGGATGTAGAAAATTGGACAGATTTATTTCGGACAGTTTTGGTTGATAATGTAATAAAGGTCGACCAATTTCATAAACTGCCTGGCCGGGGAGCATGGCTTCACACCAGCTGTTATGAGATCGCAATTGAACGAAAAGCTTTTTATCGGGCCTTTAATTTTGAGGGTCAGTTAAATACGCAAGAGGTAAGTGATTACTTAAAAGGTTTAAGTAATTAATTTAACTGTATGGAGCGATACGAGAATGAAACTTTAATGAGTACCTACAAATTATGAGCAGGGCAATTTAGGTTCGCATAAAAGTTTGCGAACCAAGACAGGAGATCAGTGTCAAAGGTTCGCGTTTACGAATTAGCAAAAGAGTTAGGGCTTGAAAGTAAAGAGCTACTAGCTAAATTACAAGAGGTCGGCGAGTTTGTCCGATCCGCATCATCAACTGTTGAAGCGCCAGTGCTGCGTAAGTTGATGGATAAGTTCCCAGAGCTAACACCCAGCGAAGAGGCGCCAAAAGCTAAGAAGGCTCCCGCTAAAAAAGCAGCTGCGAAAAAAGAGGCGGCTAAACCATTATCAGTTGAGGATCTACCTCCTGAGTTACAAGAGGCTGCTAAAAAATTAGTAGCAGATCAACCAAAATTAAATCCAGTAGCACCAGTTACACCAGTAACACCGGTGGCACCAGTTTCACCACCTGCAGCATCTGCATTACCAACATCTTTACCACGTCCACCACGTGCTGGTAATAATCCATTTTCATCTGGCGCATCAATGCCACGTCCACCAGCTAGACCAATTCGTCCAGGTGAACAACGGTTAGCACCAGGACAACGTCCACCTACACAAGGTGGTGCACGTCCACCAGGACAACGTGGTGATATGCAAGGTTCACGTCCAGGATCTGTTCGTCCAGGTTTTGCAGCACGTCCACAAAATGCAGGAAGTGGCGGACCAGGACAACGTCCAGGTGGTGCACCAGGTACACGTCCACAAGGTAACTCTCCTTATCGTTCACCATCATCTACAACTCCTGGCGGTGGCGCACCATTTGCAGGTAAGGGTGGCGGTCGTCCACCACAACGCGGTGGCGCAGCTGGTGCATTTGGTAAAGGTGGAAAGAGCAAAGGTAAAAATCAGCGCAGCAAGAAAGAGCGACGCGAAGAGTTTGAAAATTTACCAGCACCAACATTAGGTGGTGCAGTAGTTCCACGTGGTGATGGCAAAACGGTAATTCGGATGCGCCGTGGTGCCACACTTATGGATTTTGCCGAGAAGATAAAGGCAGATCCAGCTGCATTAGTTTCAGCGCTATTTCACCTTGGTGAGATGGTTACTGCAACTCAATCAGTTGATGAAGACACCTTTGCAATTTTGGGATCTGAACTTGGCTTTTTAATTCAAATCGTCTCACCCGAGGATGAGGATCGTGAGTTACTACAAGAGTTTGATATTGATTTAGATCAAGAGCTATCTGAGATTGATCCAGCAGATCTAGTTGTGCGCTCGCCAATTGTGACGGTAATGGGTCACGTAGATCATGGTAAGACTCGATTACTTGATGCAATTCGATCAACTGAGGTTGTTAAATCTGAAGCGGGTGGGATCACCCAGCACATTGGTGCCTATCAAATTCACCACGAACATGATGGCAATACTCGCGCCGTTACCTTTATTGATACACCAGGCCACGAAGCATTTACCGCTATGCGTGCGCGAGGTGCGAAGGTAACTGATATCGCAGTCCTAGTAGTCGCAGCTGATGATGGCGTTATGCCACAAACCATTGAGGCGTTAAACCACGCCCAAGCTGCTGATGTACCAATTGTGGTTGCAGTTAACAAGGTGGATAAAGAGGGTGCAAATCCAGACAAGATCCGTCAACAATTAACTGAGTACAACTTAATTGCCGAGGAGTATGGCGGACAGACCATGTTTGTCAATGTTTCAGCTTTAAATGGTCAAGGTATTGATAAGTTGCTAGAAGCAATTTTGTTAACCGCTGATGCGGCAATTGATCTACGCGCGATTGCAGATGATGTGGCACGTGGTGTTGCGATTGAAGCAAATCTTGATAAGGGTCGTGGTCCAGTTGCAACAGTTCTAGTACAACGCGGAACATTGCATGTTGGAGATGCGATTGTTGCCGGTGGTGCATATGGTCGTGTTCGTGCGATGTTAGATGAGCATGGTGAAACAGTTGATGAAGCTGGTCCATCTCGTCCAGTACAGGTACTTGGCTTTACCTCAGTGCCTGGTGCTGGTGACACATTTATGGTGGCAGAGGATGATCGCACCGCCAGACAAATTGCAGAGAAGCGTCAATTAGCGCAACGAAATGCATCTCTTGCTAAGGCACGCAAGAAGGTTTCCCTAGAGGATTTCCTAGAGCAATCAAAGGTAAGTACCTTGAATTTGATCTTAAAGGGAGATGTATCTGGATCGGTAGAAGCGTTAGAGGATGCATTAGTACAACTAGATGTTGGAACTGATGTTGATCTTCGTGTTATTCACCGTGGTGTAGGTGCAATTACTAAGAACGATGTAACGCTGGCATCTGCATCAACTGCGGTAATTATTGGCTTTAATGTTAAACCAGAGCCACAAACCGCGGTCTTTGCCGATCATGAAGGTGTTGATATTAAGTTCTACACCGTTATCTACAAAGCAATTGAAGATATCGAAGCATCACTTAAGGGATTGCTCAAGCCAGAGTTTGAAGAAGCAGTACTTGGTAATGCTGAAGTTAGAGATATCTTTAAATCAAGCAAGGTTGGAAATATTGCTGGATGTATGGTCTCTGATGGAATTATTCGCCGAAATGCTAAAGCCAGAACAATGCGTGCTGGTGTTGTAATTGGTGAAAATCTAACCATCGATTCACTTCGTAGATTTAAAGATGATGCAACTGAGGTCCGCGATGGATTTGAGTGCGGTATCGGACTTGGATCATTTAAAGATCTACAAGTTGGCGATGTAATTCAGGTTTATGAGATCCGAGAGAAAAAACGAGCATAAGTAAATGGCAAGTAAGCGGGCATTAAAGGTCGCCGATCGGATTAAAGAGCTGATCGCAACCACGATCGAGACGCGGATTAAAGATCCGCGGCTTGGTTTTGTCACAATCACCGATGTTCGAGTAACTGGTGATCTGCAACAAGCCGCAATTTTTTATACAGTACTTGGTGATACGCAAGCCCATGAAGCAACTGCAGCAGCGTTAAATAGCGCTAAAGGAATGTTGCGCTCTGAGGTTGGTCGCGCCCTTGGTATTCGAGTAACACCATCACTTGAATTTTTCCTAGATGGATTAGAGGACTCTGCAAAAGAGATGAATGATCTAATTGAGCAGATGCACAAAGCTGATGAGGAGCTAGCAAAGCTACGTGCTGGAGCTAAACCAATTCTTGAAGATCCTTACAAAAAACATGATTAATTAAATGGATGGCTTTCTACTAATAAATAAAGCAGGCGCCATGACTAGCCATGATGTGGTTGCAATGGTGCGCAAACGGTTGAACACTAAACGAGTAGGTCATGCCGGCACATTAGATCCAATGGCAACTGGGGTTTTAGTTCTTGGTGTTGGTGTTGCTACCAAACTTCTTCAATACATTACAGATGGCAAAAAGGGTTATGAAGCGACGATCACGTTGGGAAGTGCCACGCACACCGATGATAAAGAAGGAGATGTCATCTCAACTGCGGATACTTCAAAGATTAGTGATGATCAAATTAAGGCAGAACTAGCGAAATTTATTGGAAAGATAAAGCAACGGCCATCCTCTGTATCGGCGATTAAAATCGATGGTAAATCTGCACATCAACGGGTTCGAGAGGGTGAGGTTTTAGATATACCTGCCAGAGATGTTGAAGTATTTGAGTTAACGGTAAAGCAGATCAACCACTTGTCAGATTCAATTGAGGTAGCAATAACAGTTACCTGTTCAGCCGGTACCTATATTCGAGCAATTGCCCGAGATCTTGGGGATGCATTAAAGGTTGGTGGACATCTAATCTCACTTCATCGCACCTTAGTATCACCATTTACAATTGATCAATGTGCATCAATTGCAGATGCCACCCTGCTTGATACCGCAACTGCAATTGGCAAGGTATTTCCAATCCGCAAATTAGAGCTTGCTGAAATTCGAGAGATCGGCTTTGGTCGAACCATCACGCAAAGCAAAGATCAAGGAATTACCACGGCGGTAGATAATCAAGATCGGTTCTATGCGTTACTTGAAAATAAAACACAAAATGGTGCGGTGGTAGCAGCGCCAATATTAGTTAATGCCGCATCAATTAATTGAGTATGAAACAATAAGCAGATGAGTAAGGTTGTTGCGATCGGCATCTTTGATGGTGTCCATCTTGGCCATCAACAAATCATCACTACCGCTCGAGATCATGGTGATGTAACGGTGATTACCTTTGACCCACACCCAGTTTCAGTTGTCGCACCAGAGCGCACGCCGACCCAGATCATCTCACTTAAAGATCGGATTGAACTACTAAAGAGGGCCGGTGCTAAAGCAGTTGAGGTAATTAACTTTACCAAGGAGTTTTCTCAATTAAGCGCCGATCAATTTATTGAGGATATTTTAATTGGTCGCTTCGCTGCAGAGCATGTCGTAATTGGGCAAAACTTTAACTTTGGTCATAAGGCACAAGGCACACCAAAGTACTTAGCCCAAGTTGGTCCGAAGTATGGTTTTGATGTAAGTATTGTTAAGTTGGCAGAGGATCGTGGATCAGCTATCTCATCAACTCGAATTCGCTCATTAATTATTGATGGTCAAATAGAGCGAGCCAATGAGTTATTAACTCGTAATTACTACTTAATTGGTCCAGTAGTTCATGGTGAAAAACGTGGGCGAGAGATTGGTTATCCAACCGCCAATATTGGCTTAGAAAAACTTGCCACAATTCCAGCTGATGGTGTTTACGCTGGTTGGCTTACTGTAGAAGATCAAAGATGGGCAGCTGCAATTTCAATTGGTACAAACCCTACATTTGCCGGTATTCGTGCCCGTCAAGTAGAGGCGTATGCAATTGATCAAATAGGTTTAGATTTATATGACAAAGTAGCAAAGCTTGAGTTTGGTTTTAGATTAAGAGATACATTGAAGTTTGACGGATTAGCGCCATTGCTGGATCAGATGAAGATTGATTGTGATCAAGCCCGCAAATTGACTAGTAATTAAGCGGAAAATTACACTGGATTTTCCCTATCACTTATGCGCTGGTAATCTTTACCCACTAAAGCGAGAAAGTGTGCCTTCGTGATTTACACCGAGGCCCTCGTGACAAGAACAGAAGGAGCAATACAAATATGGCATTATCGCCAGAGGTTAAAAAGGAAATCATTACCAAGTACGGCTCATCTGCGACTGACACAGGCAGCCCAGAGGCACAGGTAGCACTTTTATCAAAGCGAATTGATGAGATCACAGAACATTTGCAAACAAATAAGAATGATCATCACAACCGTCGTGGTTTGTTATTAATGGTAGGAAAGCGTCGTCGTATTTTGCAGTACCTCGCGAAAACTGACATTGATCGTTATAGAGCGGTTATCGAAAAGCTCGGTATCCGTCGATAAATAAATTAATTAGCTAAATTAGTTAATTAACGAGTAGTACAAAACTTTATTGCAAGAGTTTTGGTCCTCGGTAGTGGTTTCCGGAAAATTAAAAATTAGCCGTGAACTTCGATCGAAGATCCACTCTCTTTTAGTAGGAAGCTAGTTATTAAGCCTGACAAAGAAATGGCTTAAGTAACGCAGATAAAGTTTGTAAGAAATGGAGATGACCCATGGAGGGTCAAGATGTTAAATCAGCCGTGGCCAAGATTGATAACGGTAAATTTGGAAAGCGGGAGATCCGCTTTGAAACTGGACGACTAGCTCGTCAAGCAGCGGGAACCGCTGTTGTATATCTAGATGATGACAGCATGTTGCTTTCGGCAACTACTGCATCAAAGAATCCGAAGGATCAATTTGATTTCTTCCCACTTACGGTAGATGTTGAAGAGCGTATGTATGCAGCTGGAAAAATTCCTGGCTCATTCTTCCGCCGTGAAGGACGTCCATCAGAGGATGCAATTCTTACCTGTCGTTTAATCGATCGCCCACTTCGCCCATCCTTTATTAAGGGATTACGTAATGAGGTTCAAATCGTTGTAACTGTGATGGCGTTAAACCCAGATCATATGTATGACGTAATTGCGATTAACGCAGCATCAATGTCAACTCAATTAGCTGGTCTGCCATTTAGCGGTCCAATTGGTGGAGTTCGCGTTGCCTTAATTGAAGGTCAATGGGTTGCATTCCCAAATCACTCTGATTTAGAGAAGGCTGTCTTTGACATGGTTGTTGCCGGACGTATTGCTGGTAATGATGTTGCAATTATGATGGTTGAAGCAGAAGCTACATCTAAGACAATTGATCTAATCAAGGGTGGCGCAACTGTGCCAACCGAGGAGATTGTTGGCGAAGGATTAGAAGCGGCAAAACCATTTATTCGCACATTGTGTGAGGCGCAAATGGCATTAGCCAAACTTGCAGCTAAGCCAACTGGTGAGTTCCCAGTATTTCTTGAGTACCAAGATGATATTTATGCAGTTGTTGAAAAGGCTGCAAAGGATGATCTAGCCAAGGCGCTAACTATTGCTGGAAAGCAGGAGCGCGAGACAAAGCTGGATGAGATCAATAAATCAGTAGTTGAGAAGTTAACTGTTGATTTCCCAGAGCGCACTAAGGAGATTGGCGCAGCGCTTCGTTCTGTCACTAAGAAGTTAGTACGTCAACGTGTTCTTCGCGAGAAGATTCGAATTGATGGCCGTGGAGTTCGTGATATTCGTGCATTGACCGCTGAGGTTGAGGTAATTCCTCGTGTTCACGGCTCTGCAATATTTGAACGTGGTGAGACTCAGATCTTGGGTGTTACAACATTAAATATGTTAAAGATGGAGCAACAGTTAGATACCTTGTCTCCAGAAAACCACAAGCGTTACATGCACAACTACAACTTCCCACCATATTCAGTTGGTGAGACTGGTCGAGTTGGGTCACCCAAGCGCCGAGAAATTGGCCATGGTGCTCTCGCTGAGCGCGCATTGGTTCCAGTTCTTCCAACACGTGAAGAGTTCCCATATGCAATCCGTCAGGTCTCTGAAGCATTAGGTTCAAATGGATCAACCTCTATGGGATCTGTTTGTGCGTCAACTATGTCATTACTAAATGCTGGTGTGCCACTTAAGGCAGCAGTCGCTGGTATTGCAATGGGTCTGATCTCTGATGATGTAGATGGCAAAACTGAGTATGTAGCGTTGACCGATATCTTGGGTGCAGAGGATGCATTTGGCGATATGGACTTTAAGGTTGCCGGTACAAAGGAGTTTGTTACTGCACTTCAATTAGATACCAAGCTTGATGGAATTCCTGCTTCAGTACTTGCATCTGCATTACTGCAAGCAAAGGAGGCACGTCTTGCAATTCTTGATGTGATGAAGCAAGCAATTGATACTCCAGATGAGATGTCACTACTTGCTCCTCGTATTATTTCGATCAAGGTGCCAGTCGACATGATTGGTGCAGTTATCGGACCTAAGGGCAAGATGATCAACCAGATTCAAGATGAGACTGGCGCAGATATCACCATTGAAGATGATGGAACTATCTACATCGGAGCACTTGAGGGATCTGCCGCTGAAGCTGCAAAGGCGCAAATCAATGCGATTGCAAATCCAGTACAACTAACTGTTGGCGATAAGTTCAATGGCAGCGTTGTAAAGCTTGCAACATTTGGTGCATTTGTAAACCTAGCTCCTGGTAAAGATGGCTTGCTACACATCTCGCAAATCCGCAAGATGCATGGTGGAAAGCGCATTGAAAACCTAGAAGAGGTTATGAAGGTTGGCGACAAGATTGAGGTTGTAATTAATGAGATTGATCCAAAGGGTAAGTACTCATTAGTTCCTGCAAATCTGCCAGAAGAGAAGGCTGAATAACAAAGTAAATGGCAAGAACAGTTCTGCCTAGTGGCTTGCGAATAGTCACTGAAGAGGAGAGATCTGTTCGTTCTGCTGCTTTTGGTATTTGGGTAAATGTTGGCTCCCGCGATGAATCACTTTCAACTGCGGGAGCTTCTCATTTTCTAGAGCACCTACTTTTTAAAGGAACAAAAACTCGAACCTCACTTGAAATCTCCTCATCAATCGAGGCGGTAGGTGGGGAGACAAATGCATTTACATCAAAGGAGTACACCTGCTTCTATGCACGTGTGATTGATAAGGATTTACCACTGGCAGTTGATGTCATCAGCGATTTAATTACCTCATCCGTTGTTAAGGCAGCTGATGTTGATGCCGAACGCAAGGTAGTACTGGAAGAGATCGCAATGCGCGATGATGATCCCAGCGATCTAATTCATGATCTATTTTTAGAGAAGTATTACGGCGATACCCCGCTGGGCCGACCTATTTTAGGAACTGTTGAATCTATCAATGAGATGTCCCGCAGCACCGTATTTAATTACTACCGTAAGCGGTATCGACCACAGGATTTAGTAGTTGCAGTTGCTGGCAATGTTAAGCACAAAGAGGTAGTCCAGATGGTTGAGGATGCCTTAAGCAAAGATAATTTTTTAGATCAACCAAAGAGTGATTATGAGATTCGCTTATCGGGTGCGGTCAAGGTGCCTGGTCGTGGCCAGGTGACATTACTTGATCGTAAAACTGAACAGGCACATATTGTTTATGGTGTTGAAGGTGTTGCGCGAAATGATAAAAGACGGTTTGCCTTAAGTATTTTAGCTACCGCACTTGGCGGCGGCATGTCGTCGAGATTATTTCAGGAGATTCGTGAGAAGCGCGGCTTGGCTTACTCAACATATGCATATAGTCAACAATTTGCCGGAAGTGGAGTCTTATCTTTTTATGTTGGTTGCAAACCAGAGCGGGCAATTGAGGCGACCAAGATAATTCAAGATATCTTGCATGATGTTGCAGAGAAAGGTTTAACCCATGAGGAGATCTTGCGAGCAAAGGGAGCAGTCTCTGGCTCATTGGTATTAAGCCAAGAGGACACCGGCTCTCGAATGACCAGAATTGGAAAGAGTGAGTTGGTTTACGGTGAGATCATGAGCTTTGATCAAATCTTGCAGGAGATTGCAGATGTAACACCTGATCAAATTAAGGAAATTGCCCGCCAAAGCTTGCCAACATCTCCTACCCTTGCGGTAGTGGGACCATTTAGATCGAAAGCTAAATTTGAAGGGTTGATCAAATGAAGGTTGCAGTATTAGGTGCCAAAGGAAAAATGGGCACAGAGGCGGTTACCGCTATCAATGATGCTAAAGATCTGCAATTGGTTGCACAGTTAGATTTAGGGGATTCATTAGATTTGCTTGTAACAAGTGGTACCCAAGTAGTTGTTGATTTCACCCATCCAGATGCGGTTATGAAAAATCTTGAGTTTGCTATTACAAATGGCATCAGTGTTGTAGTTGGCACAACTGGTTTTGATGATGCAAAGTTGGCAAAGTTAAAGGCTTTGTTAGCTGCTAATCCAAAGGTAGGGGCGCTGATCGCACCAAACTTTGCATTGGGTGCAGTTTTAATGATGCAGTTCTCTGAGGTGGCAGCGAAGTACTTTGAATCAGTTGAGATTATTGAGCTTCACCATGCCAATAAGGTAGATGCGCCATCTGGAACTGCAGTGCGCACCGCTCAGATGATTACCGATGCTCGCAAAATGAGTAAGAAAGCAAAGATGCCAGATGCAACAAAGGATGCACTTGCTGGTGCACGTGGTGCAACTGTTGGCGATGTACCAATTCACTCCATTAGATCCCACGGCTATGTGGCCCATCAAGAGGTAATCTTTGGTGATCCAGGTGAGACACTTTCAATTAGACATGATTCAATCAATAGAGCAGGATTTATGCCAGGAGTATTACTAGGAGTTCGTGAAGTAGTAAAACATCCAGGTTTAACAGTTGGCTTAGAAAAGTATATGGAGGGTTTTTAATGAGCAATGTAACTAATTCAAATATCACTATGTACGGCGCTGAATGGTGTGGTGATTGCCGCCGCTCAAAGAGATTTCTAGATTCAAATAATGTTTCCTACGAGTATATAGATGTTGAGGCAGATGCTTCAGCTAGCGATAAGGTAATTGAGATCAATGGTGGTCAGCGCTCAATTCCAGTAATCATTTTTGAAGATGGCACTCATTTAACAGAGCCATCTGATGCCGCTCTTAAGGCAAAGCTTGAGGAGTTGAAGGTACTTTAAAACCAGTTGTAGATCGCGGCGCTGGTTATTGCAGCGCCGATCACAACAATCGGAAATGGCGCTTTATATTTAAGCAGTACCAATGCCACCGCAACACCGGCTGCTCGCTGATCAAGTACCAACTCCTTTTTATCGGCAAAGCTTTGTACTGCAACTAGTGCGCTAAGCAAAACAATTGGGACCAAGGTATTAATCCGCATAAATCTTGGTTTGTTTAACCATCTCTCAGGTACAGAATGCCCAACATACTTATTTAAAAATGCGGTAACGCTAGCGCCAATAACGGCGATCCAAATCGGCGTCATTTTTTCCACCCAAAGATCACAGCAAGTAGGACGGTGGTAATAATTGGCACACCCGCTGGTGTTAATGGGGTAAGTAGTAAAGCCAGTGCAATCGCTAAACCACAAACTATAAATTGCAACTTATTTTTTAATCTTGGCCAAACTAAACCACAAAAGGCTGCTGGAACTGCAGCATCTAATCCCCAAACAGATGGATTGCCAATTGCACTGGCGCCTAATGCACCAAGAAAGGTAAATAGATTCCAAAATAGATAGACACCAACTCCAGTTACATAAAAGCCACGTTTGCGATCGGCATCATTATCTTGCAGAGTAGAAACAGCGGTGGATTCATCAATTGTCAGTTGCGCAGCAAGAACTCGGTTTAAGCCAGTTACCTTTAAGATTGGCGCCATCTGCAGGCCATAAAGTGCATTTCGAAAACCTAATAAAGTAGCGGTTGCAATTGCACTAAGTGCTGAGCCACCGGCGCCCATAATTCCGACAACTGCAAATTGAGATGCACCAGAGAAGAGCAGGATAGATAGCAGACAGCTTTGCAAGATTGAGAAGCCGGCGGTTACCGCCGCTGCACCAAAGGCGGCACCATATAGGCCAACGGTAAAGGCAACACTGATTCCAGTTCGATCCACCTGATTTGTTCGAGGATTAAACCTATTTGTGATTGACACGCCGTTATCTTAATCCAAGGGATAGGTGAGCCACGCAGGTAGGGTCGCAGGCATGAGCGAGGAAATTCAATTTAGAGATGATGTCAGTGTCGAACTAGTTAAATCTAGCGCCAGTGATGCCGATGTTATTTGGGCGGCCCGGGTTTCAACTGCGGGAGACAAATCACTAGAAGATGTTGGTGCTGATGCATCAAAATCTGAAGGCTTAATTAATTACTTAGCTCGCGAGCGACATGGGTCACCATTTGAACATACCTCGATGACATTTTTTATATCTGCCCCAATCTTTGTCTTTCGCGAGTTTATGCGCCACCGCATCGCCTCTTACAATGAGGAGAGCGGACGTTATCGTGAGCTTCGCCCAGTTTTTTATGTGCCAAGTAAGGATCGCAAGTTGGTTCAAATTGGAAAGCCTGGTGCTTACTCATTTATTGAAGGAACAGCAGAACAACACCAATTAACGGTGGATGCAATTAAGCAAACCTGCACACTTGCCTATGAGAATTACCAAAAATTGTTAACCGCAGGTGTTGCCCGCGAGGTAGCCCGTGCTGTTCTGCCAGTTACTCTTTACTCATCGATGTATGTAACGATGAATGCAAGAGCGTTAATGAACTTTTTATCACTTCGCACAGCTCGAGAGGGTTCACACTTTCCCTCCTACCCACAACGGGAGATCGAGATGGTGGCAGAGAAGATGGAAGCAGAATTTGCTAAGTTAATGCCGATTACATACGGGGCATTTCAAAAATCTGGACGAATCGCTCCATAAGCAACCACTAAAGCAAGGTAGCCTTAGGGCATGCAAATCACTCCACCATTTGGCCGGTTAATAACCGCAATGGTCACACCATTTACCAAAAGCGGTGAGATTGATTGGGCGGGGCTAGAGAAGATTGCGGCACATCTAATAGGTAATGGCAATGATGGCATCGCGGTAAATGGCACAACTGGGGAAGCGCCAACCACAAGTGATGATGAGAAAGATCAGATAATTAAAGCGGTTCGCAAGGTAGTTGGCGATCAGGTAAAGATAATTGCAGGTGCTGGTAACAATGAAACCTCACACTCAGTTGAACAAGCAAGGCGCGCAGCAAAGGCTGGCGCAGATGGATTATTAGTTGTTACTCCTTATTACAACAAACCACCACAAGCTGGAATTGCAGCGCACTTCACCGCTATGGCAAATGCAACTGATCTGCCATTAATGATCTATGACATTCCAGGTAGAACTGGGGTTGAAATTGAGAGTGAGACCATCATTAAATTAGCTGAACACAAAAAAATTGTGGCGCTAAAGGATGCTAAGGGAAATCCGGCAGCAACCTCTTGGGTAATTAAGCAATCTGGAATTGCTACTTACTCAGGTGATGACATCTTAAATCTGCCACTGTTATCCGTTGGCGCAGTTGGCTTTGTCTCAGTTTGTGGTCATACAGTGGGCGCAGATCTAAAAATGATGTTAAATGCATGGTTTGCCGGTGATACAAATAAGGCGTTAGAGATTCATCAAAAATTACTTCCAGTATTTACCGGAACCTTCCGTACTCAAGGCGCTATCTTGACTAAGGCGGCATTAAATTTAATGGGTCTTCCTGGTGGATTTACCAGATTGCCACTTGTCGATGCAACTGATGCGCAGATCGCGCAGTTAAAGGTTGATCTACAAGCGGGCGGCGTTAACTTAAAGTAAATAATGAATCATCCTCATCCTGGTCTGCCTTACCCTGCCAAATTAGCTAAGAAAACTCTGCGCATTGTGGCGCTGGGCGGACTTGGCGAGATTGGTCGAAATATGACCGTCTTTGAGTATGAGGCAAGATTATTAATTGTCGATTGTGGTGTTTTATTTCCAGGAGATGATCAACCAGGTATTGATTTAATTTTGCCGGATTTTTCATATATCCGTGAGCGATTAAATGATATTGAAGCGGTCTTTTTAACACATGGCCATGAGGATCACATTGGCGCTCTGCCTTATCTGTTGCGCGAGCGAAGTGATATCAAGATTATTGGTTCAAAGTTAACACTTGCATTTGTTGAACCAAAGTTAAAGGAGCGCAAAATTACCGCCCCGCTTCATCTAGTTAAAGCGGGTGAAACACTTGGAGTTGGACCATTTACTTTAGAGTTTGTTCAAGTAAATCACTCAATACCTGATGCACTAGCGGTTGCAATTAAAACTCCAGCTGGAGTTATTTTGCATACTGGTGATTTTAAAATGGACAAGATGCCACTAGATGAAAAAATTACCGATCTGGAAACATTTGCCCGCCTTGGTCGAGAAGGTGTTGATCTCTTCCTAACTGATTCAACAAATGCTGATGTGCCGGGATTAACCGTTGCGGAAAAGGATATTTATCCAGCACTGCAAGAGGCGATAAATAAAACGCCACGTCGAGTTGTGGTTACCTCATTTGCCTCACATGTTCATCGAATTCAACAGGTATTAACCGCCGCAAATGCAGCAAATCGTAAGGTTGCCTATGTTGGTCGCAGCATGGTTCGTAATATGAAGTTAGCGGCAGATCTTGGCTATCTAAAGGTGCCAGCTGGCTTAGTTGTAGATTACAAAGATATTGATAATTACGGCGACAAGATTGTTTTGATTTGTACTGGCTCTCAGGGTGAACCACTTGCGGCCCTTTCTAGAATCGCAAATGGTGATCATGAGATCCGAGTTGGTAAAGGGGACACCGTTGTTATGGCCTCCTCACTTATTCCGGGAAATGAGAAATCGGTCTACCGGGTAATTAATGAGTTAACTAGATTTGGCGCTCATGTAGTTCATAAAGGAAATGCATTAGTACATGTTTCCGGTCACGCCTCTGCTGGTGAGTTACTGCACTGTTATGAGGTTGTAAAACCTAAAAATGTTTTGCCAGTTCATGGCGAATGGCGACATATGAGAGCAAATGCGGATTTAGCGATGCAATCAGGGTTAGCAGAACATAATGTAGTGATTGCGGAAAATGGAATTACGGTAGATGTAGCAGATGGTCATGCAGATATCTCTGGTTCAGTTCCATGTGGTTATGTTTATGTTGATGGGCAAAGTGTTGGCGAGATAACTGAGTCATCACTTAAGGATCGGCGAATTTTAGGTGAAGAAGGATTTATCTCTGTTGTAGTGGCGATTGATTCACAGAGTGGAAAGATTATTGCTGGCCCGGATATTCATGCACGTGGCTTTACCGAAGATAAATCATTATTTGATGATGTCAAAGGTGATATTGAAAAAGCATTAGCTAAAGCGGTGGCGGGTGGCTTCAACGGTACTCATCAACTTTCACAAGTGGTGCGCCGAACAATTGGTTCATGGGTTGGCGAAGAACATCGTCGAAAACCAATGATCATTCCACTAGTTATTGAGGTTTAACGAATAGGCTTAGCCATATTATGGCAGGAGCTAAGAGCCGAAAGCGCGGTAAATCCAACCCCGCTAAATCATTGCTGCGTGGCATCTTTTCCGCGATTGGTTCACTCTGGCGCTTACTTGCTAAGGCGGTTGGAAGCTCAACTCGATTTGTTTTTCGAGGCGCCCAAGATTTAGATCCAACTCATCAACGAGATGGCATCGCCTTCTTCCTATTTATTCTCGGTTTAATTGCAGCAGCTGGTACCTGGTTTGGTTTAGATAATTGGATTGGCCAAGCTACCTACTCATTTTTGTATGGTGGTATTGGTCGGCTAGCTTTGCTTACGCCGGTGATCATCTTCTACTTTGCCTACCGATTATTTAAAGCACCAGATGAGGGTAATGAGACTGGCCGAATCACCATCGGCACACTGCTATTGGTAATTAGCACAACCGCATTACTGCATATGTTAAATGGATCCACCGGAACTGGCGCTACTGCAATGCGTCATGGTGGTGGCTGGATTGGTTATGGCGTATCAACACCATTAGTTGCTTTAGTTACCACGATTTTAGCGGTGCCAATTTTAGCGATCCTCTTTTTATTTGGCGTATTGGTAATTACTAAAACTCCGGTAAGTAAATTGATGAGCAAGATTGCCAAGGTATTTGCCTTAGGTGGCGCTGGGATAAGAAAGGTCAAAGAGCGCAGAGCCGCTAAGGAGATCGAGGAGTTTGAGGTAAGTGATACTCCACCCTTTGACTCACCATTGGTTAAGGATTTAGTGGCAGATTTTGAGGATGATGATGAGTATGAAGATGATGATGGTGAGTATGAAGCGGAGCAACTTGATTACTCAGTTGAGATGAGTGATGAATCAGCCTTAACTCAAGCTATTCCAACCATGGTTAAGCAATCAAAAAATGAGAACACCCGGCCGCAACAACTTCTTTTAACCGCCGATACAGTTTATGAGTTACCAAGTATGGATCTGCTTCGTGCCGGTCCTGCGGCAAAGGGAAAATCTAAGGCAAATGAAGCGGTGCTGGCAGCACTAAAGCAGGTATTTGAACAGTTCTCAGTTGATGCCCAAGTAAGTGGATATATGCGTGGACCAACAGTTACTCGGTATGAGGTTGAACTTGGCCAAGGTGTAAAGGTTGAAGCAATCAGCGCATTATCTAAAAATATTGCCTACGCAGTTGCCAGTGGTGAGATTCGAATTCTCTCGCCAATTCCTGGTAAATCTGCGGTTGGTATTGAGATTCCAAACTCAGATCGCGAGATAGTTGCAGTTGGTGATGTGCTGCGTTCGCCAGTATCTGGCAATGACACCCACCCAATGTTAATTGCATTAGGCAAGGATGTAGAGGGCTTATTTCTCTGCGCTAACTTAGCGAAGATGCCACACCTATTGGTTGCCGGTGCAACTGGTGCTGGTAAATCATCAATGATTAACTCGTTGATTATCTCAATTTTAATGCGGGCAACTCCAGATGAGGTTCGCATGGTAATGATCGATCCAAAACGGGTTGAGCTAACAAATTATGAGGGTGTGCCACATTTAATTGCACCAATTATTACCAACCCAAAGAAAGCAGCTGATGTTCTAGCTTGGGTAGTACGTGAGATGGATATGCGTTATGACGATCTATCCACCTTTGGCTTTAGACATATTGATGATTTTAACAAGGCGGTTAAAACCGGCAAGGTAAATGCGCCTGCCGGAAGTGAGCGAGTTCTTGAGCCTTATCCATACCTGTTAGTAATTGTTGATGAGTTAGCTGATTTAATGATGGTGGCAGCGCGCGAGGTTGAAGATAGTATTGTTCGAATTACCCAATTAGCACGTGCAGCTGGTATCCACTTAGTACTTGCAACACAGCGACCATCAGTTGATATTGTTACTGGATTAATTAAAGCAAATGTGCCATCTCGATTATCCTTTGCTACCTCATCCTTAGCAGACTCTCGAGTTATTTTAGATACACCAGGGGCAGAGAAATTAGTTGGTCAAGGTGATGCCTTGTTCTTACCAATGGGAGCCAGTAAGCCAGTTCGAATTCAAGGTGCCTATATCTCAGAGCGGGAGATTGAAGCGGTCGTAAATCATGTTAAATCACAATTGCAACCAGTTTATCGAATTGATTTAAATGCCCCAATTAAACCAAAGGTGCTTGAAAGTGATATTGGTGATGATATGGATCTACTGTTGCAAGCAATTCAATTAGTTGTATCAACACAATTTGGTTCCACCTCGATGTTGCAACGTAAACTTCGAATTGGTTTTGCAAAAGCTGGTCGATTAATGGATTTAATGGAGAGCCGTGGAATTGTTGGACCAACTGAAGGATCAAAGGCTCGCGCAGTTTTGATTACCGCCGAGCAGATGCCAGATGTGCTGGAGCAGTTGCAAGGCCATTAATTTCTCATCTCAGGGGTTATCCTGTGGGTGAGTTGGAAAATTCACGCCTGTCATACTTTAAGTTCACCACCCAACTATTGGGTGATACCAACCTACGGGCTTACGCTTAGCCAGTAATCACCCCTAGCAGAATGGGTACCGCATTGACTGAGATTTCAAAACTTCGCGCAGCGCGTGAGCTGGCAGGTTTAACAGTTGAGCAGGTTGCTAAAAAAACAAATATTCGAATTGGTGTAATTGAGGATTTAGAAAAAAACTCAGTTGAGGTGTGCGGTGGCATTGCCTATGCCCGAGGCCACATCAGATCAATCGCTAAAGTAATTAAGGCAGATGGTGATTTGTTAGTTGCTGAGATTGAGACAGCACAGGGAGGTAACTCTCGAAGAATTATTGATGCACTTTATGACAACAATGTTGCTGATCGACCAAAGGCAAAAAAAGTGATGAAGGTTTCTACCTTAGCTGGATTAGCTGCAGCGGTTTTAGGAATTGGATTTGTAGTTAACATTGCAATTAATAATGTCTCGACCTCAAATGAAGATACCGTTGCTGTTTCAACCACTTCGCCATCACCATCGGCACCTAGTGCTACTTCAGATGTAAGTGGTGTTAATTTAATTGTCACTGCAGTTGATGGCAGAACCTGGCTTGGAATAACAAATGAGCAGGGTGAAACAGTATTTGATGGTCAGATTAAAAGTGGGCAGACACAAAGCTTCCAAGCTCCCGATTCATTACGTATGACCATTGGAAATGCATCTGCGGTAAGGGTCACTTTAAATGGTATTGATTTAGGAGTTGCTGGCAATTTTGGTGAGGTAGCACGCTATAAGTACACCCAAGCCGGAGCCACCAAAGAGTAATTTTTTTATTCCCCGCTAGACTTAGCGGATTGTGAGTATTTCAGAGATTAAATCCCGCACCGTTGCATTAGTGACCTTGGGTTGTGCGCGAAATGAGACTGACTCTGAAGAGTTAGCTGGCCGGTTAGCCGCTGATGGTTGGCAATTAGTTTCAGATCCCGCCTTAGCTGAAATTGCAGTTATCAATACCTGTGGCTTTATTGAGAGCGCGAAAAAAGATTCAGTTGATGCATTGTTAGAGGCGCACTCGCTAAAGGGCAATGGTGTAACCAAGGCGGTAGTTGCTGTTGGTTGCATGGCTGAGCGTTATGGAAATGAGCTAGCAACTGCACTGCCAGAAGCTGATGCAATCTTAGGTTTTGATGATTACCTGGATATCTCACAGCGACTTTCCACAATTATTGATGGCGGCAAGATCAATACCCACACACCTAAGGATCGCCGCGCACTGCTTCCAATTGCGCCAGCTGATCGAGCCAAGCAAAAAGAGGTGGCACCGATAGGTCAGGTATTGCGGAAACGGTTGGATAACGCACCTGTTGCTCCGCTAAAGATCGCAAGTGGCTGTGACCGGCGATGTTCATTTTGTGCCATTCCATACTTTCGTGGCTCCTTTGTCTCACGAAGGCCAACTGAGATCATCGATGAGGCAAAGTGGCTAGCTGAAAATGGGGTTAGTGAGCTTTATTTAGTTAGTGAAAATACAACTAGTTACGGCAAAGATTTTGGTGATTTAAAGTTGATGGAGAAGATGTTGCCTGATTTAGCCAAAATCGATGGCATCGAGCGCATTCGCCTCTCCTATCTGCAACCAGCTGAGGTTCGCCCATCCTTGTTGCAAGCGATCGTCTCGGTCGACAAGGTTGTTCCCTACTTTGATCTCTCCTTTCAACATGCAAGTGGTGATTTATTAAGAAGGATGCGCCGCTTTGGTGATGGTGAGAAGTTCCTCCATTTAATTACCCAGATCCGCGCTCTATCACCCGAGGCGGGAATTAGATCAAACTTTATTGTGGGCTTTCCCGGCGAGACCGATGCTGAGTTCCTTGAGTTAGTTGAGTTTATCTCTGAAGCAAATTTAGATGCGATCGGTGTATTTGGTTATTCAGATGAGGATAAGACCGAGGGTGAAACTTTGCCAAACAAGGTTGCGCCAGAGTTAATCAAGGAGCGGGTAGAGGAGCTATCGACAATTGTTGATGAGGTTTTATCTCAACGCGCAGAGTCAAGAGTTGGCCAAGCGGTTCGAGTTTTAATTGAGGATGAGGCGGAGCAAGAGGGAAGAGCTGATCACCAAGGACCAGATGTAGATGGCTCAACCTTTGTAAAATCACGAAATCGATACCGAGTTGGTGAGTATGTGGATGCGGTGATCAGCGAAGTTAACGGTGCTGATCTAATTGCTCAGGTAATCTAGTTTTCATGAGCAAGTTCGAGCTACCAAATCTGCCAAACTCCTTAACTATCCTGCGGGTTTTACTTTTGCCGGTATGCGCATACGCTCTCTTTAAAAATGGTGGCGATGATACAACCTGGCGCTTAATCGCCTGGGGCTTATTTTTTATAGTTGGTCTATCAGATATTTTAGATGGCAAGTTAGCCAGGGATCGCAATCAGATAACTGAGTTTGGTAAGTTGCTAGATCCAATCGCAGATAAGGCGATGCTGGCTACCGCTGCAATTGGTGCCTCGATTTTAGGATTGCTCTCTTGGTGGGTTACAGCAATCCTGCTATTTCGCGAGTTAGCAGTTACTGTGCTGCGCTTTGCAGTAATTAAAGATGGTGTTATTCCAGCCAGTAAAGGTGCAAAGCTTAAGACCTTTTTCCAATCATTTGGGGTTGGCTTTTACATTCTGCCCCTGCCAACCTGGTTACATATTCCACGAGATATCTTTATGGCGATTGCAATCTATCTAACAATTACAACTGGTGTGGCCTACTTTAAACAGGTAATTAAAAAGTGATTGCCAGCGCAGTTGTTAAAAAGTTAAGTAAGAAAAAAGCGACCTTATCAGTTGCCGAATCAATTACCGGCGGGGGATTAGCTGCGGCAATTACTGAGGTGGCTGGCTCTTCAAAGGTTTTTCTCGGTGGTGTGATTGCTTATGCAGATGATGTAAAGATTAATGAGTTAAAGGTAGATGCAAAAATGTTAAAGAAATTTACCGCTGTCTCTGAGGAGGTCGCTAAAGCGATGGCGAGTGGTGTGCGTAAGAGATTTAATAGCGATTATGCGATTGCAACCACTGGGGTAGCCGGCCCAGGTGCGGCGTATGGCCAAAGGGCGGGTACGGTTTGGGTCGCGATCGCCAGCAAAAAAGAGGTATTTGCGATCGCCCTCTCCCTGCGCGGATCGCGAGATTTGATCCGCCACGCAACAATTGAAAGTGCATTAGCCTCATTTGAGCGTATCCTTAAGCCATGATTTTACTGCGCTCACATATCGGCACCGCACTACGTGCTGCCCGGATTGAACAAGGCCGCACCCTTCGTGATGTTGCAAAATCTGCCCGCGTCTCACTTGGTTACCTATCTGAGGTAGAGCGTGGACACAAAGAGGCCTCATCTGAATTGTTAAATGCAATCTGTTCAGCCCTTGATTTATCACTCTCTACAATTTTGCTAGATGTTGCAAATGTAGTCAGAGCACATGAGACACCACTTGTAACTCTGCAAGTAGTCGAAACCGCAGCTTAAATCTTGTCCGCCGCCTTTAACCTTCCCGATAATTTAACTGGCACCTACGCCAAACAACACGCAACTAGCAACCGCTCTCGCCAAGCTATATTTCGCGGCGCTAAAGAGGTTATCGCTGAGGTAGGAAGCTATGAATCCAACATGGCGGAGATTTCATTACGTGCTCAGGTATCTCGTGCAACGATCTACAATCAATTTGCAGATAAGGCTGAGATGATGGAGTTTTTAATTGACTCTGAGATCACTCGGTTAACTGATTTAGCAATTGCCGCAGATTCCAGAGAGGAGTCCCTGCGCCGGTTATCGGTTGAGATCTCCCAAGATTTAGCACTTCGCCAGATGGTTGAAAGTGACCCAACCGATATTGCAAAGCTGATGACAATCTCAGATCACCCACTGTGGGTAAAGGTGCACCAATCACTGGTCGCAATCTTTGGCGCCGACAGCGCAGGCTGTGGCTTAATCCTTCGCTGGTTGATCGCTCAGATCGCATCCCCAATTACCGAGGAAGAGTCGGCAACCCAGGCTAAGCGTTTAGTTCGTACCCTTATTTAATTCGCGCCACCTGATGCGGATCTCAGAGTTGCGCTCGCGCATCAGTGATTACTTTCCAGATCCAGCTACCTACTCGCAGGACATCGTGCACTCAGAGCTTGGCGGCATCACCGTTAATCAGGCGATTGTGCGTGGGGATGAGCCAGATGAGATTTGGCGTGCGGTGGTAAGACACAACCCGCAGATGCCAGAAAAGTTTCGCTAGCCGATCACTTAGCGGCGTGTTGTAAGCCGGTTCTAGCCTTTCGAACAGTTGTTCGATACACTATTTATGCCCAACCAGAGCGGTTCCACAGTTCCGCTGGCACCTTATGCCAGCCGTCAGTGATGTTCCGTACCTTCTGGACCGAGATATGACCTCGCTGGAAAACCAGTACTGGTCAAGGAAATGAAAGGAAAGAAACTTCATGGCTAAAGAAAATGCTAAAGATAGCGCCAGAGAAGAAAGAGAAGATAATAAAAAATCTTCTGATCGCAGTAAATCCCTAGATACCGCCCTTGCCCAAATCGAGCGTCAGTTCGGTAAAGGCTCCATTATGAAGATGGGCGATCGCGAAGCAGTTCCAATGGAGGTTATTCCAACTGGATCTGTCGCACTTGATATCGCACTTGGCGTCGGTGGCTTGCCACGAGGCCGCGTTATTGAAATTTATGGACCTGAATCCTCAGGTAAGACAACAGTTGCATTGCATGCAATTGCAAATGCCCAAAAACTTGGTGGCATTGCAGCCTTTATCGATGCAGAGCATGCATTAGATCCCGAGTATGCAAAGAAGCTTGGCGTAGATATTGATGCGCTACTAGTTTCACAGCCAGATACTGGCGAGCAAGCACTAGAGATCATGGATATGTTGGTTCGCTCCGGTGCGCTAGATATCATCGTGGTTGACTCAGTTGCAGCCCTTGTTCCTCGCGCTGAAATTGAGGGCGAGATGGGTGACTCACATATGGGTCTACAAGCTCGTTTGATGTCACAAGCGCTTCGTAAAATGACAGGTGCATTAAGCCAATCAAAGACAACTGCAATCTTTATCAACCAGTTGCGTGACAAGATCGGTGTCTTCTTTGGCTCACCCGAGACAACAACTGGTGGCAAGGCGCTCAAGTTCTATGCATCAGTTCGTATGGATGTGCGCCGCATTGAAACATTAAAGGATGGTCAAGAGGCGGTTGGAAACCGTACTCGGGTGAAGATTGTGAAGAACAAGGTTTCACCACCATTTAAGCAGGCTGAGTTCGACATTATTTACGGTGTTGGCATCAGTCGTGAAGGCTCATTAATTGATATGGGTGTAGATCTTGGCATCGTAAAGAAATCTGGTGCTTGGTTTACCTACGAATTAGATCAACTAGGACAAGGCAAAGAGAATGCTCGCGCCTTCCTAATTGATAATCCTGATCTTGCAAATGATATTGAGGCGAAGATCCGCGCATCATATGTACCAACTGAGATAGATCCTGCCTTGGTTGCTGCTGTTGATGAGGCAACCGCCGATGTTGAGTTCTAAGTAATTACTTGCGCTCAAAAGAGTCAGTAACGAGTGATCCCTACTCCGAGGCGATCTCAATTGCACTGTATGCACTTGCACCCCGTGCGAAGAGTAGGGATGAGCTCCTTAAACATTTGATCAAGCGCGGCTGCGAGATTGATACCGCAAATGCCGCACTTGATTCACTTGAATTACAAGGTCTATTAAATGATCTCGAGTTTGCTAAATTGTGGAGTGAGTCTCGCCAACGTGCTAAAAAGTTAAGCAAGCGAGTAATTGCAACAGAGCTTCGCAACAAGGGAGTCTCCCAGGACATCATCACCGAGGTAATTGATCAGATTGATGATGAATCTGAGTACCTGCAAGCATTTAACTTGGCGCAGCGAAAGTACAACTCAATCGCCCATTTAGATCCTGAGGTTGTATACCGCCGAATCAGTGGTCTGCTTGCTCGAAAAGGTTATGGCCATGGTATTTGCGCCCGCATTATGCGCGAATTAACTGGAGTTAATTAAAGTAATTTAAGCAAGTAGAATTTGGCATATGCCTACCTTTGTCGTAGAAACCTACGGCTGCCAGATGAATGTCCATGATTCCGAGCGAATCTCTGGATTGTTAATTGATGCTGGCTATACCCAAGCACTTGCTGATACCCACCCGGATTTAGTTGTCTTTAATACCTGTGCAGTTCGCGAGAATGCAGATAATAAACTTTATGGAAATCTCTCCTTCCTAGCGCCACGTAAGAAAAGTGATCCAAACTTTCAAATTGCAGTTGGTGGAGGTATGGCGCAAAAGGATCAAGATGCGATTATTAAACGCGCACCTTATGTTGATGTGGTCTTTGGTACTCACAATATTGGCTCACTTCCAATATTGCTTGAGCGCGCTCGGATTGAGGAGCAATCACAGGTTGAGATTAAAGAGTCCCTTGAACACTTCCCATCCACACTTCCGGTAAAACGTGACAGTGCATTTAGTGCATGGGTTTCAGTATCAGTTGGCTGCAATAACACCTGCACATTTTGTATCGTTCCCCAACTTCGCGGCATTGAAAAGGATCGCCCAGCTGAAGATATTTTGCGTGAGGTGCGCGCCCTGGTTGATCAAGGGGTTATTGAGATTACCTTGTTGGGTCAAAATGTAAATGCCTACGGTGTTGATTTTGGTGATCGATTAGCCTTCTCTAAATTACTTCGCGAATGCGGCAAGATCGATGAGTTAAAGCGAGTTCGCTTTATGTCACCACATCCACGTGATTTCACCGATGATGTAATTGATGCGATGGCACAAACTCCAAATGTGATGCCACATCTGCATATGCCACTGCAATCTGGCAGCGATAAGGTTTTGCAAGCGATGCGTCGGTCATACCGCAGAGATCGATACCTAGGAATTCTAGAAAAGGTTCGCAATGCAATTCCAGATGCTGCGATTACTACTGACATCATCGTTGGTTTTCCAGGTGAGAGTGATGAGGATTTTGCGCAAACTATTGATTTAGTAAAGGTTGCAAAATTTAGCGCCGCCTATACCTTCCAATACTCAAAACGTCCGGGCACACCAGCTGCCACGATGCCAGATCAGATTAATGATGAGGTAATGGCCCAGCGCTACAACCAACTGCACCAAGTGCAACAAGAGATTTCCAAGAGTGAGAATACAAAGTTAATTGGCAAGCAGATTCAATTATTAGTTAGCGCCCATGAAGGCCGTCATGATCTTGATTTAAAGCGAGTAACAGGGCGTGCTCAAGATTTTAGACTTACTCACTTTGATAACTCGGCCAACACCGCACGTCCAGGAGATTTAGTTCAGGTGCAGGTAACTGAAGCATTTGCCAACCACATCGTTGCTGGCGCACCAATCTCAGTTGAAAAAACGCAAGGCGGAAATGCCCATACCGCTTGGGTAGATGAGCAAGGAGATAAGAAGATTTTGCTAGGCATACCAACACTTGCCTCACTTAAATCTCTATGAGTCTAATAATCATTTGTGGCGCCACCGCAACTGGCAAAAGTGATTTAGCGGTAGCGGTCGCAAAGCAGATTGATGCAGAGATCATTAATGCCGACTCCATGCAGCTCTATAAAGGAATGGATATTGGCACCGCTAAATTAACAGTGGCTGAGCGCGATGGTGTGCCCCATCATTTAATTGATTTACTTGAGATTAAAGAGGAGGCAAATGTCTCTTGGTATCAAAATTTAGCAAGAACCAAAATTGACGAATTAATTGCAGCAGGTAAATCTGTTGTTGTAGTTGGTGGTACCGGCCTGTATATAAAAGCGATATTGGATGAGTTAAATTTTCCAGATACCGATCCAAAGGTACGCCAGCAGATAACCGATGAGGCGGAAAAACTTGGTAATGATGTAATGCACCAGCGGTTAGCAAAGTTAGATCCAGCTGCTGCGGTAGCAATTCCAAAGGAGAATATCCGTCGAGTAATCAGAGCACTTGAGGTGATTGAGTTAACTGGTAAGCCATTTACCGCCAATCTGCCAAGGCAGGAGAGCAGCAGATATCCAGCGGCTCGACAATTTGGTTTAGTACTAGATCGAGAAAATTTAGATGCCCGAATTGATAAGCGAGTTGAGGATATGTGGGATAAAGGTTTTGCCCGTGAGGTTTCTCTGCTGATGACTAAGGGATTAGCGGATGCAACAACTGCAAAGATGGCGTTGGGGTATAAACAAATAATGGATTACTTAAATGGTGAATCTACTGAAGAGTTTGCGAAAGAGGAGACCAAGCGGGTATCTCGTGCTTATGCTAGAAGGCAGGAGACCTGGTTCTCTCGGGATGATCGAATTAAATGGTTGGCACCTGATACTTTGGCGGCGCGAATGGAAAAGCTATTGGTTAGTATTAATTAATGGTTTTAGGCACATATGGTCACGGCACCCACAATGATTTTGTGCTGGTATTTGATGGTGAAGATAAATTAACCTTTTCAGCAGAGCAGGTAAAGCGAATCTGTGATCGCAACACCGGCATCGGTGCAGATGGCTTTATCAGAATTATTAAAGAGAGCAATCAATGGTTTATGGATTATCGAAATGCCGATGGCTCGATCGCCGAGATGTGTGGCAACGGTATTCGGGTAATGGCGCGTTATCTGCAAGAGCGCAATCATCAACCAAGTGGCATCTATTCAATTAATACTCGTGCTGGCCGAAAGTTTTTAGCGGTGCCAGATACAGGTGATATCTCAGTCAATATGGGGCAGGTATCGCAGGTGCCGGGTGAGATTAATGCGGTTGAAGGTGCAAATACTTACCGCGGTTTAAATATTGATATGGGAAATCCGCATGCAGTTGTATTTGTTGATGATTTATCAAAGGTCGGGGACTTAAAAACCGCGCCAGTAGTAACACCAATAGATGCCTACCCAGAGGGTGTAAATGTTGAGTTTGTTCAATTTACTGATGATAACCAATTAGATATGCGGGTCTTTGAACGCGGGGTTGGTGAGACACAATCATGTGGCACCGGTACCTGTGCAGTAGCACTTGCTGCAACCATTGAAAGCAAGAAATCACTGCCAATTAAATGGCTTATTAATCCACCGGGTGGTCAATTAATTGTAGAAATTGATGGCCACAGCAACGCAACTTTGATTGGACCAGCGGTAATTGTGAAGGATGTTGAACTGGATCAGTATTTGTGATTGATAAAACAGGTGATGATAGTTTAGATATTGAAACCTTAATTCGGGAAAATGCGCAAGCGGTGGCAGAGTATGAATCCTCTGAAAATGTTGAAAGTAAACAACAGGATCTCCAAGATCGTCAGGCACTTCGCCGAGTTGCTGGTCTTTCTACTGAGTTACAAGATGTTAGTGATGCTGAGTATCGCCAATTAAGGTTAGAGAAGGTTGTTCTGGTTGGCGTTTGGACTCAAGGCAGCGCACTTGATGCCGAGAACTCATTAAAGGAGTTAGCAGCTCTTGCTGAAACCGCTGGCTCACAAGTTATGGAAGGGTTAATCCAGCGACGAGATAAAGCTGACTCTGCAACATTTATCGGCTCAGGTAAGGTAACTGAGGTCCGTGAAGCAGTTGTTGCAACTGGTGCCGACACAGTTGTTTGTGATGGTGAGTTATCACCTGCGCAACTTCGCACCCTTGAACAAAAGGTTAAGGTAAAGGTAATTGATCGAACCGCATTGATTTTAGATATCTTCGCTCAGCACGCAAAGAGTCGTGAAGGTAAGGCCCAAGTTGAGTTAGCGCAGATGTCATATATGTTGCCGCGGCTTCGTGGTTGGGGTGATTCACTATCTCGCCAAGCAGGTGGAATTGGTGGCCGCGGACCAGGTGAAACCAAAATCGAAACAGATCGCCGCCGTATTAATGACAAGATGGCAAAGTTGCGCCGCGAGATTAAAGAGATGAAGGTATCTCGGGATACTAAACGCAATGAGCGCCGGCGAAACAATATTCCATCAGTTGCAATTGCTGGTTACACAAATGCTGGTAAATCATCACTACTTAATCACCTAACTGGTGCTGGGGTATTAGTTGAGAATGCTTTGTTTGCCACCTTAGATCCAACTGTTCGTAAGACACAAACACATGATGGCCGAATCTATACATTGGTTGACACAGTTGGTTTTGTTCGACACCTGCCACACCAATTAGTTGAGGCCTTTAAATCAACACTGGAGGAGGTATCGGAGGCGGATTTAATTGTGCACCTGGTAGATGGTGCCCACCCAGATCCAATGGAGCAGATCCGTGCTGTTCGAGAGGTAATTGATGATATTGGTGGCGGTGAGATCATGGAGATCATCGCAATTAATAAGGCTGACGTTGCAAAGCCAGAGGTTGTAATGGAGCTACTTCGCCGCGAATCAAATGCTTATGCAATTTCAGCGCGTACCGGTTATGGCGTAGATAATTTAATTAAGGCGATAGAGGCTGCTCTGCCAAAGCCAAAGGTTGAGATTAATGTCGTAATTCCATTTAATCGTGGTGATCTAGTCAGTGCGGTACATGAACGCGGTGAGATTATTTCGCAGGAGTATCTACCAGAGGGCACCAAGTTGCATGCGATGGTAGATGGCGCACTAGCTCGAAAAATTGAATTACTGTGACATTACTGTTGGCATTAAAGTTATTTTTAGCACCATTTTTTGTTTGGATTATCTCTATCCTGCAAAGTAGGTACAGCGCTCGAATGGGTGGCTTATTTCTTGGCCTACCCCTTACTACCGGCCCATTTGTTTTAATTGTTGGCTTACAAGAGGGTCAATCCTTTGCCAAAACTGCAGCCCTTGGCGTATTAATTGGCCAATTATCCTTAATTGTTTTCTCTTATGTTTATGCATTAGCTGCTGGAAAACTTAAGTGGGGCAGGGCGATCACAGTTGCCACCATTGCAGTTTGTATAAGCGGTTATATCTTCAATCAAATTAACTTTTCAGATATTGGCGCGATCATCTCCTTATTTTTTCTTTGGGCGATCGCACTGGCACTCTTTCCAGCTTATGAAAAACCGGTGGACAAGGTGAGTGCGCCTAAGTGGGAGTTACCAGTGAGGTTGCTGACCACTATGGTCTTAATCTTGGTTTTAACTGGTCTTGCTAACACTTTAGGTTCAAGAGTATCGGGTGCCTTATCTACCTATCCAGTCATTATCTCTGTGCTTGGTGCATTCTCACATCGCCGCAATGGGCCAGCGCATTTAATCTCAACATTACAAGCTTTGATTCAAGCGCTGCCAATTACCTCAGTAGTTATGATCGCTTTAATCTTCACTTTATAAGGAATCAGCTGTATCTGCCAGTAAACTAATTAGATGAGACGGCTTGGATCTACCTTATTAATCACCGCTCTATTAATTCCTATCTCACCAGCAACTGGAGTTGAAAGCACAACTGCAAATTCACCAGCTAATAAATCTCAATATGAAGCGGCATTAAGCTCTTTAAATAAATTGGCCGTAAAAGGTCGTGCACCAAAAACCGGGTATAGCCGAGATAAATTTCCACATTGGCGGGATCCAGATCGCAATGGTTGTGATGCCAGAAATGATACTTTAAAGCGAGATCTAACTATGGTTGTCTTTAGGGAAGGCAGTGATAATTGCAAGGTAGTTGCTGGCAAATTATTGGATCCATTCAGCAATAAGGAGATTATCTTTGATCTAAGCCAATCCTCATCAAATATAGATATTGATCATCTGGTTGCGCTATCAAATGCTTGGCAGACTGGTGGCTTTAAGTTAACTACTTTGCAGCGAACAAACTTTGCTAATGATCCACTTAATTTGATTGCTGTTGATTTTAGATTAAATCGGCAAAAGGGTGATGGTGATGCGGCTACCTGGCTGCCACCATATAAGTCATACCGATGCACTTACGTTGCACGCCAAGTTTTAGTTAAAGAGAAGTACAAGTTGTGGGTAACGCCACCAGAGAAGGCGGCAATAAGTAAGTTACTAGATAGCTGTCTTAAAGATTAATTAAGTTTGGCGTAGTTCCAGCTAAGAAATGAAGCGATTGCTACCCAAAGTTGGTAAGGCACCAATAGCAGACCAATTCCTACTGAAACCTTAAAGGCGATAATTAATAATGGAATCGTCAGGATGGCAACTAGGGTTAAAGCGATAGAGGCAGCCGATAAATTATGTGGTTGATAAAATTGATAAGCCCAAGTTAAAGCGCAGGCAATGCTGACCGCAAAGATACTTAGGTAAGTAATCACCCAGCCAGTGCTAAGGCGCTGCGAGACATTTACCGCGGCAACTCCTAAAACAATAAAGTTGTATGGCCAGATGACGCCAAAGATAAAATCTGGTGGCTGCCACTTTGGGGCATTCAAAGATCGATACCAATTATCACCAGTATTGACCCACAGACCAGAACCAATGGCATAAGTCAGAACTAGCGCAATACCTGCAATCGAGCCAGCTGCCTTGATCATAAACCGACTCTATCCCACCTATTCAACAGATAGGTATCAAAGCACTACTGTCGGTAGCGGTTGCTAACTTTCTCTCCTAACCACTGCAAGGAGTGCCGATGTTTGAATTTCTATTCCTCTTCACCTTGATCTACCTCTTTTTAAATCGCAAGAAGCGACGAAAGAAAAGCCTAGATACTGAGTTAAAGGATCTCCTTGAATCCTCCAGCGATGCCACAGGTATCGCCTTAGATATTAAAAATTACCTACTGCGTGTTTTAGATGATGATAAAAATGATCGAGAGAAGTTTAGTGATGATCAACTGGCACAGGCACAACGCATCTTTGATCGTGCTGGCCCTAGCTCACTTTTTTGGATGACTGAGATCGCAGCGCAAATGACACTTCTTGCAACTGCGCAGTTAAATGGAATTCCAACTAATGTTGGCGAAGAGGTTAAAGCAGGGGCGACACCTGAAGAGGTAATTGATGCGGTGGTGAAGATTTAATTACAGCTCTTTAACCCGATCTTTAACAATATCCTGCAGCAACTTCGCATTTACCTTCCAGTCAACCGGCACTTGGATAGTTTTCTTATTGGTCTTGTAATCCACCAATCGATCGGCAAATCGCGTTATTACTTTATCGCCCCATGGGCCAAGCAAAATATGATTTTTTAATACTGAAACTCCCAGGATGTAATCATCACCCAACTTAAGCTGCGGATGATTCCAAGCAATCACAATCTCCATCTTGGGATACTTTGCCTTAGCCGCTTTGAATATTGCTTTAACCGTCTTCTTCTTAATTGGATCAAATGGCGCTAAGTATTGATCAAGGGTATTAAATCTCTTTGCACTCTTTGAGCCACGTGTATACATAACTAAGGCGTTGGCATGGGCTTGCGAAAAGCCATGGTTCTCTCGCAGAAAAGCAATCTGCTCTGGATACTTCTTGCCGGCAACCCGTTCCATCTGCTTAAACCAATGTGCCATTGGCATGCCATATCTCTTCTCAATCGATGGGAAGTGAGATTTGCGATCTGCTGTGGCCATTTCCATATCTTATTATTTGGTTATAGTTCATGCATGCTTGGCGGAATAAATAATGCGCTCTTTCTTCAAAGCCTAGGTGGTTTCGTGGCGCTGCTCATCTTTATTCCATTATTGCGCTGGACCTTTGACTCACCATCAACAAAGGCTGAGCGAGCCAGGCGAAGAGAGATTAAGAGATCCCTTCGCCGACTTAAGCGTAAATAAAAAGAGAAATCTTCATTTTCAATTCTCTAGGAATACACTAGATAGGTGAAGAAGATCTCCGGTTTAGTAAGGCTATTGCTTTCGCTTGCACTCACGCTCTCTGTTCTAGGACTAATTTCAAGTCCTGCAAAGGCTGTGGTCAATGGATCAGAGATAACCGATGCTGCGATCAGCAAGCCATGGGTAGCGCAGATCTGGTATGCAGAATCAGCGGAGGATTATTACAAACCTACTTTTATTTGCTCGGGTTCTTTAATAGAACCAGATAAAGTTTTAACAGCGGCCCACTGTGTGATGGATCAAGGTTTTTATTTTGTAAAGCTAGGTGCAAATACCATCGAAGAAGATGTACCACTACTTGAAGTAAATGCAGCTTGGCGCAATCCTAGATATAGCACAAAGAAAATCGTTAACGATATTGGAATTCTGAAATTAACTAAACCAGTAACAAATATACTGCCAATTACATTACCAACTACTGCCATGAATGCAAAGATAAATAAATTGAAGAATTACACTTTATATGGCTGGGGTGTGGATCAAAATGGCGTGAGTGCGACATTCCTTCGAACTGCAAAGATACCTAACCAGGATGCCGCCGCAAAAAAGAGTATGTCTAAATTGGGGTATTCATCAACGACAATGCTGGCAGCTGGTCAGTACATTAGGTCGGAGAGAATATACGCCGGCGCTTGTAATGGAGATTCAGGTGGACCGCTAACAACTATTGTCAATGATGTTGAAGTAATTATTGGTGTTACAAGTTGGGGAATGAGAGAGTGTGATTTAGGTAAACCATCGATTTTTTCCAGGGTTACATATTTCCTAAAAGATATTAAATCTGGAGTTGCGGTTGCAACCCAAGCTGCTACATCAGTAAACCGTGCAGCTCCTTCGTATACGGTCAGACCATCGATTACTGGATCCGCCCGAGTTGGATCTGTCATTACATGTGAAACTGGAACCTGGAGTGAAAATACAACACAGATTAGATACAAATGGACTGCGCCGTATAACGCTTCGGGAATTGTGTCAAAATCTATTCAGTTAACTGCAAGTAATGCAGGTCAAACATTCACCTGCGAAGTTACCGGAAGTTCCCGAACCGCTAGCCTACCCGTGAGTGTTTCAATAACCGTTCCAAGTAAACCTTCACTCACAACTTATCCAACAATTTCAGGCATGACGGGAACTTCTTATTCTACTTATGCCAAATTGGGCACATCTCTCACATGTGGTGGCGTCACCTGGAGTAACGAAGTGGAAAGTACAAACTATGCGTGGTACTCAGCTGCATCTAGTTACTCTTTTGATCCATCTAAATCAACCTTAGTTTCTAGTGCTTCATCTCTTTATTTATCTGAAGCTGTGCTCCGATCATTATTTGGTAAATACTTAATCTGTTCTGCGACCGGAGTAAACGGTGGTGGACAAACAATTGCCTATGATTTCGAATATATCTCAACACCCTCATCTCCGTACTCAGCGAGTAGTTCAATCAGTGGAATCACTAACGGAACGACTCCAAGCATTGGTTCGGTTGCTACTTGCACAGGTTCAAGCTCTTCTAACTACGATTCACTGAGTTACGAGTGGGGATTCGGTAGTAGTTCCTACGGTTCCTATACCTCACCTCTCGCTACAGTTCTAGGAAGGTCCAACACTTTAACCTTAACCAAGCAAGTACTTGATCAAATTAAGGGCAAATACCTAATCTGCTTAGTTACGGCAACTAATCTCTCTGGCAGTGGTACCGGTTATGACACAGAATTTATAACTGCACCAACTCAAACAGTGCCAGGTGCACCCAGCATCACATCTGTCGTAGCCGTCGATTCGTATACAGCTACCATTTCATTTGCGGCACCAGAGTTAGATGGCTGGTCAGCAATTTCTTCATATGCAGTTACTTCTTCACCTGGAAATCGAATTAACACTATTAATCAATCAGGTGGCGGTAGCTTAAATATTTCCGGCTTAACTCCTGGCGTTACTTACACATTTACCGTCAAGGCAAGTAATTCAATTGGAAGTTCTGTGGCATCTGCTCAATCGATGTCGATCACTATGCCTTCAACTGCACCAACCCCAGCGCCAACTCCGACGCCAACCCCAACTCCGACGCCAACCCCAACTCCGTCGTAAAAACAACCTTATAAATAAGCCGGCGCTAACCCTGCCACTTTCCATAAACTCGGAACTAAACCGTAAGGCGTTTAGTTTTTTATCAGATTTATTAAGTAAGAGATCGCAAATGCAAAGCCAATAGCGGCGTAGAAACAAGTAAACCAAGTCAACTCTGCTGGTATCAATAGAGTTAATATCCCCAGGGAGGCTGCACTGATGAACATAACTTGGGCTACCTGCATTAAACGAGTTACTGAAATTTGCTCCGAGTTTTGCCACATATTTCCAGCAAGAGCAAAAACGGTCACACCGATCATTCGCATTGACCATTGCATCTGATTTGTTGAATCTAGCGCCAGTAAATCTATAAATATTGATGGAATAACTATGAGAACTATCGCCGAGCCACCAAAAACAACTGATCCTGCTTTAAGAGTTTTACGTACTCCATTTACACGCATGCTAATTCTCTACCTTATGGAATTAACGTATTGGCAAAGATCTGCCAAGCAAGTGCTGATTTAGCAAGCAGTGACAAGGTGATGTAGGTGCGCTCACCATTTAGGTAATTACTCCACCTGCCAACCTTCTTGTATTGCAACCACTGCACAAGTGCAAATGAGTTAAAGAATAGGAAGATGGTAAGTACGATGAAGTATACAAAGGCAGGTGCTGACTCTTCACCAACGCCGCCGATTGAAAATACATAAAATAAAATAGCTAGCCATGGCACAGCTCCAGCTATACAGCCAAAGATAAATGGTAGCCAGCCACCATTTCCTGGATTCTCATACTTCTCTTGTAGCCAACCAAATAAAATCATCGATGCGTTAACACCAAACAATGCAATGATCGCAACTACATCAGCAACACCAGTTACCTGTGCAATTAAGACCACCATTACCGATGAGCTAATTGAGTACTCAACCCAGCGGAAGTAATTTCGTTGCGCAGCTAGGCCAGCGCTATAACGTGGGAAGAATCTTGGTGATGCAACAATAAAGTGAGCAAGAGCTGATAATCCTAAAAAGATTGCAACAGTTAAACCGATCGGTGTTTCAAATAATGTTACTTGTGGGGCGAAGGTTGATCCTGGTGGGCCAGCCATGTATGTGGCGTTGATTGGCAGGGCAAAATCACTGCTCATCATTAAGACCGCTGCCATTTGTGCTGTGTGCAGCAATCCAGCGTAGATATTTAACTTACGTAGGCTCTTAGATGTGATCTCTTTTTTCATGTGATCAGAGTATCCGCAACTGGGCTAGAATTGTGGTGTTGTATTTCGGGGTCGGTGTAATTCCGAACCGGCAGTTAAAGTCTGCGACCCGGTCAAAGCCATTGACCGGTGGATTGGGTGAAATTCCCGAACCGACGGTTAAAGTCCGGATGAGAGAAATCCAACTGATGTGTACTCAATCTGGGTGCACGCTGCTTGTATTTGCCTTGCCCCCGAAAACGCAACACAAAGTTTTCAACTGGAGGGCAAAAATGCAGGATCAACAATTGATGCAACGCGCAATTGATCTATCCTGCTTTGGCTTAGGTAAAACCTTTCCAAACCCAATTGTTGGTGCAGTAATTGCAGATAAAGATGGGCAAATAATTGGTGAAGGATTTCATCAAGGCGCCGAGCATGCTGAAGTTTTAGCAATTAAAGATGCTGGCGAGATTCCAGAAGGCGCCAGATTATTTGTAACGCTGGAGCCATGTAATCACATTGGCAAAACTCCACCCTGCACAGATGCAATCATTAAATCTGGAATTAAAAATGTAATTTATGCCGTAACTGATCCAAACCCAATCGCAGCAGGTGGTGCAGTTAAGCTGCGTGAAGCTGGGATCAAGATTGAGTCTGGCTTATTGGCAAAGAGTGCCGAAGTAATAAATCAAGATTGGCTAAGCAAATTAGCAAATAATCGACCAAGATTTATCTGGAAGATTGCATCCACCCTTGATGGCAAGGTTGCTGCCGCAGATGGCAGTTCAAAGTGGATCACATCCAGTGATGCCAGAGCCGATGTTGCAAAGATGCGCAGCCAAGCAGATGCGATCTTAACCTCAACTAAAACAGTGATTACAGATAACCCAACCTTAACCAGTAAAGGTACTGGCAAAAATCCCCACCGAATTGTGATGGGAATAAGTGAGATTGATCCAGCCGCAAAGATTTTGAATAATGATGCACCGACAGAGCTGATTAAATCTCAAGAGATCTCAAGCTTAATTGAGTTTGTAAATCAGGCGGGCTTTAATCGAGTGCTAGTTGAATCTGGTCCAATCCTGGGCAGTGCATTATTAGCAGCCGGAATAATTGATGAGGTAATTTTGTACCTAGCTCCTACAATTTTTGGCAGCGGCACTAACTCAATCGCCGATATTGGCATAAAAAATATCAGCGATCGCCTCGACTTAACTCTAATTTCTAATGAGGTAATTGAATCTGATCTAAAACTTACCTATCAAATTCCTGCCAAAGTAAATGCGGGGGTTAAGTAATGTTTACCGGTTTAATTCAATATGTTGGCAAGGTAGCAAAGATTGAACAATCAGATACCAGTGCCCGCTTAAGTATCACCTGCCCGCCAATTACGACTGAGATTAAGGTAGGAGATTCTGTAAGCGTAAATGGTGTTTGTTTAACTGTTACTGAGTTTGATAACAACTCATTTGCGGTTGATGTAATGGTACAAACCTTAAATCTATCTAGCATCGGCAAGTTAGTAGTGCTAGATGCGGTAAATCTAGAACTAGCAACTAAATCCCAAGATCGCCTAGGTGGGCATATTGTGCAGGGCCATGTGGATGGCTTAGCGCAGATTGTAGCTATTGCCCAAGAGCCAAAGTGGCAACGGGTAGATCTGAAATTGCCAGATAAGTTAATGAAGTATGTGGTTGCGCAAGGCTCGATCGCACTAGATGGCGTCTCATTAACGGTGGGTGAGTTAGCTGATGCAAAAAATCAGGTAACAGTTTGGTTGATCCCAGAAACTTTAGCTAATACCAACCTAGCTAGTAAAAAGGTTGATGATTACCTAAATGTTGAAGTAGATGTCTTAGCTAAGTATGTAGAGCGATTAATTGCACGTGGTGACAAATCATGAGTAATATAACAACCGCGCTTTCTCAATTTAAGGATGGAAAGTTCCTAATTGTTACCGATGATAAAAACCGAGAGGATGAGGGAGATTTAATTCTCTTGGCACAATCTGCAACCACTGCGCAGATCGCCTTTATGGTTCGATACACATCAGGAGTTATTTGTGCTGCTATGGATAGTGCAACTGCCAAGCGATTAAAGCTGCCACCAATGGTTAAGCGCAATGAGGATAACCACTCAACTGCATTTACAGTCAGCGTTGATCGAATCAAAGATCGCACAACTGGAATTTCAGCCCAAGAGCGAGCCAATACTTTGCGTGCATTAGGTAGCAGCAATTCGCAAGCCGCAGATTTTGCAAGACCTGGCCATATTTTTCCACTGGTCGCAGTTGATGGTGGTTTACAAGCGCGAGCAGGTCATACCGAAGCTGGGGTAGCGCTTTGCCAATTAACCGATACAAATCCAGTAGCAGTAATTTGTGAGTTAGTAAATGATGATGGATCGATGATGCGCGGTGCGCAGTTGGTGGAGTTTGCGAAAGCACACCAGATCGAGATTATCTCAATTTCACAGCTGCGCGAGATTGCACCAGTAATCAACAAAGTAGTTAAGCCAGGCTTTACTTGGGCGAAACTGCCAATTAATAATGATCTATGGCAGATCACCACCTTTACCTCAAACTTTGGTACCGAACATGCCATCCTTAAATTTGGTGAGTTAACCTCAAAGCCATTGGTGCGGATTCATTCAGAGTGCTTAACTGGTGATGTCTTCGGCTCACTGCGCTGTGATTGCGGTGATCAGCTTCTCAAATCTATTGAGTTGATTGAAAAGCAGGGCAGTGGCTTAATTATCTATCTGCGTGATCATGAAGGTCGTGGCATTGGACTTGCTCAAAAGATTGCAGCTTATGAGTTGCAAGACAAGGGTGAGAATACGGTGCAGGCAAATATCTCATTGGGACATGCTGTTGATGAACGAAGTTACCAGGATGCGGTATTGATATTAAAAGCTTTAGAAATTAACGAGATTGATCTGCTAAGTAATAGTCCAGAGAAGTTTTCACAGCTAGTTAAATCTGGCGTTAAGGTCAATCAACTACCAATTCAGAGTGCAGCTAATTCACACAATAAAAATTACTTAAGGAGTAAGAAAGAGATCCTCAACCACGCACTAGGAGATATCTAATGAGCCATGGCGCACCAACAATCCAAGTTAAACAACACCCAAATCTAAAGGCGATAATAATTTCGGCATCATGGCACCCAGAAATTTGTGATGCATTAGTTGCTGGCGCTAAACGTGGATTAGCTGTGGCTGGAATAACCTCACCAACAATTAAAACTGTCGCTGGCTCCTTTGAATTACCACTCGCTGCGCAATTAGCATTTGATCAAGGATTTGATATTGCCGTAGTTGTCGGCTTGGTACTTCGTGGTGAAACCCCGCACTTTGATTATGTTTGCCAGGGTGTAACAGATGGCGTTATGCAGGTTAGCTTAAGTAGATCAAAGCCAATTGGTTTTGGGGTTCTAATGTGTGATCAATTATCTCAGGCACAAGATCGCGCCGGTCTTGCTGGAAGTAAAGAGGATAAAGGGTATGACAGCGCATTAGCTGCGCTGTCAGTACTCTAATTAGTAATCGAAATCTCCGCCTCGGCCAGTAACTTTTTTACCGCGCTTGCGCTTACCTTCATACTTAAAGAGTAGGAACAAAACGAAGAGACCGAATGCGGTAATTATTAAAAATTGCGTGGTCATTAATTAACCTAGAATTGACCAAACTACCAACGCAAATACTGCAAAGCCAAAACCGATAATTGCACCAGCTGAGATCTTTAGCAGATCACCAGAACCAGCAATTTGCTTACCTAGCTCAGATTTGCTCTTTACACTCTTCAGATCAACTAGTACCGCTTGACCCTCGCGCACTGCTGCGTACTGGCTCATCATGGAGAGAATTCCAGTAATTGCTGCAACACCAACTGCTAAAAACTTAGTGGCATCTGATGCATCAGCAAACTTATCAAAGCTAGCTAGTGCAACTAGTGCGGTTAAAACAAGTGCTGGTGCCATTTGCGCAGTTATGATTTGAGAGCGCATGCCATTCCATAACTTAATTAAGTCTTTCTCATCCATTTATTAACTCCTTCTCAGATAACATTTTTGCTATCTCTTACCTACAAATATACATGTGGGATTTGATAAATATGGGATTACAGTTAAGCCATGCAGCGAGTTAAGGGCTTACTTAAGGCATCTCACTTCGGGCCTACGCTTTTAGTAACGGCAATCTCATTTGGCTTCGCTACCTATTACTGGTGGGAGGGCCCAGCTTATGTAATCGCCTTTGGTGTATTTACCGGGCAATTAGTAGTTGGCTGGAGCAATGATCTTTATGATTTTGCAGATGATTTAAAACATAATCGCCAGAACAAACCTTTGGTAAGTGGTGTCATTACAAAAGAGTACTTACAAAAATGGTTGCGCTTGATGGTGCCTTTTTCATTTATCGCAAACTTGGCTGGCCCACTTGGCATAAACGGTGGCTTGGTTTACATGCTCGGTATTGCCTGTGGTATGGCATACAACTTCTACTTCAAATTCTCAATCCTTTCGCCACTGCCATACGCAATTGCATTTGCCGCACTTCCATCTTGCATTGCGATCTCAAAAGATATAACACCACCAACTTGGATGTGGGCAGGGGGTGCACTCTTTGGTATGGCCGCCCACTTTATAAATGTAATTAAGGATATGAAAGAGGATCAGATCAGTGAGATCAAGGGTCTGCCGCAACGGCTTGGTACTAGAAACTCTATTGTTGCCGCTTTCATCCTGACTCTCGCTGGAGTTTTAGTTATCTTTTACTCATGAATGGTTCGCTCGCGTTAGTTGGCTCAGGTGAGTATCTGCCGGCAATGGCGGAGTTAGAGAGATCTTTAATTGAAGATGGTTTAAAAAACGGCAAAGCCGCTACCTATATACAAATACCAACCGCTGCTGGACAGGAATCTCAATCGCGGCTTAATTACTGGCGCGATCTTGGAAAAGCTCAGGCAGATCGGCTGGGTATTGAATCTACATTTTTACCAATCTTTACCCGCGAAGATGCATTTAATCTCGAGTATGTAGATCAAATTCAAAACACTTCACTTATTTATATGTCAGGCGGGGATCCTCATTATTTGGCGCAAAGCTTAATTGGGACACCATTGTGGGATGTAATTAATCAATCTTGGCAATCAGGTTCATCCCTTGCTGGTTGCAGTGCTGGTGCGATGGTTTTAAGTTCACAGATTCCTAACTTTAGATTTTCGAAGAAGGAGCCAACTCCTGGACTTAATTTAATTCCTAATATTCGAGTGATTCCACACTTCGACAAGTTTTTTAGGTGGATTCCAGCTTCAGCTGCCAAGATTTTACTTGAAGTACCTGAAGAGACAATTTTGATTGGCGTTGATGAGTTAACTGCGATTGTTAAGCGAAGTGGGGATGATCATTGGGTTGTTCAGGGTAAAGCGATGGTGCATGTATTAAAGGGATTGCCTGATCAGCAATTAGCGCATAACCAATCTATCCATCTACCTCAATAATCTCTTCTACAAACTCAATATCCTCTCTGTTAAGAGAGAATCTAATTGCATCGAAGACATCTTCACGAACTTTGTTGAGATCATTGTTTCCATATCCAGCTAATCCAACCTCATCACACCAGGCATCCCATTGCCCGTTCATTTCAAAGAAGTCAACCTTAATAATCATCGGCTCCTGCTTTACTTGATCTTGTGTACTAATTTGAACGCCTCCTCTTCGCTAAGTTGAGCATTCTCAATCAGAATCCGTTTAACTATGTAACCTGGAATTTCAGCATTGTCATGCCACGAAAAAGTTATCTGTTTTTTGCCTTTAGAAATTAGCATTCGATGTGATCCACTCTTTATAAACCCTAATCGATAATTTAATGGATTAGATGTTAAAAGTCTATAGAAAACCCTTGCCTTCAGGGACTTAAATCTGTGCATGCCAAATTTTGGCGAAAAATACTTTTTGCTATTTTTTTAATCCACAGCAGTAAAAAAGTTACTGAAAGTTAACTTAACTAACTAAGAGAATGAGTTGAGTCGGTTAAAGCTTGTTTCTGTGGGCAGCTTTGGATAGAAATATTGCAAAGACTAGGGCGATCACAATTAAGGCGTTTAAGCCCATTTCAAAGAGCGCTCGTTCAAAGGCGGAATCACTCTTTGAGCTCTCAAGTGTTAATGATGCACCAACAGTTAAAATGTGTCGAACTGCGGCGATCACGCCAATAATTAAGAACTTATCCAGTTGATAAACACCATCGGTAAAGCGGGAGATAACAGTTCTTAGAATCTCAAGGATAATTACAATAAATAAAATGTCATTAATGCCTTGAATCATGCCATTTGGGAAAAACGGATCTGTCTCCATTAATCTTTTAACTGTATAGAAGAAGGCGACTACACCAATTACAAATAGCGCGATCGCTAGCACCGCATGGAAAATATCCTCAACTAAATCGACATACTTAATCGGCAGGATTGAAGTTTCAATATCTTTTTTCTTCTGCTCTTTCATCATACTTAAATCTACTTCCTGTTTGGCATAACCTCAATCATTTGCGCGATTAAGTATTTAAATTTGCCTCTGCCTCAATAATTGAGGCGGCAACTACGCCTAATTTCAGTTCATCCACCGTAAGCAGGTAGGAGAGTCTGGCATCTTGTAAGGCCCCTGTTACCGATACCTGCTGTCTTATCTGCCCAGCCTCTATCAGACACTCATCGAAGGAGAAAGCTTGATTTGAAATCAATACTCGATATTGGGCTCTAATAATTAATTCAAATTGTTCAAGATCAATTGATTCTCTAAATGAAGGTGCAGCGAATGAATATGCAGTTACAAAATCCTCTGCCGCGATCGCATTAATCTGGGCTGAGATATGAGTTTGCGTTAAAACTTTCTGATCATCGGTACAGGGGCCATCTGTTAATGCCGCAAAGGGGGAGGGGGATGAGCAAGCCGATAATAGAAGTGAGAATGCCAGGAAGATACTTGCTTTTACCCCTAGCTTTCTCATTTTTTAAGTCTACTCTCAGCAAATTGTTGTAACATCCCGTCGTGCGAAAAATTTTAATTTCAGCTCTTCTTCTTGCTCTTATCGCCCCCGTCTCCGCCTCTGCCCATCAACCAGTAACACTTGCAAACACCGAGATCTCCGCCGCTCGCGGCCCACTTCTTGTCGATGGCACCATCTCATTTGCAATCCGCGCCGCCTTTACCAAGAGTGGCCAGAAAAAAGGTTTTCGTTTTAATCTAAATGAGGGTGAAACACTTAATTTTGAATATTTAATTATTGATAAAGCTCCAGAAAATAAATTAAAAAATGCTCAACTGCCTCAGGTAGTAATCACCGCTCCAAATAAAAGCAAAACAACTGTAAAGTTTAATGAACGAAGCAAGTTTTCCTATAGCGGTACAAATTACTTATACCTATATCGTTATAAGGCTGATGGCCAAGGTGGCACCTACAATGTTGATATCACCGGTAAAGCAAAAGCTGCAATCACGCTTGTAGTAGGCGAGAAAGAGATTCCGGGCGATGTGGTTCGCGGCGCAGCTGCAACTAGCAAGCCTTCACCAAGTGAATCTCCCACCACTAAATCAACTGCATTAACCATGGAGCAGGTAAAGCAAAACAACACCGCCCGCAGCTGTTGGTCAGTTATAAATGGCAATGTTTATAACTTAACTACTTGGATCTCATCTCACCCTGGTGGACAGGGCGCGATCACTGGCTTGTGTGGCACCGATGGTTCGAAAGAGTTCTCATCTAAACATGGTGGTAACGGGCAGGTAATGTCACGCTTAAGCTCATTCCTACTTGGAAAGTTAACTACTTAAGCTCCCAGCTGATAAAGGTAGTAACTGAAAGCTTTTGCGTTCCCATAT
>CAMCXX010000003.1 GCA_945883755.1 Bifidobacterium breve | reverse complement strand
TGAGGGTGAGGAGATTGAATTTGTTGGCGAGCGTCTTGCCATTTTGGATAACGATGAAAAGCAGATTGGCATCATTAAAGTAACAAGAGTTGAAGTTTTGGAGTTTAAGGATGTGCCGACGGAGTTTGCATTAGCAGAAGCTGAAGGGGATTTATCGGGGGATGATTTCCGCCAGAGCCATTCGAAATTTTGGAATTCAGTTGGAGTTGAAGTCAAGCCTGAAACAAAGGTAGTAACCGTTTACTTTGATTTAGAAAAATAAAGTGGACGATACTGGGATCGACTCGTGGATATGTTCGATTGGTATATCCCTATAGATGAAATTCCTACTTGGTTCAGATATTACACGATGGGGTAGAAAAATAGTAGATTTGGATCTTGGAATCTTAACATTTCTCCTATAGTTGTGTTGGAGGGGTAACTGGAGCTCAAATGAAAATTATAGTTTCATCAATACTATTTATACTTGCTGTTATACACCTGCTGCCTGTTGTGGGAGTTTTAGGTTCAGATTCATTAACAAGGCTTTACGGAATCTCTGTCTCGGATTCAAATACTGAGATCCTGTTACGACACCGCGCTGTCCTATTTGCAATTATTGGCCTTTTTTTATTGCTTTCAGTCTTTAAAAGTGAATACCAACCAATAGCAATTTGTATTGGATTAATCAGTGTTGCTTCATTCTTATTGTGAACTTGGTCGATCGAAGGGCTTAACTCCGAAATTAGCAGAGTGGTAAAGGTTGATTGGATAGCACTGGTGCTCTTACTCGTTGCAGGAGTAATTCACATTCTTATTTGATATCTTCGAATCTGCGTGGACGATACTGGGATCGAACCAGTGACCCCTTCCATGTCAAGGAAGTACGCTACCGCTGCGCTAATCGTCCGTGGCTTAAATACTACTAGCGACCAAAATCATCTTCAATACGCTCTATGTCATCTTCACCGAAGTAAGTTCCAGTTTGAACTTCGATGAAGATAAGTTCAACATCGCCTGTATTTGAGATTCGGTGAAGCTGATTTACTGCGATATCAATTACTGAGCCCAGGGAGACTTGGGAGATTACTCCCTCAATTGTCACCTCACCAGAACCCTGAGTTACAAACCAGTGTTCTGCTCGTTTTTGATGGCGTTGATACGACAAACGCTGACCAGGATTTACATAAATACTTTTTACTTTGTAATTCGTGCTCTCTTGCAGCACCTCATATCGACCCCATGGGCGCTCAGATTTTTCTAGCATGAGCCAACTTTAACCTTTAAACTAAGTTAATGAATAATTCCCGCCTGAGCGCCGAAAAGTTACCCTCAAATCAATTTGATCATTTTTATCGAGGCGGTAATCGGATTGGCAAACTTCGAAAAGGTCCAGGTGGACCGATGCGGCCGGAGGAGTGGATTGCATCAACTACTACTCGATTTGGTGAGAAAGTTAATGGATTATCACTTTTAGCTGATGGCAGATTGTTGCGGGATGAGGTCGCGAAAGATCCACAATTTTGGTTGGGCGCTGACCATATTAAAAAATTTGGCAGCTCTACTGAAATATTGGTAAAACTGCTCGATCCAGATCAAAGATTGCCGGTGCACTATCATCCGGATCGCAAATTTGCTTTAGAAAAATTAGATCTTACCCATGGCAAGACTGAGGCCTGGATTATTTTAGATGCACCAATTGGCGCAAAAGTCGGCATTGGGTTCAATCGAAAAATGAGTAAAGCAGAGGTCGCAAAGTTAGTGCGCGATCATGATTCGCAGGGATTACTCGACTCATTGATGTTTATTGAGGTATCCGCAGGTGATGTGATTTTTGTGCCAGCTGGCGTTCCACATGCAATTGAGGCGGGAATATTTGTCTTAGAGTTGCAAGAGCCGACAGATCTTTCAATACTGCTGGAATGGGATGGTTTTGCAGTTGATGGCGACAAGGATGGCCATCTTGATCTTGGTTATGAGCTCGCACTTGATGCGTTGCGGCTAGATCCACTAAGTGAAGCGGAAGTTTCTCAGATCAGCACTCGCTTTGATAAAGAGAAAACTAACTCTCAAAAAGTCTTTAACTCAATCGCTGATGATTTTTTTAGAGCCGATTACTTAACAGGTGATGACACGGTTGTAGAGCCTGGTTTTGGCATCTTTCTGATCCTTGAGGGCTCTGGAAGTATGTCGTTCTCTGATTCAACCTCTATGCAGGTTGAGGCTGGTGATGCAGTAGTTATTGCAAATGCAGCTGGAAGTTTTAAATTAAAGGGTGCTAAAGGAATTATTTCTAGGCCACCTCGCGCCTAATTAAAGAGGAGAAGTTTTATTGCAGTTGATGGAGGTCGGAACGGGATTTGAACCCGTGTAGCGGGATTTGCAGTCCCGAGCCTCGCCTCTCGGCCATCCGACCTAGCTATTTTCATTTTATTAGCGAAAAAATATGGAGCGGACGACCGGGTTCGAACCGGCGACCTGAACCTTGGCAAGGTTCCGCGCTACCAACTGCGCTACGTCCGCATACTGAGGGGTGAAATCTATCGTATCCCTATCCAGTTAGCACATCCGCCAATTTTGCTGCAAAGAGGTACCGTTCAAACATGGATCTATCTAATTCAATCTTTTGGATGGATGGGCAATTAGCCACGGAGTGTGTAGAGATCTCCAATGATCCTAGCTCTTTAGATAAACCAGGTTTTTGGGTAACGGTAAAGAGTTTTGAAGGCGATTTCCAAGCGGCCAGATTTAAAAAGGTTGAATCGGCGCCACCACCATTTGCGATTTGGGAAAGATTACAAACAGATTGGATCTCCTCTCAAGATCAAATTGAGTATGAAGGTAATGTTGAAAAAGTTAAGGAGTTAATTGCTGCGGGGGATGTGTATCAGGTAAACCTCTGTCGAACTTTAAGTAACAGTTGCGACCAATCATTGTTGGGGTTGGCAAATCTAATTCTGCAGGAGAATCCATCTCCATACGCTGCTTATTTGAGATTACCAGGTATAGAGATTGCCTCTGCTTCACCAGAACTCTTCTTTCGCAGAGAAGGTAACCTGATTAAATGCTCACCAATTAAAGGAACCTCAAATACGGAAGTATTTATGGAAAAGGATTTTTCAGAGAATGTGATGATCGTTGATTTAATGCGAAATGATTTTGGTCAGATTTGTAAGCCTGGCACAGTTGATGTGCCTAGATTATTAGCGACGGAGAAACATCCTGGTCTCTATCATCTAGTCTCTGATGTTGTAGGGCGGTTGCGAGAAAATACCAAGTGGTCGCAGATATTGGCCGCTTTAACACCGGCCGGTTCAATAAGTGGTGCCCCAAAGAGTTCGGCACTGAAGAGCATAAGAGAGATTGAAGGTATCAATCGCGGTCCTTACTGCGGGGTTATTGGCTGGAGCCAGGATGATCAGGCATTAATGTCGGTTGGTATTCGAATATTTTGGAGTTACGGTGATGGCAAAATACATTTTGGTACTGGAGCTGGAATAACCTGGCAGAGTGATGCTAGGCAAGAGTGGGATGAGACGGAGCTAAAGGCGAAGCGATTGATCAGTATCGCTGGAGCTAGTAAATAATGAAAACCTTTTTCAATGGAGCGGTCTCTGAGAGTGCCAATCCACTACCTATCGACAGCTCACTCCTTCGTGGTGATGGAGTATTTGAAACAATTCTTACTATTGATCAAAATGTCATCGCCTGGGACCGCCACTTTGCGAGAATTCAAAAATCTGCGGCAAAGGTACTGATAAGCACACCAGCAAAGATTGATGTTGAGCTGGCCATATCTAAAATTCTAATTGATGAGATCGGCAGAAATAGATTACGTGTTATTTGCCTAGGTGATGGTGGATGGTTTCTCACCCTGCAACCAGTTGCCGAGATTTCTGAAACTGCCACATTAACCAGGTTTCCATATATCAAGAACAGTGATTCTCTAATTGCTGGTATTAAATCTCTCTCATACATTGATTCAATTACGGCGCTTAGATACGCAGAGAGTTCTGGTTTTGATGACGCCATTTTCATCAACCAGCGAGATGAGGTCGTTGAAACTGGTCTAGCCAACCTTGTTTTGCTAACTGATAACGGATGGGTAACGCCACCTCTTTCAACTGGCTGCTTACCGGGTATAACGCGAGAGTTGTTAATCACCTGGTTTGGCATAAAGGAGAGTGTTTTTTCCTATGAGGATTTACTCCAAGCAAAAGCGGTATATCTCAGTTCATCAATTAGATTGCTTCAGCGGGTTAATAAAATTGATCAGAGATTGATTCCTGATAATGATGAAGGATCAGCATTGTTAGAGGCATTTGAATCAAAAATATTGGCTAATATAAACCCATGAAAACCATCCTAAAGCGAGTAGCTGTAGGAGCAGTAGGTGGTGTGCTCACTGTAATTGGTGTAGTTTTTTTGGTTACACCAGGGCCGGGTTGGTTGATAATTTTTGCAGGTTTAGGAATTTTAGCGACTGAGTTTGCTTGGGCGGCAATGTTGCTAGAACGTGCGAAGAAGAGCGCAACACAGGCTGCTCATAAGGCAAAATCTAATGGGAAGCGTACTTACATTTATTTAGCTATTTTCTTTGCGGCAATTTTAGTAATTCTGCTTATTTGGTACGCATACTTCCGGTAAAGCGAGCAAATAACCGCTATGGCTGGTTGATTTTGATAACCTAGTCCAATGTCTGCGCCAATCAAAGTAAGCATAAATGGCAAAGCACAATCAATTGAGAGTGATCAAAGACCAAGTAATTTATTCTCCTCCGATACCGATGTTGTTGTTTGCCGAATTAATGGTGAACTGCGAGATTTATGGAGTGATTTGAAGGAAGGCGATGTAATTGAATCGGTGAGTATCAACTCTCCCGATGGCTTGAATGTGCTGCGCCATTCAACAGCACATGTCTTAGCACAGGCGGTACAAGAGGTTTTCCCTGAAACTAAATTAGGAATTGGCCCCCCAATTCGAGATGGTTTTTACTACGACTTTGATCCAGCCGCACCATTTACGCCATCTGATTTAGAAAAACTCGAAACTGCGATGAGAAAGATCATTAAAGCTGGCCAAAGGTTTAAACGTAGAGTGGTAACTGAGGAAGAAGCGCTTATTGAATTAAAAAATGAACCTTACAAGTGCGAGTTAATTGGTTTGAAGTCAGCCGAACTGCAGGATGAATCTGCGGTCGAGGTTGGCAAGGGCGAGCTAAGTATTTATGACAATTTAGGTCGGGATGGCAATCCAGTTTGGAGTGATCTATGTCGTGGTCCTCATCTACCTTCTACAAAACATATTCCATCATTTAAATTAATGCGAGCAGCTGGCGCTTACTGGCGAGGTTCAGAAAAAAATCCGATGCTGCAAAGAGTTTATGGAACCGCCTGGCCAACATCAAAAGAGTTAGATGATTACTTATTTTTACTTGCCGAAGCTGAAAAACGAGATCACCGAAAATTAGGAGCAGAGTTAGATCTATTCTCATTTCCAGAAGAGATTGGATCTGGGCTCGCTGTTTTTCATCCCAAGGGTGGAATTGTTAGAAGGGCGATGGAGGATTATTCAAGACAACGCCATGAAGAAGAGGATTACCAATTTGTTTACTCACCACATTTAACTAAAGCAGCACTCTTTGAAACCTCCGGACATTTGCAGTGGTATGCCGATGGAATGTATCCACCAATGGTGATGGATGAAGAGCTTCATGCAGATGGAACCATCAAAAAAGCTGGCCAAAAATATTATATGAAACCGATGAACTGCCCATTCCATAACTTAATTTACAAATCATCGGCAAAGTCTTATCGAGATCTTCCCCTTAGATTATTTGAGTTTGGCACTGTTTATCGTTACGAGAAATCTGGAGTCGTACACGGCATAACTAGGGCTCGTGGTTTCACCCAAGATGATGCGCATATTTACTGTACTAAAGATCAGATGGCAACTGAGTTGGATTCACTTCTTACCTTTGTATTAAATCTGCTTCGAGATTATGGGTTAGTTGATTTCTATTTAGAAATTTCAACGCGAAATCCTGAGAAATCAGTTGGCGAGGAGGCTGATTGGCAGGATGCAACTGAGGCGCTGCGACAAGCTGCGGTTAAGCAAAATCTCGAGTTAATTCTTGATCCAGGTGGAGCTGCATTCTATGGTCCTAAAATTTCGGTTCAAGCACGAGATGCAATTGGTCGCACATGGCAGATGTCAACGATTCAAGTGGATTTTCAATTACCACAAAGATTTGATTTGGAGTATGCAGCGGCCGATGGCACAAAACAACAACCGGTAATGATTCACCGGGCACTATTTGGATCAATTGAAAGATTTTTTGGAGTTTTGACAGAGCATTATGCCGGTGCATTTCCGGCATGGTTGGCACCAGTTCAAGTAAGGGGCATACCAGTTGCTGAGGCATTTGAACCTTATCTTGCAGAGATAATTAAACGGTTTAGAGCTGCTGGCATCCGTGCAGAGATAGATTCATCTGCTGATCGCATGCAAAAGAAGATTAGAAATGCGCAATTAGAGAAGATTCCATACATGATGATCATTGGGGAAGAGGATCAGAACAACGGAACTGTTTCCTTTAGATATCGAAATGGTGATCAGAAAAATGGAATTGATATTGAGTCTGCTATAACTGAAGTACTTAATAATATAAAGAGTAAAACTCAAATTTAAATGAGTGAGATACCTATGCAAGGCGGAGCTGGAATGCCCGATGCTTGGCAAAGATTATGGGCGCCACATCGCATGAGTTATCTCGACGGGGAGAACCGACCATTACCTGGCAATGATGTGCCATGTCCGTTTTGCAAAATAATTGAACTCAGTGATGAAGAGGCGCTGATTGTTTTCAGGGGGAAAAAGGCGTATGTGGTTATGAATCTGTATCCATACAACGCCGGACATTTATTGATTTGTACAAATCGCCATGTTGCCGATCTAACAGATTTAGATGAGGCTGAACGCAATGAGATAACTGCCTTAACCGCTCACGCAATGCTAGTAGTTCGAAAGGTCTCAAATGCACTTGGATTTAATATCGGAATAAATCAAGGAGCGGTATCCGGAGCCGGTATAGCTGGACATATTCATCAGCATCTAGTTCCTAGATGGGCCGGAGATGCAAACTTTATGCCGATAATTGGAAAAACAAAGGTTATTCCACAGTTATTGAGTGAATCCAGAGCTCAATTAGCTGCTGCTTGGAATCAAGTCTAAGAATTTTTTGGCTTCTTTTAAGCCCAACATATTGCTGAACATAAATGGAATGGCTGGCACAATCAAAGCTTGAACAAACTGCTCCCAACCACCCTCTTGTAGAGATTGTGTTAACTCAACAACAAACTCCTTGACCAGATCATGGTGTTCCGGATCGCTATCTTGCTCAATAACTTTGTCATCTGAGTAATTAATTACTTTGAGATTTTCTAAGTTGATAAGGGCGGTCGGGTCACCATTTTCGGCGTGCAAAACTAGAAAGGGTGCAACCACTGGCTCTAACATCTTTCCTACGATGGCACACATATCCTCAAAATCAACCTCGCCACTTTCAAAATCTAAGATAAGGATCAGCGCAGGAATATATTTCTCTCGAAATTGCGGCCATTCATCAACCAAAGTTGAAGGAATTCCATCTTTAGCGCTAGCAATTAACACCAGCAATTGTGCTTGTGTATCTGGATAGGTATCCGATGGCACCAGCGCCAATAACTCAGCGATCTCTGCCTTTAAGGGGTGTTCACCTAAGAGGTAGCGTGCGTTGATTAGGCTTGTCATCACCCCTAAGCCTACGATGGTATTTATGTTACAAAGCAGTTTTCGTGATCCAGTCGTGAAAATTATTGAACCATTTGCAAAGTTTTTAATAAAAATCGGAGTTACCGCCAATCTGCTATCCACAATCGGTGGAGTTGGAGCCTCAATCTCAGCCTTGTACTTCTTTGGAAATGGTCGGTTTTTTACCGGCGTTTTTGTTGTTGCTGGGTTTGTTCTCTTTGATCTTTTTGATGGAACAGTTGCTCGGCTTTCCAAAAGAGGTGTGAGTAAATGGGGAGCACTCCTAGACTCAACCCTAGATCGGATTAGCGATAGTGCAATTTTGTTGGGTGGGTTGATTTACATTGCTGCCGATGAGAATAATTTACGTTTTGTTTTCATTACCGCAATCGTTTCAAGTTTTCTAGTCTCATACATCAAGGCAAGGGCTGAGGCTTTACAAATTCCTTGCGAGGGTGGTTTAGCAGAACGGGCAGAGCGCACCATACTTATTCTCACCGCTTATGGTTTGTATGGTTTAGGCGTGGCCTCAGCCATCTCAATCGGTATCTACCTCTTTACACTGATATCTATCATCACAGTTCTTCAAAGATTATGGATTGTGTATCAGGGGAGTAAGTAATTCATGTATATCGCTTACCTTTTAGCATGGCGCCTGATTGGTGTTATGCCGGAGAAATTAGCTTATCGGTTAGCAAATAAAATCGCTGATTACCTATATCAGAAAAATGGCAAAGGGGTAAAAAGGTTACGATCCAATTATGCTCGAGTTCAACCCTCAATTAGTGAGGTAGATCTAGCAAACTTAACAAAGGCGGGCATGCGCTCATATCTTCGTTATTGGATAGATACATTTAGATTAAATACATGGAGTAAAGAGCGGATCATTTCAACTACTACAGTTGTTAATGAGGAGTTATTGCGAGATCCGATTGCTAGCAAACAAGGATGTTTGGTGGTTCTACCACATGCAGGAAACTGGGACCATGCTGCCGCTTACTTTTGTTCAACCGGTATAAATCTCACGACCGTGGCTGAAAAGTTAAAGCCGGAACAGATCTTCTTAAAGTTTTTAGATTATCGCCAATCAATTGGAATTGAAGTTTTACACACAGAAGAGAAGGTAATGCCAATCTTGCTGGATCGTTTGCGATCTGGAAAATTAGTGGCTCTAGTCGCCGACCGGGATCTATCAAAAAATGGTCTTTCAGTTGATTTCTTTGGTGGTGTTGCGAAAATGCCATCTGGACCAGCTAGATTAATTCTCGATTCTAACTCCGCTTTTATATCCGCATTTATAACTTACTCTGAATCAGGAATAAATATAGAGTTTAAAAGTATTGGACCAATACCTACCGAAGGAACAGTGGAGGAGCGGGTCGAGAAATTAACCCAACTTATGGCAAATAATTTTGCCGCTGGAATAAAATCCTCACCAGTTGATTGGCACATGTTGCAACGGATATGGACTGATGAAAAAACTTAAAATTGGAATGGTATGTCCTTATGGTTGGGATTCTCCGGGTGGCGTGCAAACTCATATCCGTGAACTTACAAAACATTTACAGGATGAAGGACACCAGGTTTCAGTCTTTGCTCCGGTTTCTGATGAGGAGCGGGTAAATGAGAGTTGGTTGGTTAATGCAGGTAAGCCAATATCGATTCCAGTGAATGGTTCAGTTGCTCGCGTTTTGTTTGGTCCAATCGCTAGCTCGCGGGTTAAACAGTGGATCACTCAGGGAGATTTTGATCTGCTACATCTTCATGAACCAGCTATTCCTTCACTTTCATTATTGGCTTGTTCAGCAGCTACCGGTCCGATGGTCGGAACATTTCATGTCTCATCACCAAAGCAGAAGGCAATATATGCAATTGGACCAATTCTTGAACCGATCGTTGAGAAGTTAACCGCGCGAATTGCAGTCAGTGAAAGTGCGCGACAAACATTAAAAGATCACTTTGATACTGATGCGGTTGTAATTCCCAACGGTATTGAAAGCTCGCAATACTCATCGGCACAACCAACTATTCATTGGCGAAACCCCCATACTTTGGGGTTTATTGGCAGATTTGAGGAGTCACGAAAAGGTCTACAAATTCTGCTAGATGCATTGCCAATTATTGCAAGATTTGTTCCTGATGTCAGATTACTCGTTGCCGGACCTGGCGATGGCGATGAGTTAATCAAAAAGTTAGATATCGGCTTGCGCAATCGAATTGTCTTTTTAGGATTTCTTTCAGAGCAAGAGAAGGCCTCTTTTTTGAAATCCATTAATATCTATGTAGCGCCAAATACTGGCGGGGAATCATTTGGAATCATTCTCACTGAAGCTTTATCTGCTGGCACACCAGTTGTTGGCAGTGATATTTCTGCGTTTAAGGCGGTACTAGACAATGGCGAAGCTGGCTTACTCTTCAAAAATGGAGATAGTGCCGATCTTGCTAAGGTGTTAATTGGATTGCTGCGTGATGAAGAGCTTCAACAAAGTTTAAGCAGTAAAGGAAAGCTTAGCTCTCAGAAATATGATTGGCAGGTTGTTGCTGATCAAATCTTGTCAGTTTATGAGATGGCGATGGCTGGGAATAATAAAGTGGGGCTAATTTCAGATAGTCGATTCTGGAATAGGAGATAGTTGATGAATCTAACTCAAGTATTGATCGTCCTCATTGTTTTATTTGTGGGCTGGTACTTAACCTTCTCCGCTAGCCGATTAGATCGCCTTCATCATCGAGTTGAAACCTCTTGGGCAACCTTGGATTCACTTTTGCAAAAGCGGGCCGCTATTGCAATGGAGATCGTGCGTGAATCTAGTCTAGATCCAGCTACATCATTTTTGATTTCAACATCTGCCCATGCGGCTCGAGAGGCGGTAATTTCCGATAGATCAGAGGCAGAGAGCGTGCTCTCGGAATCACTTAAAATGGTAAAAGAGATTGCTTATGATGAAAGTTTAGAGTTGCCATCTGAGTTATTAATTGAGTTGTCAGATATTACAAACAAAATTAAATTAGCGATCAACCTCCATTTAGAGGCGGTTAATGCTGCTCGAAATGTTCGCCGAAAAATCATAATCAGAATTTTCAGATTAGCTGGCAAAGCACCGTTACCAGTGAGATATGCCTTTGAGGATGATGTACTTTGAAAAGGTTTTTCCAATCCATTGCCTTAATTATTTCACTCAGCGTTATTGCAGCTGTTGCAGTTCAACTTATTTGGCCAGAGATAGAGATTGAGTTACTAGATCAAACTCCAAAGGAGATTAATTATCTAACCGGGCAGGAGGGAACAAATCAACTCCTCTTGGCGGTGAAGATAGATGACACGAAGGAGGCTCATCCGCAAATTGGATTAAAGCAGGCAGATTTGGTTTATGTAGAACAGGTCGAAGCTGGATTAACCCGATTACTTGCGATCTACTCTTCAACCTTACCTGATGTTATCGGTCCAATCAGATCAGCGAGAATTTCAGATATCGACATATTGGCTCCCTTTGGCAGAATTGCCTTTGCATACAGCGGATCCCAAACAAAGATGCGTCCGGTTTTATCGGCAGCAAATTTAAATATATTGTCAGCAGAGCGAAATCCACCATCAATCTTTGATCGAGATAAGCAACGAAACTCACCAGTCAACATGATTTTATATCCATCTTTACTTCTGAAGCAGGCACAGGAGCGGTACAAAATGGAGCTAGTAACTTTAACCGCTTCACCATGGAGCTTTGGCGATTTATCAAAGAGTGCACAAGATTTAGAATGGGCAAAGATCAGTTGGCCTAATGCAACCTATGAGGTGAGATGGAATAGCGATCTCAATAAGTGGGGAATTTACTTTGATAATGAAGTAAATCTCGACTCAACAAATCAACAGTTAATGATTGATAATGCGATTATTCAAAATGTAAAGATCGAGCCATCGATCTACGGAGATAAATTTGGTGGCATTACACCTCTATCTGTCACTACCGGAAGCGGGTCTGGCTATCTCCTTAGAGATGGCAAGGTAGTTGCAATCAATTGGCAACGGGAGGCTGAAGATACTTTTACTCGCTGGTTTGATGCGAACGGAGATGATATGAATCTCACGCCTGGTAAAACATGGGTTTTCTTGAGTGGATCCCCCGTTGAATTTGGTTACCCCGCGAAATAATTGGAATTTAGGAAATGAGCAGCCCCCCTTTTCTTAGTAGACTAAGGGCTCAACATTAAAGATCCGCTTGGGAGAACAATGGCTTCAGAAACTGGTACTGCGCGAGTTAAGCGCGGCATGGCAGAGATGCTTAAGGGTGGCGTCATCATGGATGTTGTTGATGTAACGCAAGCAAAGATCGCTGAGGATGCCGGAGCTGTTGCGGTAATGGCGCTTGAGCGCGTGCCGGCAGATATCAGAGCCCAAGGTGGCGTAGCAAGAATGTCTGATCCAGATATGATCGAAAAAATTCAAGCAGCGGTTTCAATTCCAGTAATGGCAAAGGCACGTATCGGTCATTTTGTTGAAGCACAAATTTTGCAAAGTTTAGGTGTTGATTACATCGATGAGTCTGAGGTTTTAACTCCAGCAGATTACGCCCACCACATTGATAAGTGGAACTTCACAATTCCGTTTGTTTGTGGTGCAACAAATCTTGGTGAAGCATTGCGTCGGATCAATGAAGGTGCCGCAATGATTCGCTCAAAGGGCGAAGCTGGCACTGGTGATGTTTCAAACGCAACAACTCATATGCGCACAATTGCGGGTGAGATCCGCAGACTCTCCTCACTTCGGGAGGAGGAGTTGTATGTTGCAGCTAAGGATTTACAGGCGCCATATGATTTAGTAAAAGAGGTAGCAACAACTGGAAAATTGCCGGTTGTCTTATTCACTGCTGGTGGTATTGCAACACCTGCCGATGCAGCAATGATGATGCAACTTGGAGCAGATGGAGTTTTTGTAGGCTCTGGCATATTTAAATCTGGCGATCCGGCTAAACGTGCCGCTGCCTGTGTAAAGGCGGTTACTTACTACACAGATGCCAAGGTTGTTGCCGATGTTTCTCGTGGATTAGGTGAAGCGATGGTTGGAATAAATGTGGCGGATATTCCGGCTCCTCATAGATTAGCGGAGCGAGGCTGGTAGTAAATGAATATTGGAGTACTTGCTCTCCAGGGTGATGTACAAGAACATATTCAATCGTTAAGCGATTGTGGTGTCACAGCTTTACCTGTAAAGACCGCCGAAGAGCTTCAATCTATTGACGCCCTTGTTATTCCAGGTGGGGAATCCACGACAATAGCAAAGTTGGCCCGAAGTTTTGGTTTGATGGATTTGATTAAAGATCGCATAAAGGCGGGAATGCCTACTTATGGATCATGCGCTGGAATGATTCTGGTTGCTAATAAGTTAGAGGATGCAGCGGTCGGTCAGGAGACTTTTGGCGGAATAGATATGACAGTTCGACGTAATGCTTTTGGTAGGCAAGTAGACTCCTTTGAAACTGATTTAAAGTTCAAAGGCATAACTGAGCCATCAATTAGAGCAGTTTTTATTCGTGCGCCTTGGGTTGAATCCGTAGGCAAGGATGTTGAAATTTTGGCGCAGATCTCTGATGAGCAGGGTAAATCTCACCCCGTTGCAGTTCGCCAAGGCAGAGTTCTGGCAACATCATTTCACCCAGAGTTAACTGGCGACAATCGGATTCACAAGTACTTTGTTGAAGAGATTTGTAGTGAATTGGTGAAAGGGTAGAAGTGTCAGGACATTCCAAATGGGCAACTACCAAACATAAAAAGGCGATTATCGATTCACGCCGTGCAAAAAACTTTGCTAAATTGATTAAAGCGATTGAGGTTTCAGCTCGAGCTGGTGGCGCTGATCTTTCTGGTAATCCAACACTCTTTGATGCGATCGCTAAAGCAAAGAAAAGTTCGGTCCCTGCTGACAATATAGATCGCGCCGTCAAAAGGGGTGCTGGACTTGAAACGGGTGGTAAAGAGTGGGAAACGATTATGTACGAAGGGTATGGAGCTGGCGGTGTTGCATTATTAATTGAATGTTTATCTGATAACCGTAATCGAGCAGCATCTGATGTTCGAGTTGCTGTCACTAGAAATGGTGGAAATATGGCTGATCCTGGCTCAGTGACCTATCTATTTAATCGCAAAGGTGTTGTGATCGTAAGTAAAAATGATGGAAAAGTTGGCGAGGATGGTTTACTTGAGGTTGTTTTAGATGCCGGAGCTGAAGAGGTTAATGATCTAGGTGAAGCATTTGAAATTGTTTCAGAACCAGCAGATCTAGTGGCGGTTAGAAAAAGCTTGCAAGAGGCAAAGATTGATTATGAATCTGCAGAAACCTCCTTTCTTCCAACGATGTCAATCCCACTTGATGCAGAGAGTGCGAAGAAAGTTTTTGATTTAATTGAAGCGATTGAAGAGCTAGATGATGTCCAGAATGTTTATGGAAATTTCGATGTTTCCGATGAGGTAATGGCGAGCCTTAATTAATTAGTAAATCGCTGTCGATAGGCTCAGCGAATGCGGGTTTTAGGTATTGATCCTGGATTAACAAGGTGTGGGGTTGGGGTCGTTGATTCAACCGGGCCACAACAATTGCGATTGATTGATGTTGGGGTGATTAAAACTGATCCAGATTTAGATTTGGATCAAAGATTGTTGCAATTAGAGGTAGAGCTTTCTAAGTGGATTAATAAACATAAGCCAGATGTAATCGCAGTAGAACGGGTCTTCTCCCAATTAAATGTCAGGACAGCGATGGCAACTGGACAAGCAGCTGGTGTCGCACTTTTACTCGCTGCCAAATCCAAGATTAAGGTCGTAATGCACACACCCAGTGAGGTTAAAGCGGCGGTTACTGGCTCTGGACGGGCAGATAAAAAGCAGGTTGCGGAAATGGTCAAACGATTGCTGAAATTAAAAGAGATACCAAAACCGGTAGACAGTACCGATGCGTTAGCGCTTGCAATCTGCCATCATTGGCGAGGAGTTGGGAATGACCGTTTAGCGGCGGCAAAATTGAAGAAGGTGTCAAAAGGTAAATGATTAGCTCATTAACAGGCAAAGTTAAAGGCATTTCAACAACTGCCACTGCAAGCTCTGTGGTGATAGAGGTTGGTGGTGTTGGAATCCTTGTTAACACACCACTTCGAGTAATTGAATCATTAAAAATTGGTGATGTGATAGATCTACATACCCACTTGATCGTAAGAGAGGATGCTCTTACTTTGTATGGTTTTTCAGAGTTAGTAGATCGAAATTTATTTGAGTTGTTATTAACTGTGACTGGGGTTGGACCCAAGGTCGCGCAATCAATCCTAGGAGTGAATCCGGCATCTGTTGTCGCAGATATGATTAGAGCAAATAATTTGAAATCTCTTGAAGCAACTCCTGGTTTAGGGAAAAAAGGTGCGCAGCGATTAGTTCTTGAATTAAAAGATAAGTTAGCAAATTTTTCAACCTCTGGCGATTCGATTGCAGGTTCATTAAAAAATCAGGTTGAATCTGCTTTGCAAGGCTTGGGATATACGCCGAAGGAAAGTCGTTTAATGGTCAATCAAGCATTAAATCAAATATCAGGGGAGAAAATTGATATAGCCTCTGCAATTAAATTAGCTTTAGCTGCTAATACCTCTGGGAAATTACTTGGGACAGAGAAGTAATGAATGAGCGTGTAGTGTCACAAGATTCAGATGATAATGAACGGGCAGCTGAACTAGCCCTTCGCCCAAAAAAATTACAAGAGTTTGTTGGACAGCATCGGGTACGCAAACAACTCTCTTTGCTATTAGATGCTGCCCTCGCCAGAAATGCACCTGCTGATCACATTTTATTATCTGGCCCACCTGGACTGGGCAAAACTACATTGGCAATGATCATTGCAGAAGAGATGAATGCACCGATCCGAATTACTTCAGGGCCAGCGATACAACATGCCGGAGATCTAGCTTCGATTCTCTCCTCACTAGTAGAGGGTGAGGTGTTGTTTTTAGATGAGATCCATCGAATGTCCAGACCAGCTGAAGAGTTGTTGTACTTAGCAATGGAGGATTTTCGAGTAGATGTAATTGTTGGTAAAGGGGCGGGCGCAACCTCAATTCCACTTGAACTGCCACACTTCACATTGATTGGCGCAACAACACGTGCCGGCTTACTGCCAAGCCCACTTCGTGATCGTTTCGGCTTTACAGCGCAGTTAGATTTTTATGAAACGCAGGAGTTAAACCAGATTGTGCAACGCAGTTCTGCATTGCTCGGTATTGAAATCAATAGCGATGCGGCGATTGAGATTGCATCGCGATCGCGTGGCACACCTCGGGTAGCAAATAGACTTCTTCGAAGAGTAAGGGATTTTGCTCAGGTAAGTAAGGCAAAGGTTGTAGAAATCAACCACGCTCAAGAGGCTTTAAAGATATATGAGGTAGATGAGATTGGAATGGATCGGCTAGACAAAGCTGTGTTAACAACATTAGTTAAAAACTTTAATGGGGGCCCAGTAGGTGTATCAACATTGGCGATGGCGGTAGGAGAGGAGATTGAAAGCATTGAATCTTTGGCTGAGCCATTTCTAGTAAGAATGGGATTTCTAGCCCGAACTCCTAGAGGACGAATTGCCACAGCAGCTGGCTGGATGCATTTAGGAGTTAAGCCACCAATATCGCTACAAAACTTAGATGACCCAAACCTCTTTGATACCGATCCAGATCTGCTTAATCCAGATATTGCGCAATAGCGCTTTTGACTGCAGTATCACTTACTTTTTTAGGCTTATTCCAACGAAGATTCTCGTTGATTTCCACAATTATCATGGTCGCCTCTAGAATTACGCCCCATGTCTGCAAATAAATCTGCACAAACTCAATCTCGTGCTCTCCGCACAATTTCAATTTTACTATTATCTGTTATCGCATTTACCGGTATCGCCTTTGTCACTGGCGCAACCTCTTTTAAATTAGGTTTAGATTTACAAGGTGGAACTAGCGTGACATTGCAGCCAAGAATTGGCGTCGGCGAAAGCGGCAAAGTTACCAATGAATCGATTGATCAAGCTGTTGAGATCATTAGACAGAGAGTTAACTCTTTAGGAGTAGCTGAATCAGAGGTAGCGGCTCAGGGAACTGGTGTCAATCGTCAAATTGTAATTTCAGTACCAGGTGAGACTGGACGGCGAATTGTTGATTTAGTTGGGCAAACTGCAGAGTTACGTTTTCGTCCAGTTTTAGTTGAAGGAAATGCGGCACCAAGTGTGAGCACTGAAGCAAATCCCGCAGTTAGCGGTGTTCCAATTGAGGTATCTAATGCATACGCAGCATTAGATTGCACAATTCCCGAAAATCGCCAAGGTGGCGGCGGCGATAATCCAGATGCCATTTTAGTTAGTTGCGATCGAGCCGGTATCAATAAATATATTCTTGGACCAGCCGAGGTTTTAGGTCGTCAAGTTACAGAGGCATCTTCGATATTAGATCCAACTGCAGCTTCAGGTTGGTATGTAACTCTTGAGTTTGATGGTGAAGGAAGCTCTAAATTTGGAGCGATGACAACTAGATTGACATCGTTGCCAGCGCCACAAAATCAAGCCGCAATTGTTCTAGATGGCTTGGTTTACTCAGCTCCTCGCATTAATGAAGCGATAAACACTGGCACAGCACAAATCACTGGAAATTTCACACAAGAGGATGCAACTGATTTAGCTAATGTTCTTAAGTACGGTGCACTTCCACTCTCCTTTGATCGGGGCGAGGTTCAGCAGATATCAGCATCCCTTGGAGCAGAGCAGTTGAGAGGCGGCCTAATTGCAGGTTTACTCGGACTTCTTTTGGTAATTCTCTACTCGCTGATGTACTACAAAGGTTTAGGTTTGGCATCAGTTAGCTCATTGTTAGTGGCTGCCGCCATGGCTATTTTGTTGTTCTTACTTCTGGGAGAGTGGATTGATTTCACCTTAACTCTTGCTGGTATTGCTGGCGCGATTGTGGCTATTGGTATTACAGCTGACTCATTCATTGTTTACTTTGAACGTATTCGAGATGAGGTGCGAGATGGCCGACCTTTGAAATCAGCGGTTGAAACTGGCTGGGCCAGAGCGCGCCGAACTATTGTTGTATCGGATATGGTCTCGTTAATTGCTGCAGTTCTACTTTATTTCTTCGCCGTCGGCGGTGTGCGGGGCTTTGCTATTACTCTAGGACTTACAACCTTGATTGATCTGCTTGTGATCTTCTTCTTCACAAAACCGTTGATCACGGTGCTGGCCGGAGTAAAGTTCTTTGGCGGCGGAAGTCACTGGTCTGGTTTCTCCGATAAGAGTTTAGGACTAGTTAAAAAAGCAGAAACAGGAGCATCAATCTGATGGCAAAATTCTCTGGAATTGGTGGCCGGTTATATCGCGGTGAAACCTCATATGATTTTATCGGCAAGCGTCGCCGTTCCTACGGCCTCTCTATTTTGCTAATTCTTATCTCTGCAGTAACAATTTTTACTCAAGGGTTACAACTTGGTATCGAATTTAAGGGCGGCAGCTCCTTCACAGTTACCTCAAATAATGCCAGCATTGAAAGAGCCGAGTTGGCGTTAGAAGATGCGGGCGTTGAAACTCAAAATATTATTCAAAAAATTGGTGATGACAAGGTAAGAGTACAAACTGAACCATTGTCTAATACTCAACAGACGGCGGTACAGGATCAACTTGCTAGCAAGTTTGGTGTGAGCATTGAATCTATTGATGTACAAATAATTGGACCTTCTTGGGGCGAGGAGATCACTCGTAAAGCGTTATACGGGCTTTTTGGATTTTTAATTGTCGTAATGCTTTATCTCGCTATGACCTTCGAGCCGAAGATGGCGGTTAGCGCAATTATTGCGGTTATTCACGATGTATTTATCACAGTTGGAATTTACGCTGTAGTTGGTTTTGAGGTTACACCGGCAACTGTAATTGGATTCCTAACCATTCTTGGTTACTCCCTTTACGACACAGTTGTGGTCTTTGATAAAGTCCATGAAAATACAAAAAGCATTATCTCAACTGGTCGCACAACCTATTCAAAAGCGGCAAATTTAGCTATTAACCAAACATTGGTTAGATCATTTAATACCTCCGTGATTGCACTCCTTCCAGTTGGATCAATTCTTTTTGTTGGCGCAGGCTTATTGGGTGCTGGCACATTGAAAGATCTTTCGCTCTCATTGTTTATTGGGCTAGCTATCGGTACATACTCCTCAGTCTTCATTGCAACACCGATCCTGGCAACCTTGCGGGAGCGCGAACCTGCTATGCAGGCGTTGGCCAAGCGGGTAGGAACACGAAGTGGTGCGAGCACTTCATCAGGCTCAGCATCTGAAGCTTCAGTTAAATCAAGTAATGATCGAGGCCCTAGAAATCAGCCTAAGCGAAAAAACCGTAAGTAATAATCTTTAGTTTTTTTCAGTAAACTCAATCGTATGAGTTCGCTGTCGATGATTGAACCGCTTAGGGTTGGTTTAAATCTCTCTCACCCTGGCTTTGATCAACGCTTACTTGAACATGCTTTTGAAGTTGCAAATAAAGCTCACCTTGGTCAAAAACGTAAATCTGGTGAGGATTACATTACTCATCCAGTTGCTGTGGCACAGATTTTAGTTGAGCTAGGCATGGATCTACCAACAATTAATGCCGCCTTACTTCATGACACAGTAGAAGATACCGGCGTGAGCATCGCTACGATCGCAAAGGAGTTTGGCACAGAGGTCTCTTCTTTAGTCGATGGTGTTACCAAATTAGATAAATTAATTTATGGACCTTCGGCAGAGGCTGAAACCTTACGCAAAATGGTAGTTGCGATGTCAAAGGATATTAGGGTTTTAGTTATTAAACTCGCGGATCGATTACATAATGCTCGCACTTGGAGGTATGTTGATCCCGAAAGTGCTAATCGCAAAGCACGCGAAACTCTTGATATTTATGCACCCTTGGCACACCGACTTGGCATGAACTCCATTAAATGGGAGTTAGAGGATCTCTCATTTGCTGTTTTAGAGCCAAAGAAGTTTGAGGAGATTGAACGCCTCGTCAGCGATCGATCTCCAGCAAGAGATCAATTAACTGCAGATGTGGTCAAAAGTATTGAATCAGATTTACAAGCTGAGGAAATATCAGCTCAGGTAACTGGTAGAAAAAAGCATTTTTACAGTGTTTATCAAAAGATGGTTGTTCGTGGCCGTGAGTTTAATGATATTTATGATCTAGTAGGCATTCGAATTTTAGTTGACTCAGTAAGGGATTGTTATGCGGTTTTAGGTGCCATCCACGCCAGGTGGAGTCCAGTACCAGGAAGATTTAAAGATTACATCGCAATGCCAAAGTTCAATTTGTACCAATCTCTCCACACAACAGTAATTGGACCATCTGGTAAAGCGGTAGAAATTCAGATCAGAACATTTGATATGCATGCAAGAGCTGAGTTTGGAATTGCTGCGCATTGGAAGTACAAGCAAAAAGATAGCGAGAATGGCAACAATCCAGAGTTACTGTGGATGAAACAACTGCATGAATGGCAGCAGGAGAGTGAGGATGTCGGGGATTTTCTGGAAACGCTTAGATACGATCTTCGAACTCCAGAAATCTTTGTGTTTACGCCAAAGGGGAGCGTAGTTGCACTTCCAGCAAACTCCACACCAATTGATTTTGCCTATGCCGTACATACAGAGGTTGGAAACAAATGTGTCGGTGTAAAAGTTAATGGCAAGTTAGTTCCACTGGAGTCGCAATTAGCAAATGGTGATGTGGTGGAGGTTCTAACAAACAAAGGGTTAACTGCCGCGCCTAGCCGAGATTGGTTGAACTTTGCTACATCTTCGCGAGCTCGTTCAAAGATAAAAGCATGGTTCTCAAAGGAGCGCAAGGAAGAGGCGATTGAAGCGGGTCAGGAATCTATCGCCCGCCAACTACGAAAAGCTGGAATGCCGCTACAGAAAATTCTCGGCGGACAATCCCTTTTACAAATTGCTCATGAGTTGCATTATTCAGATATTGAAACACTGTACGAATCAGTTGGAAATGGCCATGTTTCCTCTCATTCAGTTGTAGAGAAATTGAGTGCGATTTTAAGTACCGACGAGATAAATCCAGAGACGCAAGTGTCAACCCAAATGAAAACAATTCGGCGGGAGCGGCGCAGTGTTTCAGGTATCGATGTAGAAGGTAGTGATGATCTACTGGTCAAGTTGGCCAGGTGCTGTGCGCCAGTGCCAGGAGATGAGATAGCAGGTTTTATTACAAGAGGTTCTGGCGTTTCAGTTCACCGAAATGATTGTGTAAATATCTCTGATTTGCAGAAACATCAAGGAGATCGAATAGTCAATGTGAAATGGAATCTGTTAGCCAAGAGCACATTCATGGTGAATATACAGGTTGAGGCGTTGGACCGAAATAGATTGTTATCTGATATTACAAAGGTTCTCTCAGATCAGCATGTAAATATATTAAACGCATCTGTTATTACTCACAAGGACCAGACAGCGATCTCGCGATTTACCTTTGAGATGGCTGATGCTTCTCATTTAGATTTGATATTAACTGCAGTAAAGAATGTTGAAGGAGTTTACGATGTTAATCGAGTCTTCAACAATTAACTAGCAAAATCAGTCAAGCCTTTTTGAGCCTCTTCTAACCAAACCCGACGGGCAGCAGCTGCTTCTTGTGCCAGCATTGCTTTGGCAGTTTGACCAGCGGCTTGAGCTTTTGCTGCTTGTTTTTCATAATTCTCAATCGCTTCAACCAAACCTTGCACTACCTTGTTTGCTTGGGCGATAGCGGTTGGATCACTTCTACGAGCATGATTGTTCTCAAGCTCTGAAATTGCTTGCGCCACCTTATCAACTCGTACTTGTAAAGCCGGCATCTTTTTGCGATCGGTAATTCCAATTTTTTGCCACTTACCCTCTAAATCTCTAAAACTTCTACGCGCCGCTTTAAAATCAGAGATCGGAAGCAATGCTTCAAACTCCAAAAGTAAGCTCTCTCTTTTTTGCAGATTAATTGCCATGGAACCTTGGCGTTTTTCAAGATCTGCATTCTTCGCGGCAAAGAAACTGTCCTGAGCAGTTTTGAAGCGATTCCAAAGAGCGGTATCGGCAGATTTCTTTCCGCGTCCGGCCGCCTTCCACTTATCCATTAAGGATTTAAATTTTTGAGCAGTCTTAAGCCAATCCTTTGAGTTAACTAAAGTTTCAGCCTCTTTAACTATCTCCTCCTTAATTGCTTGAACCCTTTTAAATTCAATATCAAGGGTTGCAAAATGGGTACGACGTCGTTTATCAAATTTGTTTCTCGAAGAGGAGAATCGCTTCCATAATTGAGCATCGCTGGCTTTATCAAGCCGAGGTGCTTTCTTCCACTCATCAAGTAACTCCTTTAATTTTTCAGTTGTTGCTTTCCAATTTACTGAATCAACCAAGCTTTCAGCTTGCGCTGCGATTGCCTCTTTTTGGGCGATTATTTCAATTTTTCTTGCAGCCTTTTCAGCCGCTTGAGCTTGCTTCTTACTTTCGTAAGCCGCTTTATGATTCTCGATCAAAGCTGGAATTTGTTCAACTGATTGTGCAAGTTTTGCTAAATCACCAACGCCATTTAGATTTTCAATCTGGGTTTTCAGCTTGGTAACCGCTTCAAGAGCATCAGATGGAACCATTGCACCAGAACGAATTCTTGCTGATAGCAGTGCTACCTCTGATGCCAACATTTCAAATTTCTTAACAAAGTAAGCCAGAGCTTCGTCAGCATTTTTTCCTGGATAGGATCCGACTGGACGCTCACCAGATGGGGTGATTACATAAACTGTGCCATCTTCGGCCACTCGACCAAATTTAGAAGGATCTCCGATAAGGACCGCCGCCGCGCCGCTTACTGCTTGATTTACCTGATCTGGGTTTACTGGATCTGACATTATCACTCCTTCGTTGCGCAACTTAGATTTTTAATCATAAGTTGTTGTGGGGGCGGGCGTTGCAACCATGATCGATTGCTGGGTTTTCACTAACTCTAAAGGTAGCCTACCTATCTCAATAGGAGAAATTCCCGCAGAGATTACGGAAGGGGCTACGCCCTTGTTGATCGATCGTGTTGTGGCCCCCTACTTTGAGAGTAATTGCTGGATACTGGCAACTGGTCAAAATCAAGAGTGCGTGATCGTAGATCCAGGTATCGACAAACCAGATTTGGTTGAAGCTATTTTAGATAAGGTTAAAAAAAGTAATTTGAAGGCTGTAGCTGCTTTGATTACACATGGACATATTGATCATTTCTTCTCGTTGGTCCCACTTTGCAAATCTGTTCCACTTCGGACATATATCAGCGCCCAGGATCGTTACCTGTTGAGTGATCCCTTGAAAGCTCTAATGCAAGATGGTGCAACTAAACATTTGGTAGCAAGTTTTGGCGCAGTTGATTTTAAGGAACCAGATGAGATTGTTGAGGTTGAGGATTTTGGACGATTTGATGTCGCAGGTTTATCAATTGAAAGTATTGCTGCGCCTGGCCACACCAAAGGCTCAATGATGTTTTTAGTCAACAACGAGCAATTAATATCTGGCGATGTCCTATTTGCTGGCTCCATTGGCCGCACAGATTTACCCTCTGGCTCTGCCAGCGATATGCGTAAAACTTTGAAAGATCGAGTTTTAACACTTCCAGATCACTTAAATGTACTTCCCGGCCATGGCCCACAAACTATAATTGCAAATGAACGGCTGAATAATCCATATTTACAGAGAGAGTTCCTTGATTACTAGACAGGGCAGTAGATGACAAAGTTTCTAGCGCCAAAAGGTGTTAGCGAGTACTTTCCTCCGCGCTCAGAGCTCTTTGAAATTGTTAGAGATCGATTAATCTCACCGGCAAAGCGTGCTGGCTATTCATTAATAGAGCTTCCAGTTTTTGAAGATACCGCTCTGTTTGAACGTGGAGTTGGTGAATCCACCGATGTTGTAAGTAAAGAGATGTATACCTTTGAAGATCGTGGCGGACGTTCTATAACACTGCGACCAGAGGGAACTGCTGGTGCTATGCGATCTGTAATTGAAAACAATTTGGATAAGGGCCAGCTACCAGTAAAGATTTTTTACAGTGGTCCATTTTTTCGAGCAGAACGTCCGCAAGCCGGAAGATACCGGCAGTTTTATCAGGTTGGCATTGAGGCGATTGGTTATGGTGATCCAGAGATAGATGCTGAGGTTATTTGGATAGCTGATAGTGGATTCAAATCTTTATCTCTCTCAAAGTATGAGCTACAGATAACCAGCTTAGGTGATGAAGCCTCTCGGGCATCTCATAGAGTTGAATTAATTAACTTCCTTAAGAAGTTACCACTTGATGAGGAGAGTTCTCGCCGGGCAAAGGTAAACCCACTTCGATTATTTGATGATAAGCGTCCTGAGGTAATTGAGGCGATGCAAGATGCACCACTTCTGATCAACTATCTCAACAAAGACAGTACTGATCACTTTGAGAAGGTTAAAAAGATTCTCTCTCAGCTAGGAATTTCCTTCACAATTAATCCAAAGATGGTACGAGGTTTAGATTATTACACCGGAACTACATTTGAGTTTATTCACCCAATGTTGGGTTCACAATCAGGAATTGGTGGTGGCGGTCGATATGACGGCTTGATGAGTCAATTGGGCGGATCAGATCTCTCTGGAATCGGCTTTGGAATTGGAGTGGACCGAGTGCTAATGGCTTGCGAGGCTGAGAATTCAATCGCTGACCTAGTCAAAGCTATGGATTTATTTGTTGTGCCGATTGATGAAATTGCAAAAGAGTTTTCGACAAAATTGGTAAAGGATTTACGGGAATTGGGATTCGCATGCGATCTTGCATATGGCAATCGTGGCCTAAAAGGTGGCATGAAAGCCGCAGATAAGAGCGGGGCTACATTTGCGTTAGTGGTTGGTGATGATGAAATCAAATCCAACTCTGGTAATTTGAAGAATATGAGCACTGGTGAAAATATTTCTAGTACCCTTACGCCTTCTGCATTAGCCACCTTTTTGGCTAACTTTGTCAGAGATTTATAGAGAGATTGGTTTTTTAAAAAAATGTTACGTACCCATGATGCTGGCTCTATTTCAATTGACCAGGTTGGTCAGCAAGTAAAATTAGCTGGATGGGTTGCTAGGCGACGAGATCATGGCGGAGTTGCTTTTATTGATTTGCGAGATTCAACCGGCTCGGTGCAAGTTGTCATTAATGATGAAAAGATTGCTGGTGAGTTAAGGGCGGAATGGTGCGTTTTAATCACCGGCCAGGTTAAGGCCCGGCCGGCTGGAAATGAAAATAATGAGATTGCTACTGGTGCCATTGAGATTGTTTGTGATCAGTTAGAGGTTCTTAGTGAATCTGCAGCGCTACCTTTCCCGGTCGATAGTGGCGAGATTTCAAATATTTCGGAGGAGGTAAGACTTAAGTATCGATACTTAGATTTACGTCGTGAAGGTCCAGCCAAGAATTTAAGATTGCGCTCAAAGGTTACATCTGCGATCCGAGATGTCATGGATAGCGAACAATTCCTTGAGATTGAAACCCCTTACTTAACAAGATCAACTCCTGAGGGTGCCCGAGATTTTCTAGTACCAGTACGACTGCAACCAGGCTCATGGTATGCATTGCCGCAATCACCGCAACTCTTTAAACAATTACTTATGGTGGCTGGCATGGAGCGTTACTATCAAATTGCGCGATGTTTCAGAGATGAAGATTTTAGAGCGGACCGACAACCTGAATTTACTCAACTAGATATTGAGATCTCCTTCGCCGACCAATCTGATGTTATTGCTATTGCCGAAAAAGTTTTATCTGAAGTCTTTGAAAAGGTTGTTGGGTTTAAGATTTCGCTACCAATCCAACATATGACATATGCCGATGCAATGCGTGATTACGGAACAGATAAACCGGATCTGCGATTTCAAAACAAATTGATTTACATGAGTGAATTCTTCAAAGATACTACCTTTCGGGTATTTCAAGCCGAGTATGTCGGTGCGGTTGTTATGCCAGGTGGCGCCGCTTCGCCAAGACGAGAGTTAGATGCTTGGCAGGATTGGGCAAAAGCTCGAGGCGCTAAAGGTTTGGCATACATTTTGGTTCAAGAGGATGGCACTTTAGGTGGGCCGGTAGCTAAGAATCTCTCTGAAAAGGAGATAGCAGAGATCGTTTCATTCACTGGTGCTAAAAAAGGAGATGCAATTTTCTTCGCAGCCGGGTCAACAGTTGCTTCACAGAGTTTATTAGGAGCGGTTCGATTAGAGGTTGGTAATCGTTGCAATCTAATTGATCAATCATCTTGGAAATTTTTATGGGTGGTTGATGCGCCAATGTTTGAACCAGTTGATCATGAAAATCCTAGCGCGGGATGGACTGCAGTTCATCACCCATTCACTGGCCCTAAGCCTGAGTACAAAGACTCCTTTGATTCAGATCCAGCCTCGGCACTTGCTTACGCATACGACATTGTTTTAAATGGAAGTGAGATCGGTGGTGGATCGATTCGAATTCATCAACGTGATGTTCAACAACGGGTTTTTAAAACTATTGGTTTATCTGCCGAAGAGGCGGAAAGCAAATTTGGATTTTTGCTTGAGGCATTTAACTACGGCCCACCTCCGCATGGAGGTATTGCATTAGGAGTTGATCGTTTGTGTGCACTGCTTGCAGGAGCGACATCTATTCGAGAGGTGATTGCTTTTCCGAAAACAGCTAGCGGCGGGGATCCACTTACTGGCGCACCAACACCGATTACTTCAGCGCAACGAAAAGAGAGTGGTATCGATACACCGCCATCTCCTAAGCAAAGCTAAAAATTCAGGTATTCTGCACACATGGGACCAGGTGGAATTGCAACGATCATTGCTGCTGCATCCCTCGCAGTAATCGCCGTTGCCATCTCATATACAGTGATTCGAGCCAGTAGATTAATTGACGAGATTACAACAACTCTCTCTTACATCAACAAGCCGCTAAAAAGTTTGAGCAAGGCCGCACAATCAGTTGAAGAATTGGCTACCAAAGTTACTGGCGCTACCGATTCATTTCTGGAAGAGAACCCGCTAGCAATGAAGGCGGCTGGAGTAATTGTTGCAGCGGCTAAGTTAAAAAAAGGTAAAAAACGTAAAGTTGCAAAGTAAGTCATTATGAACTCGGCAGAGATTAGATCTCGTTGGCTTAATTTTTTCGAAAAGGAAAACTCATTAAAGCTTAACCATACCGTTGTACCATCAGCCTCATTAATTGCAGATGATCCAAATCTTCTTCTAGTTAATGCTGGAATGGTTCCGTTTAAACCATTTTTTCTTGGTGAGATTACTCCGCCATACAAGCGTGCTACATCAGTACAAAAATGTGTGCGAACCTTAGATATCGATGAGGTTGGTAAAACAACAAGACATGCATCATTCTTTCAAATGTGTGGCAATTTTTCATTTGGTGATTACTTTAAAGAGGGCGCAATTGCGCTGGCCTGGGAGCTACTTACCAAATCAACATCCGATGGTGGGTATGGATTTGAACCAAACAAATTATGGGTAACTGTTTATAAAGATGATGATGAAGCGGCTGATATTTGGCACAAGCAGGTAGGAGTACCAAAGGAACGAATTCAACGTCGTGGCATGGCTGATAATTTTTGGTCGATGGGTGTACCGGGGCCTTGTGGACCATGTTCAGAGATTTACTTTGATCGGGGAGCTAAGTATGGCAAAGATGGTGGTCCCATCGCGGATGAGGAGAGATATTTAGAAATCTGGAATCTAGTTTTTATGCAAAATATTCGAGCCGCCGGCGGAAGTAAAGATGATTTTCCGATTGTTGGTGATTTACCAGCTAAGAATATTGATACTGGACTTGGTTTAGAGAGAACCGCAGCTTTGCTGCAGGGAGTTGAGAATATTTACGAGATTGATACAACAAAATTAATTCTTGATAAAGCAAGTGAGCTAAGCGATACTAAGTATGGAGCTGACGTTAATTCTGATATTTCATTACGAGTTATTGCAGATCATGCTAGAACCGCCATGATGTTGATCGGGGATGGGGTAACTCCGGGCAATGAAGGCCGTGGCTATGTATTACGAAGAATGATGCGAAGAACAGTTCGCAATATGAGATTACTTGGTTCGCAGGAGCTGGTGTTGGCTGAGCTAGTTAAAAGCTCTATCGCTGCGATGGCACCACAATATCCAGAGTTGATTTCAAACAAAGATCGAATTCTAGAAATTACAGCGATGGAAGAGGAAAGTTTTATTCAAACGCTGAAGGCAGGAACCAGTATTTTTGATGTAGCTGCTAGTGAGTTAAAGGTTGGAAAGGTTAAATCCCTGCCAGCCGAGACCGCCTTTAAGTTACATGACACATACGGCTTTCCATTTGATTTAACCCTTGAAATGGCTCGTGAAAAGGGCTTAGAGGTTGATGAGTCTGGATTTAGAAGATTAATGAAGGAGCAGAAAGAACGCGCACAGGCAGATGCACGCACTAAGAAAAGCGGTCATACTGATTTAACTCTATATAAAAACATAATTGATCAAAATGGCGCCACTGAGTTCATCGGTTACGAGAACACTCAATCAGAGAGCAAGTTAACTGGAATATTGGTAGAAGGAAAATCTGTATCTGAAGCAGGAGCTGGTGCAGAGGTTGAAATTACCCTGAACCGAACACCTTTTTATGCAGAAGGTGGTGGGCAGATAGCTGATGGTGGATTTATTAAATTGGGCAACGGAGCTGTTATTGAAGTTGATGATGTGCAAACTCCAGTGCCAGGTTTAATTGTGCATCGAGGCAGATTGATTTCAGGTGCGGTAAAGATTGGCGAGGCTGTTGTAGCCCAAATTGATCAAGAGCGCCGAACTGCAATTTCAAGAGCACATACTGCAACTCATATGGTGCATAAAGCATTTCGCGAGGCGTTGGGCGAAACCGCAACCCAAGCTGGATCCGAGAACTCTCCTGGACGATTCCGATTTGATTTCCCAGCAACATCGGCTGTGCCGCAATCAGTTTTAAATGATGTTGAATCTCGTGTTAATGAATTATTGATATCAGATCTAGAAGTTCATGCCCAGGTTATGAGCCAGGATAAAGCTAAATCCTTAGGTGCGATGGCGTTGTTTGGCGAAAAATATGGTGATCAAGTCCGTGTTGTTAGTGTTGGCGATTGGGCGAAAGAGCTTTGTGGGGGCACCCATGTTGGTCGATCTGGTGAATTAGGTGTTATTAAACTCTTATCTGAATCATCAATTGGATCTGGTGTTCGAAGAGTTGAAGCGTTAGTGGGGGTTGACGCATACAAGTTCCTAGTAAAAGAGCATTTGATTTTAAACTCACTAACCCAGATTATTAAGGGCGCTCGAAGTGAGGAGATTCCAGAGCGGGTAAATGATCTTATCGACAAGATGAAAGTTTTAGAAAAGGAGTTATCTGGAGTTCGGGTTGCAACTGCAATGAGCATGACACCATCACTAATCGCAGATGCAGTGTCGATAGGTAATTCAAAAATTGTTACCGCCGCAATGTCTCCTGGTTTGAGCGCAGAAGAGTTGCGAACAATTGCTTTGAAGATTAAAAATGATCTAGGCAGTGGCGTGGTTGTGCTGACATCTTTAACAAGCGAGAAAATTATCTTGATTGTCGCTGTTTCAAATGATTTAGTAAAACTGGGAGTTAAGGCCGGAGATCTGGTGAAGGCTGGATCTATCACCCTTGGCGGTGGCGGTGGCGGTAAGGATGATTTTGCGCAGGGTGGTGGAGTCAACATCGGTAAATTGGCATCAGCTCTATCTGAGATAAATGCTTTAATAACTGCAAAAATAAGGTAAGTATTTAATGCAACCCTTAACACGTGGCAGAAGAGTTGGGATTGATTTCGGAGAGGTACGAATTGGAATCGCAGTAACTGACTCCGATGCTATTTTAGCTTCTCCACTTGAAACTTTAATTAACAATCCCTCTTTAATGAGTGAGTTATCCCGAATCTTTAAGGAGTATGAACCAATCTATGTTGCGATTGGCAACCCGATACATTTATCGGGCGCAAATGGTGATAAGGCTAACTCTGTTAGAAGATTCGCTCTATCCTTAAGAGATTTCTATCTCGGCAAAATTTATCTAATTGATGAGAGATTAAGTACCAATCAATCAATATCGCAATTGCATGAAGTAGGCAAAGGCATTAAAGAGAATAAATCTTTCTTAGATCAGATGGCTGCGGTGAATATCCTCAATCAAGCCTTGCTCTTAGAAGCATCTGTTAATGGTTTGGGTGTATCTTTATGAAAAAATCGATCGCAGTAATAGCCTCTTTGATAATATTCACTTTACTAGCAGTCACAGTTCATAATGCGTTTTTACTGATTGATTACCGGGCATCTGTTAATGAGAACAAGGTCGATGTAATTATTGAAAATGGTGATACCGGCTTTGAAATAGCAGGCAAATTAGAGGCTGCTGGTGTTGTAAAAACTGCAAAGGCTTTTTATCGAGCGGCATTATCACAAAAAAGATCAGCGGGCATAGCGCCAGGAGTTCATCAGATTGATCTCAAGATCTCATCAAATGCGGCTATCGGTCAATTACTTGATCGCAAGCGCAATAGAGCTCTCCTTGGTTTCGTAGAAGGTATGCGCGCCTATGAAATACTTCAAAAATTAGAGTCATCTGATTTGCTGCAAGGAAGTTTTTCAAAAGCAGTTTTCCCAGATCCGATGTATGGAAGTAAAAACTTGGAAGGATTTCTCTTTCCTGCTCAATACGCCTTTGTTCCCGGCACAACAGTTGATGAAGCGATTAAAGAAATGGTTAAGCGATTTAATATTGCAGCCGCGGAAAGTAATCTAGTTGCGGGATATGAGAAATACTCTCCATACGAGGTGTTAATAATTGCATCCATTGCCCAAGCTGAGGGGGATCGGCAAGATTTCTCAAAGATTGTACGGGTTATTTACAATCGGCTGAAAATAGGGATGCCACTACAAATGAACGCAACTATTGATTATGCAGCCAAGGCGCGCGGTGAAATTAGGATGAGTTACAAACAATTGCAGTTTAATTCAAAATATAATACCTATCTGTACAGGGGATTAACGCCAACTCCAATTGGAAATCCAGGTGAGGATGCAATGCGCGCAGCTATGAACCCGGCCAAAGGGGATTGGTTGTATTTCATAACGGTAAAACCAGGTGATACTAGATTTACAAAATCTTTCCCAGAATTTAATCTCTGGGTTGCAGAGTTTAGAGAGAATGAGGAAGCAGGTTTGTTCGAATGATCAAGATGAAGGTAGCGGGATCGCCAATTGGCCACTCTTTATCTCCCTTACTGCACTCTCATGGCTATCAGATGCTAAATATTGAAGCTCAATTCACTTCACAAGAGGTGAATGAGAGTGGATTTGCAGATTTTTACTTTGCAGAAAGAGATTCAGGTTCTCGTGGATTAGCACTTACTATGCCACTCAAGGAGATATCTATTGGTTTTGTTGATCGAGTAGATCCGCTAGCCAAGCAAATATCTTCAATCAATACAATTATTTTCGAATCAACTGGCAGCATCGGTGTTTCTACCGATCTGTTAGCTTTCAAAAATTTGCTACAACCTTACTTTGGTGGCAGGGTAGCGATTCTTGGCGCAGGTGGTACAGCAAGAGCAGCGCTGGGCGCATTACGAGGCACAAATACACAAGTTAGCATTTTAACAAGATCTATGAATCGTCATGATCAACTTCATGCCGCAGGAACAGATCTAGATCTTGAATTCCTTGATTGGCATACCTTCCCTCAGGTACAAGATCGTGATTTGATTATTTCAACTACTCCCGCCGGTGCAACAGATGGCCTATCAATTATCTCAAGTAAGGCGGATTTTTTTGAGGTGATCTACCATCCATGGCCAACTGAGTTAGCTAAGCGGTATCAAAACCTTGGTAGACAGGTAATTGGTGGATTAACACTCTTAGTAGAACAAGCAATATTTCAAATCCAATACTTCTCAGGTGTTAAATTTGATGTGGAAGATATGCGCAAAGAGTTAATAAATGTTGGTCGTGGAGCAATCGGCAGGTAATCCACAACCTTTATTCCCGATAGATTGAGTTAAGTACCATCACGGGGTGCTCTCGATAGCCTTTTTTCCGCTATTAATTTTTATGCTTTATCGAATAGCTGCTTATGATATAAAAACGCATCTGATTAGAGATTTAGATCTAATTATCTTATTTATTTTATTGAGCTTGATTCTAGGAATCAATCTGATTTTTGGAGCTGTATATTTTTTGATTTTGTTTCTGTTGAATCTATTGACTAAGTCAAGTATAGGTTTTGGAGATTTGAAATTAGCTTTAATTCTTGGATCGGCTATGAACGATGTAATTCAATTAGTGATCTCAATTGATATTGCTTGGATCATCGGGGGAGTTTGGGCATTGGTATCCAAAAGAAAATCTATTCCCTTTGCGCCGGCGATGATATTAGGTGCTTTTCTAGGTCAACTTTCGATCGGATTTCGGTAATTATTCACGAGAATCAGTAAGTATCTGCGAGAATACTCTCCTATCCCAGGATTGGAATCTTGATCATGTTACGTTGGTTAACCGCTGGTGAATCACATGGCCCAGTGTTGTCAGCAATTATCGAGGGATTACCAGCACATATTTCAATCACAACTGCAGATATTGATAAAGAGTTAGCAAGAAGGAGATTAGGTTTTGGTCGCGGAGCTAGGCAAAATTTTGAGGCGGATAAAGTAAGTATTATCGGCGGTGTTCGCCTGGGGCAAACTCAAGGTGGCCCAGTTTCAATTCAAATTGCTAACTCTGAATGGCCAAAATGGGAAAAGGTCATGAGTGCTGATCCCGTACCAGATGCAGAGATTAAAAATCTTGCTCGAAATGCACCGTTAACTCGACCACGACCAGGACATGCAGATCTAGTGGGAATGCAAAAGTATGATTTTGATGATGCAAGAGCAATTCTAGAACGCGCTAGTGCAAGAGAAACCGCTTCAAGAGTTGCCTTGGGCGCGGTAGCAAAAGCCTTTCTAATTCAAAGTGTCGGTATAAAGATTATTAGTCATGTTGTCTCTATTGGAAAGATTGCGCTACCTGAAGATTACCTTTTGCCTACCTATGAAGATCTTGCAGATATTGATAAGAATGAGGTTCGTTGTTTTGATAAGAAAGTTAGCACAGAGATAATTTCCGAGATCGAACAAGCGCACAAAGATGGTGACACATTAGGAGGCGTTGTTGAAGTTTTAGCTTATAACTTGCCACCGGGATTAGGTTCGCACACCCATTGGGATCGCAGAATTGATGCAAAGTTAGCGGGTGCCATGATGGGAATTCAAGCAATCAAGGGTGTTGAAATAGGGGATGGGTTTGTAACAGCGACTCGTCGAGGATCGGTAGCTCATGATGAGATAGAAAAGAATCAAGTGGGCAAAATTGTCCGTCGAACAGATCGCGCTGGTGGTACTGAAGGCGGCATGAGCAATGGTGAAATTCTTCGAGTAAAAGTGGCGATGAAACCAATTTCAACTGTTCCAAAGGCGCTAGATACGATTGATGTAGCAACTGGTGAAAGTGCTAAAGCGATAAATCAAAGGTCAGATGTTTGCGCAGTCCCAGCAGCAGGAGTTGTTGCTGAAGCGATGGCCGCCCTTGTTATTGCAGATCTAGTTCTAGAAAAATTTGGTGGCGATAGTGTGGGTGAAACTAAACGCAATTATCAAAATTACATCAGTAACCTAAGAATTAAGTAGAGATAATGTTTAGCGGCAAGATTGTTTTGATAGGCCCACCCGGCGCTGGTAAATCAACAGTGGGTAAGGCGTTGGCAAAAGAGCTTACCTGTGGCTTTGTAGATAGTGACAAAGAGATTGAAGCAAAAAATAATAAAAAAATTATTGATATCTTTGTTGAGGATGGGGAAGCTGCCTTTCGTGTCATGGAAGAGGAGGTAGTGTCTAAAGTATTACGGGAGTTTCAGGGAGTTGTAGCTCTGGGTGGTGGCGCCCCTATGAATAAGGAGATTGAGAAAATTTTGAGTAAGGCGGATTATCCAGTTATTTTTTTAGATGTTTCAATCTCACAAGCTGCTAACCGGGTCGGTTTTAATAAGGAGCGTCCGTTACTGTTAATTAATCCTAGGCAACAGTGGATAAATTTAATGAACACCAGGCGAGCCACTTATGAAGGATTAGCTAAGGAGATAATTTCCACTGACTCTAAAAAACCAATAGAGGTTGCAAAAGAGATAGTAAACCTTCTGGAAATCAACGCATGAAAAGACTCAAGGTAACATCTGAAATTAAATATGAAGTTGCAATAGGTGATAACTACTTATCCGCATTAGAGAGTATAAAGAAAAATCACCAGAAGGTATTGATTTTGATTCCAGGCAAACTCAAATCTCTAGTCAAGGTTAAAAGTTCAAAAAATCTTTATTTTTTATCATTACCAGAGGGTGAGTCGCAGAAGGATCTCACATCACTCTCTCGAGTTTGGAAGGAGTTAGCCAAGTTTAACTTTGGTCGTCTTGACGCAATTGTTGGTATTGGTGGCGGAGCAACAACAGATTTAGCAGGATTTGCAGCGGCAACCTGGTTACGTGGAATCTCTTGGTATGCAGTACCAACATCACTTGCTGCCATGGTTGATGCATCGATCGGCGGTAAAACTGGTATTAATGCACCCAGTGGCAAGAATCTAATAGGTGCTTTTTACTCTCCACGCAAGGTAATAATTGATCTTGATTTTCTACAACATTTACCAAAGCGAGATATATCAGCTGGCCTAGCAGAGGTTATTAAATGTGGTTTTATTAAAGATAAAGAGATTCTCACCTCTCTTCGAAGAGATGTGATTGATTTTGAAGATATCATTTATCGATCTGTTAGAGTCAAAGCCAAAGTTGTCGGTAGTGATTTTAAAGAGAGCAAAGAGCGAGAGCTACTAAATTATGGTCATACGCTTGGTCATGCAATTGAGAGCGATTCGAAATACAAATTAAGACATGGCGAGGCGGTATCAATTGGATTGGTATTTGCTGCTGAGCTTAGCCAGATTCTCCGCGGACTTGATCAAGAGGTAGTCTCTGAGCATCGAGAGATTTTGCAATCATTTAATCTTCCTATCTCCTATCCAAAAAGTAGGTTTCCAAATCTATTAAAGAATATGCAGGTGGATAAGAAGGTTAAGAATGGGCGCATAAGGTTTATTGGTTTAGATGGTATTGCAAGACCGGTTTGGCTAGAAGAGGTTAGTAAGGCTGATATCGCGAAGGCTTATGAGAGAATTACCAAGTGAAAATCCTCATTATCAATGGACCAAATCTGGCACGATTAGATTTAAGAGATGCTGACATCTATGGTGGTTTTTCCTACCCAGAGCTAAGTGATCTTGTGACTAAAGCGGCAGAGAAGCTGGGCATCTTGGTTGATATTCGGCAGAGTGATAGCGAAAGTGAGATTATTCAGTGGCTCCATGAAGCCGCAGATAGCAAACAACCACTTATTATCAATCCAGCAGCTTTCACTCATTACTCATATGCAATCAGAGATGCAGTTTCGATGTTAAAAGCTCCAGCTATTGAGGTGCATTTATCTAATCCGTTGAGCAGAGAGGAGTTCCGACATACTTCAGTAGTTTCTGGAGTAGTAAACGGAACGATTGCCGGCTTTGGAGTACAAAGTTACATTCTGGCTTTGCACGCAATGCAAAACTTACTTAATTAACAGGGTAGAATTACGACCTTCAATCGATCTGAACTCGACTTTTTAACTTGAATGGATATCTAGATGGCAACCACTAATGATCTGAAGAATGGCATGACCTTAAATCTCGATGGACAATTATGGACGGTAGTTGAATTCCAACATGTGAAGCCTGGAAAAGGTCCAGCTTTTGTTCGAACAAAGATGAAGCAGGTTTTGACGGGCAAGGTTGTCGAAAAAACATTTAATGCAGGAATTAAGGTTGATGTGGCGGTAGTTGAAAAGCGGGACATGCAGTATTTGTATAAAGATGGTGATGATTACATGTTTATGGATTCAACCTCATTTGATCAGATTTCAATTTCAAAGGTGACCGTTGGTGATGCAGTTGACTATATGCTTGAGAATGCGGATGTAATTGTCGCAATGCATGAGGGCAACGCTCTGTACGTTGAATTACCAGCCTCGGTTGAGTTAATGATCACTTATACCGAACCAGGCATTCAGGGTGATCGATCATCTGGTGGAACAAAACCTGCCACACTTGAAACCGGAATTACAGTTCAAGTTCCATTGTTTATCAAGCAGGATGAGAAGGTTCTCGTTGATACTCGCAATGGTTCATATCTCGGCCGAGCAAATTAATGAGTTCTGCCCGTAGCAAAGCTCGCAAACGGGCCTTAGATTTTCTCTATGAAGCTGATATTAAGAATGTTTCTGCTCGAGAGTTATTCACTCTTAGAGGTGCAAGTGAGTTGTCCCAAGAGGAGTATGTAGGAGATTTAATAGCGGGTGTCGCTGAACATATCGAAAAAATTGATGAGCTGATTATCACTTACGCTCAGGGTTGGGATATGGATCGGATGCCACCCATAGATCGAAATATTCTCCGATTATCACTCTTTGAAATTTTATGGGGAGGTGCAATACCGGTAGAGGTTTGTATTGATGAAGCGGTCGAGCTAGCTAAGAGTTTATCTACAGATGACTCTTCAGCATATATAAATGGAGTGCTCGGACGAGTTGTAAAAATCAAGGATTCTTTAGCTATCTAATTGCCTCAAAGCCTCCGTCACCCTTTACTTGAGCAGGTACTTATTATCCTCTAAGTATTTAAGACTCTCTTCGGGTGTTCTGTCCTGCAGGATAGCTAGAAATGAGAGATCATCGCGACGCAGTGATAAGAGCTCACCATTCCAATCCCTTCTCTTGGCGCAGATGTAAGCGATCATTCGCTTGATGCCGAGCAATTCAATGTCATTGCTTGCAGAAATTTTACGTTGATCTAGTATCAAATTTAATGATTTGTCTGCACCCATATTGGCTGGAGTGTGGGTGAATAGGGCGGTAATAGGCACTTGATAAAAATTCATTAATTCGATCGATTTTTTCAGAGAGATTGCTCGGTCGCCCCGCTCGTAGGAGCCGACTACTACCGCCTTCCACCTACCACGGGATAATCGCTCTACATCCTGAAGGGACCAGCCTTTAGATTTGCGAATTGATCTTAATTTAGCTGAGGTACTTTCTTGGTTATCTGTCATATTCAAAGAGTAGCCACTCCGAGTATTTGAGATTTCTCTTATCCACAGATTTGATGGTAATCTCTGCCCGTTCCTTTAACGATCCGTCCCGAGAGGCGGCGAAGGAGTTGCAAATGGCAATTTTATTATCGAGCGCTGATATCGATCGCGCTATTAAACGCATCTCTCATGAAATTATTGAACACAACCATGGTGTTACCGATCTAGTTCTTCTGGGAATACCTACTCGGGGCTCATTTCTGGCTCACCGCATTGCAGCCTTTATCTCTGAGATTGAATCTAAAACCCCGGTCGGTTCTCTAGATATCACTTTACATAGAGATGATCTTCGTATGCGACCACCAAAACCTCTACTACCTACTCAAATACCAGAAGGTGGCATTGAGGGAAAAAATGTTGTTTTAATTGATGATGTTTTATTTTCTGGCCGAACCATAAGAGCGGCGCTGGACGCGATAGGTGAGATTGGAAGACCTAAATCTGTTCAGCTAGCGGTATTGGTTGACCGAGGTCATCGCCAATTACCGATCAGAGCTGATTATGTTGGGAAAAATATCCCGACCTCTTTGCATGAAAGTGTGAAGGTTAATCTGATTGAGATTGATACCGAGGATTCGGTGGAGGTTATCAAATGAGTTCAAGACATTTGATTTCAGTCCAAGATCTTTCAAAGGCACAAGCTCTGGGTTTACTGTCAACCGCTAAAGAGTTAGCACGAATCACAGATGGCCCAAATAAAAAACTTCCTACACTGCGGGGTAAGTCCATCGTTAATCTCTTCTTTGAAGATTCAACCCGAACACGTATTTCATTTGAAACTGCAGCCAAACGCCTATCAGCTGATGTAATTAATTTCTCAGCCAAAGGTTCTAGTGTAAGTAAGGGTGAGAGTCTGAAAGATACTGCCCAAACATTGCAAGCCATGGGAGCAGATGCAGTAGTTATCAGACATGGTAGTTCTGGTGCAGCTAAGCGATTAGCGGATACCCAGTGGATCTCAGCTACTGTAATTAATGCCGGAGATGGAACTCATGAACATCCAACCCAAGCTCTATTAGATGCATTTACTATCAAAGAGCACCTAAGAGCAGATGCACAGGATCTATCCGGAGTACATGTTGTGATTGTCGGAGATATTTTGCACTCAAGGGTGGCACGAAGCAATGTTCTGCTACTAGATAAACTTGGCGCACAAGTGACTTTGGTAGCGCCACCGACGTTGCTACCAGTTGGTGTGACGGAATGGCCAGTTGAAGTTTCATACAATTTAGATGATGTAATTGATAAGTGTGATGTGATTATGATGTTGCGAATTCAGCTAGAACGCATGCAGGATTCATACTTTCCAACAGAACGAGAGTATGCAAGAAGGTACGGTTTAAATTCGAATCGTCTGAGTAGATTGAAATCAACCGCAATTGTTATGCATCCAGGTCCGATGAATAGAGGGCTTGAAATTTCAGCTGATAGTGCTGATGATGTTCGATCTGTGGTGGTTGATCAGGTGAAAAATGGCGTGTCAGTCAGAATGGCAGTTTTATATGAGTTGCTTGGGGGAGCACCGATTAATGTTGAGGCAGGTGAGAAAAAATGATGAAAATTTCAAATGCTAAAACTGTAGATGGAAAAATAATTTCATTAGAGATTGAGAACCATCTCATCTCCAAAGTTACTGAATCAAGTGCTATTGATGAAAAAAATGGCTTAAATGCAATTAATGCAATTAATGCAATTAACGCGAAAGGTAAATTGATATTACCGGGATTAGTTGATCTACATACTCATTTACGTGAACCTGGCCGCGAGGATTCTGAAACAGTTGCATCGGCTTCAAAAGCTGCCACCGCCGGGGGGTACACGGCAATCTCGGCAATGGCAAACACCAATCCAGTCGCTGATACTGCCGGCGTCGTTGAACAGGTATATCGGTTGGGTGTAGAAGCTGGTTATTGTGAAGTTAATCCGATTGGAGCGGTAACTAAAGGTTTAAATGGAGAACAATTAGCTGAATTGGGTGCGATGGCTGATTCGATTGCTCGAGTTCGAATCTTTAGTGATGATGGTAAGTGCGTATCGGATCCGCTCTTAATGCGAAGAGCGTTAGAGTATGTAAAAACCTTTAATGGATTAATTGCTCAACATGCGCAGGATCCAAGATTAACTATTAATTCGCAGATGAATGAGGGAGTTATCTCCTCTCGAATTGGTTTAGTTGGCTGGCCAGCAGTGGCAGAGGAATCAATAATTGCCCGTGATATTTTGTTAGCGGATCATGTTGGCTCTCGCTTACATATATGTCATGTAACCACAGCTGGTGGAGTTGCTTTAATTAGATGGGCAAAACAAAGAGGCATCCAAGTAACAGCTGAGGTAACGCCTCACCATCTACTGCTGACCGATGATTTAGTTGAAAATTATGATCCGATTTATAAAGTCAACCCACCTCTTCGAACTGAAAAGGATGTTTGGGCGCTTCGCGAAGCGTTAGCTGATGGAACTATAGATATTGTCGCAACAGATCACGCCCCGCACCCAAGCGAGGATAAGGATTGTGAGTGGCAGGCAGCAGCCTTTGGCATGGTGGGTCTTGAAACTTCGCTCTCAGTGGTTGTAAAAAGTATGATCGATAGCAAGTTAATGAGTTGGAGCACCTTGGTTGAGCGGATGTCTACCAAGCCAGCGCAGATTGCTGGTTATGAGAAACAGGGAAGAGATCTAACAGTTGGATCACCGGCGAACCTATTTTTATTAGATCCTTCAGCAAAATGGCTGGTCAGACGGGATAGGCTCAACTCCAAGAGCAAGAACACACCTTTTGAAGGAATGGAGCTGCCAGCTGTGATTACCGATGTTTTTTACAATGGAATTCAAACCATCTCCGATTCAAAGGTTGTTCCAGTACCGATTTCCAACTCTCTGAATTTAAACTTTTTGCATCAAGGTAAGGATCTGAATTAGTGCTGGATCAGAAAAATGCATTTTTGGTATTAGATGATGGTCGAATTTTTGAAGGTTATGCCTGGGCCAAAGATGGCGAGACCTTTGGTGAAGCGGTATTTACAACTGGCATGACCGGTTATCAAGAGACTTTAACCGACCCCTCGTATCACAAGCAAATAGTTATCATGACAGCGCCCCACATCGGCAATACTGGAGTTAATCCAGAGGATTATGAATCTGAAAAAATTTGGGTTTCAGGTTTTGTAGTTCGCAACCCATCCCCAGCACCAAGCAATTGGCGAAGTAATGCTTCATTAGAGCAGACATTGATTGATGCTAATGTCGTAGGAATTGCCGGCGTAGATACTCGAGCCCTTACTAGGCATATTCGTGATCGAGGCGCAATGCGGGTTGGTATTTTCAGCAACACCACCTTAACTCGTGAAGAGATGGTCGTTCGTGTTCGCAAAAGCGCGCAAATGGAGGGATCATTCTTAGCTGCTGATGTAAGTACAAAGAAAAGTTATATTGTAAAACCACCCGATGGTATAAAAACGATATTAAGGGTTGCGGCGATCGATCTGGGTATTAAAGGAGCTACGCCAAAATACTTAGCAAAGTTGGGCGTGGAGGTTCATGTTATGCCAATGAACTCTACATTTGAAGAGATTCAACAAATTAAACCAGATGGTGTGTTCTTATCAAATGGACCAGGCGATCCCGCCACTATGACAGATGTAATCTCTTTGGTTCGTACAGTTTTAAATGCCGGCATTCCGTTGTTTGGTATCTGTTTCGGTCATCAAATTCTTGGTAGGGCACTCGGCTTCGATACATATAAATTACCTTTTGGTCATCGCGGAATTAATCAACCAGTTATTGATTTAACCACTGGAAAGGTTGAAATCACCTCCCACAATCATGGCTTCGCGGTCGCAGCACCAAAAGAAAGTACCTTTAATACAGTTTATGGTTCAGGCCATGTAACCCATATATCTTTAAATGATTCAGTTGTTGAGGGAATAGCTATGAGTGATACTCCGGCATTCTCTGTGCAATACCACCCAGAATCAGCAGCAGGTCCGCATGATTCCACCTATTTATTTCAAAGATTTGTAGATCTAATGCTAGAACCGCGATTGCCTTTCAAAGAGGATTTGGTTAAGTAATGCCTAGAGATACCAGCATTGAAAGCGTCTTAGTTATTGGTAGCGGACCCATAATTATCGGTCAGGCTTGCGAATTTGATTACTCTGGCACCCAAGCTTGTCGAGTTCTACAAAGTGAGGGGATCAGAGTTATTTTAATTAACTCAAATCCTGCCACGATAATGACCGATCCAGAGTTTGCAGATGCAACCTATATAGAACCGATAACTCCGGAGGTAATTGAGAAAATTCTAGAGAGAGAACGACCATCGGCGGTATTAGCAACACTTGGCGGACAAACTGCTTTAAATGCTGCGATGGCATTGCATGAACGTGGATCTTTTGAAAAATTTGGTACTAAGTTAATTGGCGCAAATATTGATGCGATTAAACGCGGAGAGGACCGCGAAATATTTAAAGGAATTGTCGCAAAAATTGGTGGCGATTCAGCTAAATCAATTATTGCCCATTCTATGAAAGAGTGCTTGGCAGCGGCAAAGGAATTAAATTACCCAGTTGTTGTTCGCCCCTCATTCACAATGGGTGGTCTTGGGTCAGGAATTGCTTACAATGAAGGAGATTTACAACAGATTGCGGGCGCAGGATTGCGACACAGTCCAACTACAGAGGTATTGCTTGAGGAATCAATTATTGGTTGGAAAGAGTACGAGCTAGAGGTCATGCGGGACCATAAGGATAATGTAGTAATTGTTTGCAGTATCGAAAACATAGATCCAATGGGTGTGCACACTGGAGACTCAATAACCGTTGCTCCAGCCATGACATTAACTGATTATGAGTATCAAAAACTTCGCGATCTTTCAATTGCAATTATTCGCGAGGTTGGTGTTGCAACAGGTGGCTGCAATATTCAGTATGCGGTCAATCCAGCTGATGGGCGAATCATTGTCATTGAGATGAATCCAAGAGTGTCAAGATCTTCAGCACTAGCTTCGAAAGCAACCGGATTTCCAATAGCCAAGATTGCAACAAAATTAGCGATTGGCTATACCTTAGATGAGATTGAGAATGACATTACAAAATCTACCCCTGCCTCTTTTGAACCGGCACTTGATTATGTCGTTGTAAAGGTACCGAGATTTGCATTTGAAAAATTTCCGGAAGCTGATGATCGTTTAACTACAACGATGAAGAGTGTTGGCGAAGCGATGGCAATTGGCAGATCATTTCCCGAAGCGTTGCAGAAAGCTTTACGCTCAGTTGAAAAATCAGGTTACTCCTTCTCTTGGAAAGATGGGGATTTAGCGAGTTTAATGAAGCAGATGCGAGTTCCAACCCAATCGAGATTGCAGCAAGTTCAGCAAGCGTTGCATCTTGGAGCAAGTATTGATGAGGTTTTTAATGCGACAAAGATAGATCCATGGTTTCTAGGTCAGATAGTTGTAATAAATGAGTTAGCAAAGGAGTTGAATGCCAAAGGTGAATTAACTAAAGAGTTATTGCGTGCCGCAAAACAGATGGGTTTCTCTGATGAACAGATCTCAGAGATTAGAGGTGTATCAATTGCTGAAATTTACGCGCTACGTCAGAAATTTTCTCTGCAGCCAGTGTATAAAACAGTTGATACCTGCGCCGGTGAGTTTGCAGCGATTACTCCTTACTATTACTCAAGTTATGAAGAGGAGAGTGAGGTACTTACTAGAAGTAAAGAGGCGATAATTATTTTAGGCAGTGGACCTAATCGGATTGGTCAAGGAATCGAGTTTGATTACTCTTGTGTACACGCCTCATTTGCTTTGAGGGCGGCCGGTTTTGAGACAGTAATGATTAATTGCAATCCAGAAACAGTCTCCACCGATTACGACACTTCAGATCGATTGTACTTTGAACCATTAACCCTTGAAGATGTACTAGAAGTTATAAATGCAGAGATCGCTGCTGGTCCAGTTCTTGGTGTAATCACCCAACTTGGCGGTCAAACCCCGCTTGGATTAGCTCGTGGTTTAAAAGAGGCGGGAGTCAATATCTTAGGTACATCTCCTGATGCCATTGATCTCGCTGAAGAACGTGGTGCATTTGCAAAGATTTTGATGGATAGTAATTTGAAGGCGCCTGAGTTTGGTATGGCCAACTCCTTCGAAGAGGCGGTAGTCATTGCTGATCGCATCGGTTATCCAGTTTTAGTTAGACCCTCATATGTTTTAGGTGGTCGAGGCATGGAGATTGTTTATGATGCCGATACCTTGCAAGGATTTATAACGGCGGCTACAGCGATCACGCCAAATCACCCAGTTTTAATTGATAAATTTCTTGATGATGCTATAGAAATTGATGTGGATGCATTAGTTGATGGCGAAGAAGTATTTCTCGCTGGTGTAATGGAGCATATAGAAGAGGCTGGAATTCATTCCGGTGACTCAGCATGTGTACTGCCAAGTATCTCGCTAAATAAAGATCAATTGCAGGAGATTAAATCTGCAACTACTAAAATAGCTAAGGCGATTGATGTTCGAGGTTTAATAAATATTCAATTTGCAGTAACGCTGGCTAACAACACACTTTATGTAATTGAAGCCAACCCGCGGGCGTCAAGAACAGTTCCCTTTGTTGCGAAATCAACGGGAGTAGCGCTAGCCAAGGCGGCGGCTTTAATTTGTGCTGGTCAAAAGATTAAGGATCTACGAACAACTGGTTTGCTACCAGCTTCCGGTGATGGAAAAGCCAATGGTGTTTCAGTGAAAGAGGCGGTTTTGCCATGGAATCGTTTCCGCAGAGTTGATGGCTCCGGAATTGACTCGGTTCTTGGCCCAGAGATGAAATCAACTGGTGAGGTTATGGGAATATCTTCAAACTTCGGCATGGCTTTTGCAAAGAGTCAGAGCGCAGCTTTTGGTCCCTTACCTAAAAATGGTTCAGTCTTTATCTCCCTCTCTGAACGGGATAAAGAGAGTGCTTGGCGTAGCGCTCGTGGGTTAGCGGAGTTGAAGTTTAAGATTTATGCAACTCAAGGTACTCATGAATTCTTAAAATCTAAAAATATCGATTCAGAGTTAGTTCGCAAAAACTCAGACCCTCAAAACTCTCAATTATCTGCAAATGAGATAATTACCCAGGGCTTGGTACAACTAGTTATTAATACGCCATTAGGTAGGGGATCTAAGCAAGATGGTTGGATGATCAGGAGTGCTGCAGTTTCAAGGGGCGTTCCATGTATCACCACTATTGCTGGCTTCAGAGCAGCGGTATCTGCCATCTCAGCGCTACAAAACTCAGATTTTGAGATCAAATCCCTTCAAGAATGGATGCGGATTTGAATCAGTTAAAAATTAATCGAAATGCCAAGCAGATTGATGCGGAGATTATCAGCAACAAAAAGGTTGGTCCCTACCACCATATGGTCTTTGCCGTTGGTGAGATCGCAGCTTCTGCTCGGCCCGGTAATTTTGTTGCGCTATCTGTTGGCGGTGAAAACTCAGCCTCAGTTTTAAGACGCGCCTTTGCTATCTATCGCGCAACAGATAAGGGTTTATTGGGCGGAACCATTGAGTTAGTAGTTGCACCACATGGTGCAGGAAGTAAGTGGTTGTGTTCATTGCAGATTGGCGATTTTGTAAATCTGATTGGTCCATTGGGAACTGCATTTGGAATACCTACAACTGCAGCAAATACCATGTTGATCGGTGGCGGATATGGTTCAGCTCCCTTGTTTGCCTTAGCTGAATTATTAAAAAATCGAGGTTGCCGAGTGGATATGGTTCTTGGCGCAAGTACTGCAAGCAAGATTTATGCACCTCTTGAGGGCAAGCGCAGTGTCTCCTCCTTAACCTTAACTACTGATGATGGAACCGCTGGGGTTCATGGTCAGATCACTGAATCAATCCCAAGATTAATTCGCGAGTTCAATACAGAGGTGATTTATTCATGTGGTCCGATGTCAATGCTCAATAGCATTAACAAGATCGCGCAAGATTTCGATCTAGTTCATCAATGTTCTGTCGAAGAGTCTATGGCCTGCGGGATTGGTGTTTGTATGACCTGTGTTGTCCCAGTAAAGGTTAATGATGATATCAAGATGTTGCGCACCTGTATTGATGGCCCAGTAATGGATGGATCCTCAATTATCTGGGATAAAGAGAGTTTGAAAGATAGATTGACTAAATGAACTCTTTCGATTTTTCAACAAAGATTGCTAGCAAAAGATTTGAAAATCCAATCTTCACAGCAAGCGGTTGCGCCAGTTCTGGGCAAGAGTTATCCCAATTTTTTCCGCTCTCAGAGATTGGTGCAATAGTTACAAAATCAATTATGAATAAACCACGAACGGGTCGAATTACTCCTCGGATGGCGGAAACACCTAGTGGCATGCTTAATTCAATTGGATTACAAGGACCAGGAATCGATCTTTTCTTAGAGAGAGATATTCCTTGGTTAGTTGAGAATAAAGCGAAAGTAGTTGTATCGATTGCTGGTGAGAGCGTTGACGAGTACGGAGTTTTAGCCAGGAGATTACGTGCCGTTCAAGGAATAAGTGCGATTGAAGTGAATATCTCATGTCCAAATGTTGAAAATCGCGGGCAAGTTTTTGCCTGCCAACCAGACACCGCAAGTGCGGTAATTGAAACTGTTCGAAGAAATATTGGTGGAGAGCTCCCAATAATTGCCAAATTATCTCCTGATGTAACAGACATAGTTGAGATCGCAGCATCGGTAATAAAGGCTGGTGTAGATGGGTTGGCTTTGATCAATACCTTGCTGGGAATGGTTATCGATTTAAATACAATGCAACCTAAATTAGGTGGCAAAACAGGTGGTTTATCTGGACCGGCGATTAGACCAATAGCGGTACGCGCTATCTACCAAGTACATCAAGCTTTTCCAAATACACCAATAGTTGGAATGGGTGGTGTTAGTAACGGTAGAGATGCGCTAGAGCTTGTACTTGCAGGGGCAACTGCGATTTCAGTAGGTACCGCAACATTTAGTGATCCGACCGCAGTTATTAAGATTCGCGACGAACTTAAATCACTTTTAATCGAAAGAGGCTTTACTGATTTTAAATCAGCTATTGGTTACGCACATCGGCAAAGCGCATGAACTCACCAATAATCTTGGCGCTCGATACGAAAGATCCAAGCCAAGCGCGTAATTGGATCAAGATATCAAGGCCATTAATCAATCACTTCAAGATAGGGCTTGAATACTTTCTATTAAATGGGAAAGAGTCGGTTGTTGCTTTACAGAAAGAGTTTGACTTTGAATTATTCCTCGATCTTAAACTTTATGATATTCCAAATACTGTGAAAGGGGCGGTTGAATCTGTTGCCTCACTTAATCCAAAGTTTTTAACGGTGCATGCAGCTGGCGGTCCGAAGATGATCCGTGCCGCTGCCGAAGCTTTGCCAGGTGGTTCAATCGCCGCAGTTACAGTTCTAACCTCTTTTTCTGAGAATGAGTTCTCATCTTTGGGTTACTCAGAGGATATTTCAAGAACGGCAAGAAGTTGGGCAGACCAGGCGGTAGCAGCAGGAGCAACATCATTAATTTGTTCACCATTTGAGGCTAAGCAGATGAAGGGTATCGCGCCAAATTCTACGATTATTACTCCAGGGGTTCGTTTACTTGGTGAACCAGCTAATGATCAAAATCGTGTGATGACACCTAAGGAAGCATTAAGCAACGGTGCTGACTTTGTAGTTATTGGAAGATCCATAACTTCATTTTCAGGTGATAGTGAACAAGCTATGCAGGATAAGATCACAGAGATTCACCAATCAATTTAAAGCTTATGTTGCCACCAAAATTAAGTAATGAGGCTAGATCTGCTGCTGGTATGAAGGCGGTTAAGGCTAGGCAAGATAGGGCGGTTGTTAAGAAATCCATCTCAGATGGCGCCTTGTCATTTTTCGACCTGTTCAATGATCAGCGCGAATGTATACAGCGTATGAAGTTAATGGAAGCATTGAACTGCGTTCCAGGTGTTGGTGAGAAAAGAGTAAATATCATATTTGAGCGAACTGGAATATCGAGATCGCGTAGAATTGGTGGCGTTGGTAAGAAACAACGCGAGCTACTTAGGGAGGAGTTTTTGCTTATGAAAACTGCGCCTATACCAGGCAAGCTCTTAGTTGTTTCAGGTCCTAGCGGGGTTGGCAAGAGCACCATTACAAAAGGGCTTCGAAACTTTGATAATTTCTGGGTATCAATCTCTGCCACAACTCGTGCTCTGCGCCAAGGTGAAGTAGATGGAAAAGATTATCTATTTGTGACCAATGAACGATTTGATCAGATGGTTGAAAATAATGAGTTCTTGGAGTGGGCGGAGTTCACTGGCGCAAAGTATGGAACCCCAGCATTACCAGTTACCAAAGCTTTAGAACAAGGTTTAAATGTGGTGCTCGAGATTGAATTAAATGGTGCCAGACAGATCAGAAAGAAAGTAAAGGAGGCGGTTTTAATCTTTATTGAACCACCTTCTTGGATAGAGCTAGAGAGCCGATTAGTAAATAGAGGAACTGAATCTAGCCAATCACTGGAAATGCGCTTAAATAAGGCAAAGGAGGAGTTGAAGGCCGCTTCTGAGTTTGATTTTGTGCTGGTAAATACAAAGGTAGAGCAGGTTGTCCAGGAACTGGTATCTTTAGCCCTTCATTAGATTAAGCAAGATAGATAAAAAGATGAAAATTGGAGTTTGAAGATGAGCAATCAAGCACTCGATGGGATCACAAATCCACCAATAGATGCCCTATTAGATAAAGCTGGTTCAAAGTACAGCTTAGTTCTCTATGCGGCTAAGCGAGCTCGTCAAATTAATGCGTACTACTCACAACTAGGTGAGGGATTACTTGAGTATGTTGGCCCTCTTGTTGAGACATATGTTCATGAAAAACCATTATCAATCGCGTTGCGCGAGATAAATGAAGGTTTGCTTACAATCGAAAATTTAGAACCACAAGCACCAACCAATTCAAAATAACCAATCGCCATGTTTGTTCGTGGTCGGCAGATACTTTTAGGCATTGGTGGTGGAATCTCAGCCTATAAATCCTGTGAACTGGTAAGACGGTTACAAGATAATGGCTTTGTTGTCTCAGTAGTTCCAACACAATCTAGTTTAAATTTTGTCGGAGCTTCTACATGGGCAGCGCTCTCCGGAAGAAAGGTTTATACCGATCTCTGGAGTGATGTGGAAGATGTTCCTCACATAGCTTTAGCTCAAAATTGTAGTGCGATTGTCATTGCTCCAACCACCGCCGATCTCTTGTCACGATTGGCACAAGGTCGAGCCGATGATTTGTTAACAAATATTGTTTTAGCATCAACTAAACCAAAGATTTTAGTTCCGGCTATGCATCCAGAGATGTGGTCAAACCCAGCGACTATTTCCAATGTAAATATCCTGCGCCAACGAGGCTTCCTCGTCATTGAACCAGATCACGGAAGAATGACGGGAGATGATGTTGGTGTCGGCAGATACCCAGAGGTGGCACGCATAATTGATGAGATCAACCAGCATTTACTTCGAAATGCAGATTTACTTGGGAAGAAAATATTAATAACCGCGGGTGGAACACGTGAAAATATCGATCCAGTTAGGTTTATCGGCAATAGATCCAGCGGCAAGCAGGGATTTGCATTGGCATATGCCGCAGCAAAACGAGGAGCACAAGTACATTTGATTGCTGCAAATACTCAACTACCGGTAATTGATGGAATTACTACCACCTTTGTTGAAACAGCTGATGAAATGGATACCGTCGTAAAAGCTGAATTTCCATTCTCGGATGCATTAATTATGAGTGCAGCGGTCTCAGATTTTAAGGTGGCTCAGAGTTCAGATCATAAATTGCACAAGCAAGAGATCCAGCCGATTGATATCGTGTTAAATCCCGATATTGTCGCAGGTGTAGGAATGATGAAACAAAAAGGACAGATAGTTGTTGGCTTTGCCGCTGAAACATCTATTGAGCTGCAAAAATTACAATCTGCTGGCCGAGATAAACTTCTTGCTAAGGGCTTAGATCTTATATATGTAAATGATGTTTCAGATGGAAAAGTGTTTGGTTCAGATCAAACAACCGGGATGTTGATCGCCAAATCAGGAACCGTAATTGATATTCCAATTATCTCTAAGGACACGCTCTCTGAAATATTGCTTGATCAATTGCTGGTTGAGTTAGGCTGAGCAGATGGAGAATCGTTTATTTACATCTGAATCGGTAACTGAGGGTCATCCAGATAAAATCGCGGACCAAATCTCTGATGCAATTTTGGATTCATTACTTGCGCAAGATCCAAAAAGCAGGGTAGCGGTAGAGACCTTAATTACAACTGGACAGGTGCATGTTGCAGGTGAAGTAACAACTGATGGTTACGCAGATGTAATGAACATAGTCAGAGATACAGTTTTGCGAATTGGATACGACTCATCCGAAAAAGGTTTTGATGGGAATAGTTGTGGAGTTTCTATTTCAATTGGTCAGCAATCTCAAGATATCGCTCAAGGCGTTGATGATGCCTTTGAAAATAGAGTGGGCTCCTCAGTAGATCCATTAGATCTGCAAGGTGCTGGTGATCAAGGTTTGATGTTCGGCTACGCGTGCAATGACACCCCTGAGCTAATGCCACTACCCATATCACTTGCGCACAAACTAGCTAAGCAGTTAACAGATGTTCGAAAAAGCGGCGAGTTGAACTACCTGCGGCCCGATGGCAAAACTCAGGTCACTATTGAGTATCAAGGTGATAAAGCGGTAGCGCTAGACACAATAGTCATCTCATCACAGCATGCACCTGATATTGATCTAGAGAAGAAATTAGCGCCGGAGATTAAGAAGTTTGTAATTGAACCAATATTAAAAAGTTTAGATTTAGATCTATCAAAGATGAAGATATTAATAAATCCAACTGGGCGATTTGTAATTGGTGGTCCGATGGGAGATGCCGGACTTACCGGAAGGAAAATTATTGTTGACACTTATGGCGGCATGGCTCGTCATGGCGGCGGAGCATTTAGCGGAAAAGATCCATCTAAGGTGGATAGATCAGCAGCCTATGCGATGCGCTGGGTGGCTAAAAATATTGTGGCGGCTGGTTTAGCTGATAGATGCGAGGTTCAGGTCGCTTACGCAATTGGAAAGGCGCAACCAGTTGGTTTATTTATCGAAACCTTTGGCACAAATAAATATGATTTAGGAAAGATCAGTACTGCAGTTAGTACTGTTTTTGATCTGCGCCCAGCAGCGATTATTCGAGATCTTCAATTGTTAAGGCCCATATACTCACAAACGGCAGCATATGGTCACTTTGGTCGCAACATAGATACCTTCACTTGGGAAAAAACAGACCGAGTAAATCAACTGAAAGGTTTAGTTAATTAATCAGTGGTTGCGCCACTAAAGCTAAAGCGCCAGAAAAGCCCAAGCAAAAAGATAAAGCTCTCTAGCAGCGATCAATTAGATGGCTTATTGGTGGAGGTTCTTGTTGAAACTCCAGTTTCATATTTAGAGCAGATTTATACCTATCGCGTCCCAGCTGATCTCGTCGATACTGCAATCGTGGGATCTTTAGTAAAGATTGAGTATGGACATACTGTTACAAAAGGTTTAATTCTTCGTTTCGTCACAGATAAAGAATCCAGAAAGCACAAGGATCTGTTATCGGTAATTGGCAATCCCGGAATGATTGATGAGAGCCATCTGGCTCATTTCCAGAAGGTTAGGGATAGATTTGGTGGAAATCTTTGGAGTTTGTTAAACAATCATATTCCGCCAATCCCAGCTAAGCCAAAACGGATTATCCAACTTTCTACTTCGTATGCTCCCAAAAAAGTTACGAGTGAATATTTACCGTTTATTAAGAATGAGGATTATGGAAAAGTTACAAATGATTTGAATTTAAAATGTGCAATATCGCCCCCTGCTGGCGTGCTTAAATTCAAGGTTTTGGTTGAGTTAACCAAGCTCCGATTTAATCTTGGCTCGGTTTTAATCCTAGTTTCTGACTTTCGGGAGTTTGATTATTATAAAGAGTATTTGGCCAATGAGTTTAAATCACTCTTTGTTGCTTTGGATACAAGAGCTGATAGAGATGCCAGATATCAATCTTTCTTAGCAGCAAATGGTGATCAACAGGTAGTTATTTTGGCAAACCGCAGCGGTGCATTTACTAAATTACCAGTGAACTCAACAGTAATTGTCGTTAATGATAATGATTTTTCGCATTATGAGCAGAGATCTCCCGGTTGGAATACGCGTGATGTTACCTTATTGCGATCAACCAGCACATCTCTCATTTTCTTAAACTCATATCATTCCTTAGAAATCAATAGATTAATCTCAATAGGTTGGATGGATAGATTAAATCTTACAGAAAGCATCAAATGTAATTTCCACAATGTTGATTCTGCTACTTCATATATCTCAGTGATCAAAGATGCAGTCAAATCGGGCAATGTTTTAGTATCTGTAGCCGAGAAGGGCTATGCCAATGTTTTTTTGTGTAGTAAATGTAAAAATATGGCTAGATGCAATTGTGGCGGTAAGCTAAGAATTGAAAAACAAAATGCTGCTCCTTCATGTTATTTGTGCGCAAAGATTGACCAGCAATGGCGATGCGATCATTGCGGTAATGCATCCCCATTTGTTATTAGCAAGGGAATAGACAGGACCGCCGAAGAGATTGGAAAGGCAGTGTCGGGCATAAAGGTTATGACCTCGAAGAAAGATCAAGTGGCCTTACTTGATCCCAACCAAAATCAGATTGTCATAGCAACTCGAGGGTCTGAGCCATTCACGCTTTATTCAGCTGTGATCTTGCTTGATTGTGAACGGATTTATAACCAAGCAACATTGCGTGCTGAAGAGGAGTCTAAGCATCTTTGGTTTGATCTTTTATCACGAGTAAAGGATGGTGGCGATTACTATCTGTCGCTTCCAAATAATCATCCCGCAACCCAACAAGTATTAAGAAGGCAAAGCTTTAACATGGATGATTTGCTGGCTCGCGAGCAATCTCACCTGCCACCTTTTTATCGGACGGCAACCATTAAAGGTGAGTCTCATGAACTCGCAAAGTTTGCGGAAAACTTAAGAGGTAAATACTCATTTTTACTTTCTGGACCAATTTCAATTGATGAGTTTAAAAGTTATCTGATAATCAGAGCAGATATACTTTCAGCAGCAACCCTGGTTGAATTACTAGATGATGTGGTAAGGGTCCAGGGAGTCAAAGGTAGAACAATCTTTGATATTCGTTTTGATACCTACAATTTATAGCGAGTTCTCGACCTTATTGTGTCGTATCATTAACTCATGAGCATCCAACCAATAAGGCTATTTGGAGATCCAGTTCTTCTTTCACCCGCTGCACCAGTTGTGGATTTTGATAAAGAGTTGCGCAAATTGGTGAAGGATTTGACGGAAACCATGCAAAACGCACCTGGGGCAGGTTTAGCTGCGCCACAAATAGGGGTGCAGTTGCGAGTCTTTGTTTGGGATGTTGATGACGAGCTTGGGCATCTGGTCAACCCATCTTTAGATTTAAGTGATGAGTTACAGGAAGGGTTGGAAGGATGTTTATCTTTTCCAGAGCTTACCTATGAAACCCCAAGAGCTCTTCGGGTAGTAGCTAAAGGATTTAATATGCATGGTGATCCAATTACAATTGAAGGCAGTGAGTTATTAGCGCGTGCTCTGCAACATGAAACTGATCACTTAGATGGTATTTTATTTATTGATCGTTTGAGTCAGGTTAATCGCAAAGCCGCGATGAAAGAGATTCGTGAGTCAGAGTGGTTTGGCGTAGCGGCAGAGAGTGGTTTAACCCCTCGTATTAAAATTTCACCTCACCAGACATTTGGCGCTGGGTTTTAGCCATTGAAGATAGCGATCGCCTCTTCCTCATTGGTTTCAACTGATGCGATAGAAAGCTTATTAGGTTGGGCAGATGTTGAGATTGTTTCAATTTTCACTAATCCAGATAAAGCCTCTGGAAGAGGGCAGAAATTTGCAGAGAATCTATTTGCTCAATGGGCGGGATCAAAAGAGTTAAAAGTATTTAAACCCAGCGATCAAGCAGAGTTGCTCCATTTTCTTCGAACAAATGAGATCGAACTTTTGATCACAATTGCGTACGGCCATATTCTTTCCTTACCAGTCTTGCAAACTCCAAAGTATGGCTGCATTAATCTGCATTTCTCACTTTTACCAAAGTATCGGGGTGCAGCACCTGTGCAATGGACGCTTTTGAATGGAGACACTAAAACTGGAATAACTGTATTCAGTCTTGATGAAGGAATGGATACTGGACCAATTCTTAGACAGCAACTTGTTGATATAGATACAGATGATTCAACAAACTCACTTCTTAAAAAATTAAGTGCTCTAAGCGGTGATTTACTGAAGGAGAGCATTCTTGCCATCAAGAGTGGCGAGAAAGGATTGCCTCAATCAAATATAAAAGCCTCTGTTGCGCCAAAGATATTGAAGGAAGCTGGCCGCGTTAATTGGAGCTCATCAGCAGCGAGTATCTACAATCAGTATCGAGCATTATCTGAAAATCCAGGTATTTTTACCGAACTAAATGGGCAACGCATTCGGATTAATCGCTTGGCAGTAAGCAACCGATCTATGGCAGGCAGGGGAGTTGGCAGCCTGATCGATGGTAAATTATTGATTGCGACAAATGATTTTGCTGTGGAGTTAATTTCGGTTACTCCTGAAGGTCGCAAGGAGATGAGCGGGGCCGACTTCTTTAATGGTTTGCGAAGCAAGGCTGAGCTCTCTTTTGCGTAAGCCATCACCCAGCAAAGCTAGATTACTAGCTTATGAGTTAATTACTCAGGTTAATCGTGAAGGTGCATTTGCCAACATTAGATTGCCAGAGCTTTTACGTAAAAGTAAATTGCTGCCAATAGATCGAAATCTTGCTACTGAGATCTCTTACGGAACATTACGAATGCAGCACAGGCATGATTTTATTGCCAAAAAATATATAGATCGAGATTTTGAAAGTTTAGATACGCAGATTCAAGATCTACTTCGTATGGGAATACATCAACTTACCCAGATGCGAGTCCCAGATCATGCCGCGGTGGGAGAGACGGTTGAAGTGGCCAGATATGTGGCTGGTGATTCCAAGGCTAGTTATGTAAATGCGGTGTTACGTAAGGTTGCGATTGATTCAAAGATTGAAGAGGAGATAAAGGATTTTCCAATAGCGCAAAGGCTGAGCATTGAATACAGCCATCCAATCTGGATAGTAAATTCATTTTATGATCAGTTAAAAAATTGGGCTGAGGTAGAGGAGTTATTACAAGCAGATAATAAAGCGGCCAAGCCAGATATTGTGCGCTGGCCAGGCAAATCATCAGTTGAAGAGTTTGAGCAGTTTGGTGCGCAGCCGATCTCCGGTGTTGTAAATGGATATCAAATTGAGGTAATTCCCTCTGAATTTACGCCAATTATTGAACGAAGAGCTGGTGTCCAAGATCGTGGATCACAGATTGTGGTTGAGAATTTTCTAGCAACTTGGAAACCAAACTTGGGATGGTTAGATATGTGTGCTGGCCCTGGCGGTAAAGCTGCGTATCTGTTTTACTCCTTGAGTGAGCGCGAGCCGATGGCTGATTTTCTCGCTAATGAACCTATTGCCCATCGCGCTGAATTAGTGAAACGGGTTGTTAATAATCAACAGGTGATATCTCTTGATGGACGGGTACCTCAAAACTTTGATCGCAAATTTGATCGTATTTTAGTTGATGCACCATGTTCTGGGCTCGGTGCTTTACGTAGGCGTCCGGAAGCTAGATGGCGCAGAACATTAAAGGATTTGAAGGAGTTGGTTGTTATCCAACGAGAGTTACTAAGCAGTGCAAGAGAGTTACTTAATCCAGGTGGGATAATTGCCTACGTTACCTGTTCGCCTCATCTAAGCGAGAGTAAAGCCCAAGTTATGAATTTCCTCGCGGATTACCCCGATATGGGCTTACTTGATATCGGAAGCCTACCTGGAGCAAATATTGCTGGACACTTACCAGATGGCACAGTTCAATTGTGGAGCCACCGCGATAACTCTGACAGTATGTTTATGGCACTCTTGCAAAAGGTTGGGTAGGGTAAAAGATGAGTAGTGGTTTGAGTGCCCATATAAATCCCAGCATTTTAAATGCCGATTTCAATAATCTTGAGAATGAGATTAAAAAGATTGCCGCTGTTTCGGATTTACTCCATTTAGATATTATGGATAATAAATTTGTACCAAACCAAACTTTCACCTTTGAGCGAGCATCAGAGATAATTGCCTCCTCAAGCATTGGCGTAGATGCTCATTTAATGATTGAAAATCCCGATGAATTAGCGCCAAAGTACGCGCAGGCTGGCTGTATCTCAGTTACATTTCACTTCGAGGCCGCCACCTCAGTACCTGACGTAATTGCAAATATAAGATCCAATGGTGCAAAGGTTGGTATGGCAATCAAGCCAAAAACATCCTTTGCGGAGATTGAAAAGTATTTGAACCAGATTGATATGTTACTGATTATGACGGTAGAGCCTGGTTTTGGTGGTCAAAGTTTTATGGCCGATCAGATGGATAAAGTTTCGGCTGCAAGACAGGCACTTACCAAAAAGGGTTTGAATCAAACCTTGCTACAGGTCGATGGCGGAATTTCAGAGGAAACTATCGCTGTTGCTGCTAAAGCTGGCGCTGATTGTTTTGTTGCAGGAAGTGCGGTTTATCGTAGTGATGATCCCGCACAAATGGTGAAGAGATTGCGCTCCTTAGCAAACCTAGAATTAACTAAAGATTGAGCAGCAGAAGTAAAGCCCGCATATCAGAGTGAGAGATAGTTGATTTTGCACCTTGTTTCACAACCTCTTTAGCAAGAAATGCAAAGCTGTATCCGGCGATCGCCATCATCTTCAGATCATTGGCGCCATCTCCAACGGCGATTGTGTTTATTAGCGGTATTGATTCTAATTGAGCAGCTTTACGCATTGATTCAGCTTTGCCTGAACCATCAATAATCTCACCTGCTAACTTACCGGTGAGAGAGGAGTTTGCAATATCCAGTGTATTTGCAAATACATAATCAATATCGATTTGAGCTAAGAATTTTTCTATCACTTGTGTAAAACCACCGCTAACAACCGCCACCTTATGACCCATCTCTTTAATACTTCTGATTGTTTCAATCACCCCAGGATTAAAGGTCAGGGCTTCAGCAGTTTCTTGCAAAGCACTTTCAGAAACTCCCGCCAGCAATGCAACTCTCTTTCGAAGGGATTGTTCAAAATCTAGCTCACCATTCATGGCCATTTCAGTTATCTCTGAAACCTCTTCAGCCTTATTTGCTTTGATCGCGAGTAAATCTATAACCTCTTGGGCGATTAAGGTTGAGTCCATATCGAATACAAATAATTTCTTTACTTTTTGAAATGCTTGAGTTGTTAAACAAAGATCGATTCCTTCTGCCAATCCAATCTCTTTCAGCTGATCTTGCATCTGCAGATGGTTTAAACCAGATTTACCAATTTGAAATGTTATTGCGTTCAAATTAGATAAGCGACTTAATTTAATATCCAGGATATTGGCACCTATTTGGTGAATGTATTTTGCCACGGTGGCAATTTTTTTAGGATCCAAGTGAAGATCAACTATTGAAATGAAGGCATGTTCTGGCAGATCTTGATTCTTGGTATATTGTGAAAAATCTATAGCTAGATCAAATGATGAATTACCTGCCAACTGCAATAGGTCAGATTCAACCGCTAAGGCGTGATCTGGAAGTAATTTGATTAGTATGGTTTGAAGCAACCGATCACCGGTAACGATCTGTTTAATGTCGATAATCTCTACGGAAAATTCTGCTAGTTTGCTAAGCACCTTGGAGGTGATTCCTGGTTCATCAACTCCTGAGACCAGAATCAGGCCACTAAACTCCCCATCTTTGTCGACGCTCATATGCGCAGATTATCGGTTATATCTGCGATAGCGGGTATCTTTTCTCATTGTGAGCGCCATATATGAGTTTAATAATGTAAGTGTGCGCAGAGGCGATAAAAATATCTTGGGGCCTATTGATTGGGCAGTTAATCATGGAGAGCGATGGGTAATTCTCGGTCCAAATGGTGCCGGTAAAACTACCTTGCTCCAACTTTGCGCAACATTGATTCACCCAACTTCCGGGGATGTAAAAATACTTGGTCAACAATTGGGTAAAATAGATGTATTTGAGTTACGCACCAGGATAGGAATCACATCATCAGCTTTTGTAAAGGATTTTCCGGAGGATGAGATTGTTATGGATGTTGTCTTAACCGCCGCATATGCAATGCTCGGTCGTTGGCAAGAAAGTTACGATTTATGGGATGAATCTCGTGCAAAAGGTTTACTGACTGCACTTGGGGTTAGGGATCTAGCTTCCAGATTATTCTCTTCCCTTAGTGAAGGAGAGAAGAAACGCGTACAGATCGCAAGAGCATTGATGACAGATCCCGAACTCCTGTTATTGGATGAACCGGCATCATCTTTAGATCTTGGTGGTCGGGAGGATCTTCTCGTTAGGCTAGAAAGATTAGCTAAAGATCCACTTTCACCAGCAACTGTAATTGTTACTCACCATGTAGAAGAGATCCCTATCGGAACTACTCATGCCTTACTTTTAAAAGATGGTGAAGTAATTGCGCAAGGAGCGGTAGATCGAGTTATCACCAACGCCTTTATGTCCGAAGCTTATGGCTTGCCGATTACTATTCACCATGATCAAGGCAGGTACTTTGCTCGAGCGATCTAATCTTTGGTCACAGGTGCCAACTTTCTGGCAACGCCACCTCGATAAAGAGGAGGTAGATCGAGTTTGGCAAGCGATTGGCCAAAATTATCAACCATCTCTACCGAAAATCTTTGCAGCGTTGTGTAAACCTCCAGAACAAATAAAGGTAATAATTTTAGGTCAAGATCCATATCCAAATGTAGATCACGCAACTGGCCTAGCTTTCTCGGTTCCAAAGGAGTTAAAGAAACTTCCCGCTTCACTAAAAAATATTTACCAGGAGTTATTCTCAGATTTAAATATTAAACGCAGATCAGGAGATCTATCGGATTGGGCTAATCAAGGTGTCATGCTAATAAATCGAAGTTTAAGTATCGGTATAGATGGTAAAGAGTCGCATCGCAAAAAAGGGTGGAGTGAGATAACGGAACGAATTATTAAGTGCGTGGCTGATAATGGTGCAATCGGCGTTTTGTGGGGTAATGATGCCCAAGAGGTGCGCTCATTTTTTAGCGATGATAAGTTAATTACTTCAGCGCACCCAAGTCCATTATCTGCCTACCGCGGTTTTTTTGGGTCAAAACCATTCTCAAAGGTGAATCAGATTCTTATTAAACAGGCTGATCAGCCGATAAATTGGTAAAAAAAATAGTGGGTAACCGAAGTTACCCACTATTTACTTTATATCGTTATGCAGTCCAGATATTAATTGGTGATTGCAGGAAGTAGATCATGAACAAGCCAGAGACAACGTACATCAATGGATGAATTTCACGACGACGACCTTGTACGACTCTGATAACCACGTAGGTAACAAAGCCAGCTCCAATACCAACTGAGATGTTATATGTGAATGGCATCAAGATAATTGTTAGGAATGCTGGAATGGCGATTCCAAGATCATCCCAATCAATACCCTTGATCTGAGTCATCATCATGAAACCGACGATGATTAATGCCGGCACCGCAGCTTCATAAGGGATAATTGCAACTAATGGTGCCAAGAAGGTAGTTAGCAAGAACAGCAAACCGGTGACAACAGAGGCTAAACCAGTCTTTGCACCCTCACCAACACCTGCAGCAGATTCAATGTAAGAGGTATTGGATGAAACAGAGCCAGCGCCTCCAGCTGTAGCAGCTAATGAGTCGACAAGAAGAATTCGATTAGCTCCCTCAATGTTGCCATCGCGATCTACCAATCCGGCTTGTTGACCAATTGCAGTCATTGTTCCCATAGTGTCAAAGAAGTCAGCTAGCAGTAATGTGAAAACTAGCAAGCTGGCTGCAACTAAGGTAATGCGATCAAATCCACCTAGTAGGTTGAAATCACCGAGAATACTGAAGTTAGGTGTAGCAACTACTGCATCTGGCAGCGCAGGTACATTTAGATTCCATCCCTTTGGATTTACGCCATCTGGTCCAACAAATGGACCAATTTTGAAGGCTGATTCAATTGCGATTGCAACAATGGTTGTAACTGTTATACCAATTAAGAGTGCGCCCTTAATCTTCTTAACAGTAAGACCAATCATTAGGAAAAGTCCGAAGGCAAAAACTACTACCGGCCAACCAATCAGGTTTCCGTTGTCGCCTAAAGTAACAGGTACAGGACCCTGGCCAGTTCTGCGAACAAAGCCCGCATCTACTAATCCGATTAAGGCGATAAACAAGCCAATACCAACTGAGATAGCAATCTTTAATTGGGTAGGAACTGCGCGGAATACAGCAACTCTAAATCCAGTTAAAACCAGAATCAAAATTATTATTCCTTCTAGGACCACAAGGCCCATGGCATCTGCCCAGCTCATTTTTGATGCAATACCAACTGCAACAAAGGTGTTTAAACCAAGGCCGGTTGCGATTGCAAGTGGGAAGTTAGCAACAACTCCCATGAGAATGGTCATTACGCCCGCGATAAGCGCGGTGGCTGCTGCAACTAGTGCAAGGTTTGGGGCATCTCCGCCGCCAATATATTTACCATCGGCATCTTTTGCTAGACCGATGATTAGTGGATTTAGCGCAACTATGTAGGCCATTGTGAAAAATGTGACAACTCCGCCACGGACTTCACGAGCTACGGTTGAGCCACGTTGACTGATTTTAAAGAAGCTATCAAGCATGGTTTTACCCTTCTGTTTTTTTAACATGGTGTTTTCGACATGTTGTTGAATGCAGTCCAACAAACTGAGGGGAGTGGCTCAAACTTAAGGGTTACTGAGAGGTATGACGGGCTACGACACCTAGAAAAACCGCTACAGATTGCCCGATAAACAGGGCGTAAAAGGCGGTGCCTATACCTAGCGTGCCACCCAAAAGCGCTCCTACGCTTAAAGCAGATAACTCAATCCCTAAGCGGACGCGGCCTACCCGAACGCCAGTTCGATCATGAAGGCCAGTCATTAAGCCATCCCGAGGACCTGCGCCTAAACCACAGGTTAAGTACAAGGCAGAACCCGCTCCGACAAGTGCAGTTCCGATAACCAAGTACAAGATTTGCCAGGAGATTTCGTTGCTAGTGGGAAATATATATAAACCCAGCTCTATGGCTGCGGCTATCACCAAAATATTCATCAAAGTACCAAATCCGGGTTTTTGTTTTAATGGGATCCACAGCAGCAGAACAATTAAGCTGATCAAAAATGTAGCTTCACCAATATTAAAAGGCGAATAATTGGAAACGCCTTCAGCCAGGACCACCCAAGGTGAGTTGCCCAGTGTTGAAGAGACGAGCATGGACTCCCCAAGGCCAAATAATGTTAACCCAGCAATCAAAATAAAAAATCGATATAGATCATCCTTGGATCTACCCAAATCCCATTGATTATCTGCGCACCAGTGGGTTTTTGGAATGGTTTTATGAGGTTTTACCAAGTTCAAGAGCGAGGAAAATGTTATACGCACTGTTAAACTATACCCCTGTTTACTTTTGTAACTTATCATGATGGGCAGTGTAAATAAATGGAGTTCACCTACGGCCAATCAATCATTATTGGGTTGATACAAGGGGCTACTGAACTCTTCCCGATATCAAGTCTTGGTCACGCAATTTTGATCCCAGCATGGCTGGGTGGTGGATTTGCGACATTTATGAATGAGGAGAATCAGGCGTATCTGCTCATCACTATTGCCATGCACTTTGCTAGTGCCATCGCCTTGTTTATTGTTTTCCGCAAACGCTGGAGCAATCTACTTGTCGGAGCTACTAGATCAATTATTAAGCGTGATTTTCAAACAACTCAGTTTCGAGTACTTGGCTACATTGTGATTGCGACTATTCCAGTTGGAGTTTTGGGTCTACTTTTTGAAGATTATTTTCAAAGTATTTTTGGTAAACCAAAATTCTCCGCTGCATTTCTGGCAATTAATGGTTTAATTTTGATTGCTGCAGAGAGATTATCGCGACGCGACATTCCGCATGAGTTTGCAGATTCCGATGCTGAGATAGATCATCGAATTAATGCCAAAACAGCGGTTCTAATTGGTTTTGGGCAATCATTAGCCTTATTTGCTGGCATTAGTAGATTTGGTATCACAATGAGTGCTGGTCTGCTTCGTAAATTAAATCACTCTGTGGCCTCTGATTTTGCTTTCCTGATGGCACTACCGGTCATCATTGGGGCATCAATCGTTAAATTACCAGAATTATTTACCTCTGAAACAAATACAATTTTAGGGGAGATACTTGTCGGTTGTGTTGTTTCATTTACCGCTACATATTTCAGTGTTAAATTTTTGGTACGTTGGTTTAAAACCAAGACCCTTTACCCGTTTGCGATCTATTGCCTTGTTGCCGGAGCGCTCTCTTTCATCAGGTTTTATTAATGTTTGTTGGTTTCGGTACCGTTCTAAATATTGTTGCCATCGTGGCAGGTGGTGCGATAGGAGTAGCCCTAGGCAGTAAGTTCAAAGAGGATCTGAAAGAGTTAATAACCCAAGTTTTGGGTTGTGTAACTGTGATCTCGGCAGCTGATGCCATAGCGGCGTACTGGAGTGATGATTTAGTTAATGCCTTACCAGCTGGCGCGACCATGCTAGTTTTGATTTTTTCATTACTGCTGGGGGCATTAATTGGCTCCTTGCTCAGGATTGAAGATCGGTTAGAGAGATTTGGTAATTCATTACAGAGTAAATTTTCCGCAAAAGGAGAGTCTAATTTTGTCGAAGGTTTTGTCTCTGCCTCATTGATATTTGCAATAGGACCGCTGGCAATTCTTGGCAGCATCAGTGATGGAATGCAAACCGGTTTGGATCAACTGGTTTTGAAAAGCACACTGGATTTTTTTGCAGCAATGGCTTTTGCTGCCACTCTTGGGTGGGGAGTTGCGGTCTCGGCGCTGCCAGTTGGTATTTACCAATTTGCATGGACTGGCGTAGGTTTATTTCTAGGCGCCATTTTGGCTGATTATCAGGTATTAGCGATGACGTCAGTAGGTGGCATTTTGCTACTTGGAATTGCCTTGCGCTTATTGAAGTTAAAACAGATTGCAGTGGGCAATTTACTGCCAGCTATTGCAGTAGCACCAATCCTTGCCTTTATTGCCCACAGCTTTGTTTAAATACTCGCTTTAAAAGCTTTTTGCATCAATCACAAAACGATACTTCACATCGCTAGCTACAGTTCGATCGTAAGCTTGATTGATATAGGTAGCATCAATTACTTCAACATCTGAGGTTATGTTTTTCTCACCACAAAAATTTAACATCTCTTGAAGTTGAGCAATGCCACCAATCATAGATCCGGCCAAGGATCTGCGTTGGCCCAGCAATGTGCCAGCATTGATTGAATAAGGTTTTCCAGGAAGGCCGATTACAACTAAAGTGCCATCTAATTTCAACATCTGCAAGTATGGCTCTAGATCAAGATCGGCGGAGACGGTATTTAGCAATAGATCAAACTTTTTCTCTAAAGATTGTAGATTCTTAATCTCTTTTGTACTTACAAAGTGATGAGCACCCATTCGCTTAGCATCTGCCTCTTTTTCGGGAGAGTGAGAGAAAACAGTTGTTTCCGCTCCCATTGCTACTGCAAATTTCACTCCCATATGCCCTAATCCGCCCAAACCAATAATTCCTATTTTTTTGCCAGGCGCAGCTTTCCAATTTTTTAGTGGGGAATAGAGAGTAATACCGGCGCACATCAGCGGCGCAACTCCAGGTAGATCTAATTTTTCTGGAACATGTACTGCGTATTTTTCGTTTATTACGAATTTATCGCTGTAACCCCCCATTGCAACGGTAACTCCATCTCGCTCTAGGGTGTTGTAAGTTCCAGTCATACCTTCAACACAATACTGCTCCAATCCTGCCGAGCAGCTGGTGCAGCTTCGGCAAGAATCAATAAATACTCCTACACCTATAATCTCTCCAACTTTAAACTTTGAAACATTACTTCCAACAGCGGTTACTCGACCTACAATTTCATGCCCGGGAACCATTGGAAATATTGCAGCTCCCCACTCCTCGCGAGCTTGATGAATATCTGAGTGGCAGATTCCAGCAAAGAGAATATCTAGCGCAACATCATTTGGTAGTAGCTCTCGACGGGTAAATTCATATGGCTTTAATTTAGCTTTAGCCGATTCAACAGCGTAACCTTTAACCTTCATTCCTGGCTCATCTCTCTAGTTGGTTTACCGAATCTACGCAACATCAGATCGTTAATTGCTGGATCAGTTCTAATTGTTAAATGGTAGTGATTGTTCGGTAGCGGGATTGGATACTCGAGAGGTGACATTTCGCATATGGTGTCTTCGGCAAAGCACCTCGTAAGATATGTCAGATTGTGAAGATACATCGCCAACCACAACCTGTTCACCTTCTGTAACCATCTTGCCATTTATGGTACGAGCGTTGTGTGTTGCTCTGGCTCCACACCAGCACAGAGCCTCTACTTGAAGGGTTTGAACTCGATCAGCTAACTCAACTAAGCGAGCACTACCGGGAAAGAGTTTGGTACGAAAATCAGCCAAAATACCAAAGGCGTAAACATCGATACCAAGCCCATCCACAATCCTGGCTAATTGCTCTATCTGTTCCGGTTGGTAGAACTGCGCTTCATCACAGATGACAAAATTGATTTTGCCGCCAATTGATAAACGTTCAACCAGTAATTTATGTAAATCTAGATCAGCATCAACCTCTAACGCTTCCGTTTGCAAACCCAATCTTGAAGAGATGATCCCTTTTCCGGCGCGATCCTTGCTGGTGAAAATTACTCCATCACGTCCTCGAGATCGATGATTATGGACAGTCTGCAGAGCTAGGGTTGATTTACCGCTATCCATAGTTCCGCAGTAATAGATTAATTCAGCCATTTTTTTATCTTTCCAGTAAGGTCGTAATTGATAATTGTGGAAAGGATTTAGAAATTTCAGAGCGGCCTGGCAAACCCTCTATTTCAAGAAGAAAGACTGTACCGGTCACAGTTAAGCCTATCTTCTGACACAGCGAGATTGCGGCAATAGCTGTTCCTCCGGTTGCTAAGACATCATCAATAATTAAAACCTTGCTTCCTTTGTCATAAATATCGGAGTGAATCTCTAATTGGGCGTAACCATACTCAAGTTGATACTGCTGAGTCATCACCGGGCCGGGTAATTTTCCCGATTTTCGGATTGGTAGTACTCCTTTGCCAGCCATCGCTGCTGCACCAGCTGCAAAAATAAAACCTCTTGATTCCACGCCCGCGATTAGATCAACCCCAGCCGATATTTCCGCAAGGGAGCGGCATATCTTTGCGAAAGATTCTTGGTCAGCAATTAGCGGTGTTATGTCTTTGAAAAGGATGCCAGTTTTGGGGAAATCTTTGATCACCCGGATCAAAGATTTATCTATAGCTAACATGGGATGAACTCTATCTTCGCTCTGCAGAATTTATTATGTAAACGTGTCCGAGAGGGGAGTTGAACCCCTAAGCCCTTGCGGGCACTAACACCTCAAGCTAGCGCGTCTGCCAATTCCGCCACCCGGACCGGTTGAATTCAGCAATATTAACCTATTTGATTAACCTATTTGATCAACCTATTTGTAGGATGAGAATTATGAGCCGGTTTGATCGAAGTTGTAGGAGAATACTTCAATGATATTAAACCCCGATCAAATACGTGAACTTGAAGATGAGACGATCACCTTGTGTCAGGATTTAATTCGTATTCCCAGCGTAAATCATGGGGAAGGGCGCGGGGATGAGAAAAAGGTTGCGGAGTACATAGCAGGAAAGCTTGCCGAAGTAGGGATTGAGTATGAGTTGATAGAAACAGCGCCTAATCGAATAAATGTTGTCGCAAAGATTGCTGGTGTTGATCAAAGCAGGCCTGGTTTAATCTTGCACGGCCATATTGATGTTGTACCAGCCGATTCAAAAGATTGGTCGGTAGATCCTTTCAGCGGTGAGATTAAAGATGGATTCATCTGGGGCCGTGGTGCGGTTGATATGAAAAATATTGATGCCATGATTTTGGCTTGTGTTCGTTCTTGGAAGAAACATAAAATCATTCCACCACGAAATATTTTAATAATTTTCTTCGCTGACGAAGAGGCCTCTGGTACTTTTGGTTCTCGATGGCTGGTAAAAAATAGACCAGATTTATTCACTGGGTATAGCCAAGCAGTTTCTGAAGTTGGTGGTTTCTCAGTGACCATTACTGGTGATCATCGTCTATATCTGATCGAAGCTGCCCAAAAAGGTATTTTATGGTTGAAGTTAACAGCTCATGGATCCGCTGGACATGGCTCATTTGTAAACCCAGATAATGCGGTAACAAAGATTTCAGAGGCGGTCGCTCGGATCGGAAATTATCAATGGCCACAACTTGAAACCAAGACTGGAGAGGTATTTTTTCGCAAAATTGCAGAGTTAACCGGTGAAATTTATAATCCAAAAAATTATGAACACCTTTTAAAACATCTAGGTCCGGCGGTCAAAATGTTGGGGGCCACCATCCAGAACACCGCTAATCCAACGATGTTGGAAGCTGGATATAAGGCCAATGTTATTCCGCAAACTGCCAGCGCAGTTATTGACGGCCGATTTTTACCAGGTTATGAGGCGCAGTTGTATGAAACAATTAAAGAACTTGCTGGCGATGATATTGAAATTGAGTTTGTTGCGAAGGATATTGCACTGGAAGTTGATTTCTCTGGAAAATTAGTTGAAGCGATGGCGGCCGCGATTGCAACGCAGGATCCCGATGGAATCCCAGTTCCTTACTTGATGAGTGGCGGCACCGATAACAAGGCCTTAAGTGAGTTGGGAATTACTGGTTATGGCTTTAGTCCACTTAAGTTACCAAAGGATCTGGATTTTTTTGCGTTGTTTCACGGAGTAGATGAGAGAGTGCCGATCGACGGATTGAAATTTGGAGTTCGGGTTATGTATGAGTTTTTGGAGAATGTTTAATTAAGCTGAAACTTCATTTAAGGCAATACGCACCTGTTCCGGCAAAGTTATCTGTTCAACGGTAAGTATTCCGCGTAATTGCGCACCGGTGCGAGCCCCAATGAGTGCGGCTGTAACACCTGGTGCGTCCCTAACCCACGAAAGTGCAACCTCTAATGGAGAGAAGCCTAGGCCTTCAGCGGCAACACAAACCGCTTCAACTATTTTTTTACTTCGTGTAGTTAAGTATGGTTCAACAAAATTGGCGAAGTGTGGACTAGCGCCACGCGAATCAGATGGAACCCCATCTCTGTATTTGCCAGTTAACACGCCACGTCCCAGTGGCGACCAAGCGAGAAAACCCAAGGATAAAGAGGTTGAAGCAGGAATTATCTCCTCTTCAACCTTGCGATTTAGCAATGAGTACTCATTTTGAACCGAGGTGATTGCACTCTTACCAAAAAGTGGATTTTGCAATGTGGCTGACCGAGCGATCTGCCAACCGTTAAAGTTGCAAATTCCGGCGTATCTAACCTTTCCGGAACTAACTGCATAATCAATTGCCGACAAACTCTCCTCTAAGGGTGTTGAACCATCCCAAGTGTGGATCTGCCACAGATCAATATGATCAACATTTAATCGGTTAAGGGATTTGTCCAGATCTGAGATCAATGAGTTTCTTGAATTAGAAATTTTACGAACACCATCAATGAGGCTTACACCAGCTTTAGTTGCGATGATTGCATTCTCTCTTTTAATTAATGTTCCGATAAAGCCACCTAAAACACGCTCAGCGTCGCCATCGCCGTACACGGAAGCGGTATCAACTAAATTTCCACCAGCTTCAATAAAACTTTGCAATTGTTGAGCGGCTTCATTCTCATCGGTATCGCGACCCCAAGTCATGGTTCCTAAACCAAGGCGTGATACCTCAAGCCCACCTAATCTGCGACCTTCCATGGTGGGCACATTATCAACATTGGCATCCAAAGATCGGTAACCTTGCCAAATGCCACAACTCTACCTTTTGCGTCATGCCGAATCTGAGGCAAATGCGAAGGGTGTGCTCGCCGGCAGAGATAATTCGGTGAATTTAACCACCAAAGGGAGGAAAGATAGTCGTCACTTAAATTCAATTTTGGCGAATATTGAATTTACCTCTGTTTACTCTTCGCCAATTACCAGATGCCTGCAAACAATCAATCCGTACCTTGAAACTCACTCTAAAATTGATTTGAAAATTACCGACTCCTTGATTGAGATGGATTATGGCAGTTGGAGTGGTAAGAAGTTATCCGCTTTAAGTAAGAAGAAAGAGTGGATGTTAATCCAAAATCAACCGAGTGATTTTACCTTTCCCAATGGCGAAAGTTTTCAAGAGATGCGTAGACGAGTTAAGAGCTTTCTGAACTCCCTAATTAAAGAGGAAGGGCCAATTTTGCTGGTTTCCCATGGTGATGTAATCAAAATGGCGCTTGCGATTACCTTAGATCTACCGTTAAATAAATTTCAAAATTTTATAATTTCTCCTGCCTCTATCTCGTCAATTAATTACTCGGAAAATGGTAAATCAATCATTTCCACAAACCAGAGGGCGGCCGAAAAAGGGTTCATCAGCAGAGCTAGTAGATTCATACTTGGGGGCGAGAGTGCCTAGAATTGTTTATCGTCATGCGTCAGTCGAAAGATTCATTGTCAGCGCTATCGGCGAACCAGGCGAGAGAGAGTTTTTCATCCAAGCCAGATCCAGCGAGGGTATAAATACAGTAAAGATTGAAAAGGAGCAGGTAAGGGCTTTAGTACTTCGATTTGATGAGATATTAACTGACCTAAGAAGAAGTAAAACTCTTACGATTACAAGGTTGGAGATTGAAAAAGATCTAGACATGGATCCACTCGAGCTTCCGATTGAAGCTGATTTTCAAGTAGGAATTGTTGGGATAAAGGTTAATGATCTCTTACTTGAACTCACCTTTCAGGCAATATCTAATCAGGATGTATTACTTATTGATGACCTCGATAGCGGCCCAGATCTACTAATTCTGACCCTAGATGCATTGACTGTCGCAAGATTTTCATTAAGAGCAAAATCGATTATTGACGCTGGAAGAAGTGTTTGTCCATTCTGTGGATTACCAGTAAATTCTTCAGGGCATTTATGTCCTCGCGCAAATGGATATCGACGCTGATGAGTTCTGTTGACTTGATGGATAGTGAGGTTGTTGTTACAGGAAGATTGGTTGATGCCTCAAATGCCACCTTGTATGGTCATATAAAAAATGATGAAAATCTAAAGGTAATTTACAAACCAATTGCGGGGGAGAGACCGTTGTGGGATTTCACTAGTGGCAATCTTGCCAGCAGAGAGGTAGCTGCATATAGGTTCAGCGAGATCTTTGATTTTAATCTTGTACCGCCGACTGTTATGCGAGAGGGCCCATATGGAAAAGGTATGGTGCAGTTATGGCGCAGCAACTCCCAGCCAAGTAATTTGATCGAAATAGGTCAAAGTGAACACCCCGATCTTCGCCGGATAGCTTTATTTGATTGTTTAATTAACAATGCTGATCGAAAGTATGGACATTTATTGATTCTTGATGATGGCAGCATCCAAGGCTGTGATCATGGAGTTTGTTTTCATACTGAGGATAAATTACGAAGTGTTTTATGGCAATTTGCAGGTGAAAGTTTCTCCGATGCGGAGATGGCAACATTGCGAAAAGTTATTACCCATGATTTGAAAAATGAGTTTCAATCTCTTTTACAGGATGATGAAATTAATGGAATTAGAGGTCGAGCGATCAGATTGTTAAATGAACCATTCTTTCCACTACCCGCTACCGATCGACCAGCGATTCCATGGCCCCCGGTATAAGAGTTAATCATGAGGTTATTGACACTATTGGAAGTAAGGTTTGCGGGTGAATAGTTGGCCAGCGGTAATGTTGCCGCAAGTAAGTTTGAAGAATCAACCACTACAACTTGTGGATACATTTAAGGCGCAGGTTAAATTGCCGGCAACTCGTTTCTTCAGCGTTTATGTTTGTGGAATCACTCCATATGATGCTACACATTTAGGTCATGCTGCAACCTATCTTGCTTACGATCTGATTAATCGTTATTTAACTCTAAGCCATACCCATTTCCACTACACACAAAACATCACCGATGTAGATGATCCATTACTTGAACGTGCAAATCGTGATCAGGTTGATTGGCGTGATCTAGCTTCATCTCAAATTGATTTATTTATTGAAGATATGAGCTCATTACGGGTTTTGCCTCCAAGTGATTTTATCAAAGTAACTGATTCAATCGAACTAATCATTTCTTTCATTGCAAGACTGAAAGAGAAAGATCATGTGTATCAAATCGAAGATGATCTTTACTTTGATGTTGCGCCGTCTCTTGTTGATCTTTCTATCAGCGAAGAGGAAGCGATAAGTATTTTTGCGCAAAGAGGTGGCGATCCCGATCGGATTGGTAAGCGACATCGGCTTGATCCATTGTTATGGCTAGGTAATAAAGCTGGAGAACCGGGCTGGGATTCACCCTTTGGTTTCGGCAGACCAGGATGGCATGTTGAATGCACCGCGATTGCGTTGGAGTTTTTAGATCGGGAAGAGAGTGATTGTGTTATTGATTTACAAGGTGGGGGAGAGGATTTGATCTTTCCACATCATTTTATGAGCGCTGCTCTGATTAAGGCGGTTACTGATCGCAATTTCTCAAAGTTTTATGTGCACACTGGAATGATGGGTTACCAAGGCGAGAAGATGAGTAAATCAAAAGGCAATCTAGTTTTTGTTTCCCAATTATTAAAAGATGGCGTAGACCCCATGATCATCAGATGGGCGCTTATGATCGATCATTATCAAAGTTATCGTGAGTGGAGTAGTGATTTACTTACTCGTGCATCCTCCGATGTGGCATTAGTTAGGCAAGCGTTGGCTAAATCTGAGGTTTATCCAGTAGCAGGGCATTTATCTGAATTGATAGATGCTCTATCAAATAACCTAGATACCCCGCGTGCTTTGTCTATTATTTTAAAGTGGGCTCGGCAATCATTAGATGGTGAAAATTCTCACTTATTGGTAAATGAATCTGGTGAAATGTCACGTGCGTTAGATGCTTTGCTTGGATTAACCCTTTAATCGGTAAGCTCATCAATAGGGCGTTGATACGCATCTAAGGTAAAGTTAAGCGATGATTACCCTTCGCCAGTATTTGCAAAATCATGTCTTGATTGCCGACGGCGCGATGGGAACAATGCTGCAAGCTGCCAATCCTTCATTAGATGATTTTCAAAATTTTGAAGGGTGCAATGAGATTCTCAATGTTACAAGAGCCGATATTGTTGAATCAGTTCACGAGGCGTACCTAAAGGTGGGTGTTGATGCAATCGAAACAAATACATTTGGGGCAAATTTTGCAAATCTAGCTGAGTATGGGATTGAAGAGCGAATCTATGAGTTATCACTTGCTGGAGCTCAGATTGCAAGAAAAGCTGCTGATAAGTATGCGACAGAGTTAAAACCAAAATGGGTTCTTGGTTCGATGGGACCAGGTACAAGATTGCCTACCCTTGGACATACAACTTATGATCATTTAAAGAGGGCTTACTCGGCAAATGCCAAGGGATTAATCGAAGGTGGAGCTGACGCATTATTGATCGAAACCGCACAGGATTTGTTGCAGGCGAAAGCTGCGATAAATGGCGCGCGGGAGGCGATCGCCGAATTTAATAACTCAGATCAGCCTTCTCATAAAAAAGATATTTTGGTAATCGCTCAAGTAACTGTCGAAACCAATGGAACGATGTTGCTGGGCTCAGAGATCGGTGCTGCACTAAATGCATTAGAACCGTTGCAGATTGACTTAATTGGTTTGAACTGCGCAACGGGTCCACTTGAGATGAGTGAACATCTGCGGACCTTAAGCATAAGTTCCAATATTGGAATATCAGTTATGCCAAATGCGGGTTTGCCGGTGTTGGTTGATGGTGGCGCTCATTATCCATTATCACCAAAAGAATTAGCTGCATCACTACTTAATTTTGCTAAGGATTATCAGGTTCAGATCGTTGGTGGTTGTTGTGGAACTACGCCAGAGCACTTGGCGGAGGTTGTTAAAACTCTTAGTGGCTATCAGGTATCAAAACGTAAAGTAGATATCGAATCGGGTGCCTCATCTCTGTATCAGTTTGTGCCGTTTAGACAGCAAAATACCTATCTGGCGATTGGTGAGAAAACTAATGCCAATGGTTCAAAGGCTTTTCGCGATGCATTGCTTAATGATGATTGGCAAAGTTGCGTAGAGATTGCGCGTGATCAAATAAGAGATGGTGCACATATGCTTGATCTCTCAGTTGATTATGTTGGACGTGATGGTGTTGCAGATATGCAAGAGCTAGCTCATAGATTTGCTACATCTTCAACATTACCAATCGTGATTGATTCCACCGAACCAGCGGTTATTGAAGCGGGTCTAAAGCAATTAGGAGGCCGTTCTGTAATTAACTCAGTTAATTTCGAGGATGGCGATGGCCCTAACTCAAGGTATATGAAGATTATGCCGTTGGTAGCTGAACACGGTGCATCTGTAATTGCTTTAACAATTGATGAAGAGGGTCAAGCACGGGATTGCGATTGGAAGATGAAGGTTTCCCGACGGTTAATTAAGGATCTTACAGAGAATTGGGAGCTGGAAGCTGGCGACATCATTATAGATATGTTGACCTTTCCAATTGCCACTGGTCAAGAAGAGACTAGGCGTGATGGAATTGAAACTTTGAATGCCATTGCACAATTAAAGAAGGAACATCCAAAGGTTCAAACTACTTTAGGGGTATCAAATATTTCATTTGGTTTGAATCCTGCTGCCCGAATTGTTTTGAACTCAGTTTTTCTCTCTGAAGCGGTAAAAAATGGCCTAGATTCTGCAATTGTTCATCCATCAAAGATCATACCGATCCATAAAATAAATGATGAGCAGTTAAAAGTTGCGTTGGATTTAATCTATGACCGGCGCCAATACGCCGAAGATGGTGAATTACTTTACGATCCACTAACTAAATTGCTTGAGATCTTCTCAGGAGTGGAAATCACCTCATCAAAGGAGAGCCGGGCGGCTGATCTTGCTGCGTTGCCGTTGCTCGAAAGATTACAGCGACGAATTATTGATGGTGAAAAGGTTGGCTTGGAAGATGACCTTAAACAAGCATTATCTGAGAAACATACTGCGTTATCCCTTATTAATGATCATTTATTGCAGGGAATGAAAACGGTCGGGGAGTTATTTGGTAAGGGTGAAATGCAGTTGCCATTCGTACTTCAATCAGCTGAGGTAATGAAGAGTGCGGTGGCTATTCTGGAGCCGTTTATAGAGAAAACAGATGATCAGGGTAGGGGCAAAATACTGCTTGCTACTGTTAAAGGTGATGTTCACGATATCGGCAAGAATTTAGTTGACATTATTTTATCCAATAATGGTTATGACACAGTAAATATTGGAATTAAACAAACTGTTAATCAGATTATTGATGCTGCCCAATCCAATGATGTTGATGTAATTGGTATGAGTGGTCTATTAGTCAAATCAACGGTGATCATGAAGGAGAATCTTGCTGAGCTTGAATTACGAGGTTTAGCGAAAAAATGGCCAGTAGTTTTAGGTGGTGCAGCATTAACCCGATCATTTGTTGAGCAAGATCTAGCAGATAATTACACTGGCACAGTCCGATATGCCAAGGATGCATTTGAAGGCTTAAGGTTGATGGATACCTTCATGGGAATTAAAAAAGGAGTGCCAGGTGTTGAGCTGCCACCTTTGAAAAAACGAGTAACTCCTGCGAGAAAGCCGGTTTCAAATACGGAGATAGATACTAAAAGAAGTGATGTTCAGGATAAAAATGTAATCCCCAAACCACCATTTTTTGGCTCTCGAGTCGTAAAGGGGGTTGCATTAAATGATTATGCAACGATGATTGATGAGCGCGCACTGTTTCTTGGTCAATGGGGATTAAAAAACCAGGAGTATTCAAAGATGGTTGATGAGGAGGGCCGCCCGCGATTGCGTGCACTGCTTAATGATATTCAATCAAATGGTTGGTTAAATGCAGCGGTTACATATGGATACTTTCCATGTTACAGCGAAGGTAATGATCTAGTTGTCTTACATCATAAGGGTGATCTATTGGGTCAAGAGCGAACTCGTTTTACCTTTCCAAGACAATCAAGGGATAGAAGATTGTGTTTGGCAGATTTCTTTAGGAGTAAGGAGAGTGGAGAGATAGATGTGGTCTCCTTCCAGATTGTTACTATGGGTCAATCGGTTTCAGATGCAATTACCGAGTTGTTTAGCAAAAATTTGTACCGAGAGTATCTAGAGCTACATGGATTATCTGTGCAATTAACGGAGGCCTTAACTGAGATGTGGCATGCCAGAACACGCTTAGAGCTTGGTTTTGCCGATGAGGATAATCCAGAATTTGATGAGATTCTAAAGCAGGGGTACCGAGGATCCCGATACTCCTTTGGTTATCCAGCTTGTCCAGATTTAGCGCAGCAGATTGCCCTGATGGAGTTATTAGAGCCGGAAAAAATCGGAGTTGAAATATCTGAAGAGTTTCAATTGCACCCTGAGCAATCAACATCATCCATAGTGTTGCACCATCCTGAAGCCAAATACTTTAACGCCTCATGAGTGCAATTCTCTTTGATATGGATGGCACTCTGGTTGATTCAGAGCCGCTTTGGTTAGAGGCTGAATGTGAGGTTATGGAGTCGGTTGGGGCTTCGTGGAGTGCGCAAGATCAGTTATCAACTTTAGGTGGGCCTAGGGAACGAAATGAAAAAATTATGCAGGAGAAATCAAATAATGTTAAACCTTACGGTTTCTTTGGTGATCAATTGGATATTTTAATGTTAAAAAAGCTGCAAACCCAATTGCAAATTCTGCCTAATGCATTGGATCTGATAAATGAGTGCCGAAATTTTGGATTAAAGATCGCGTTAGTTACAGCGAGTGGTGGGCAATTAATGCGAACTGTGTTAACTCACTTTCCTATCAATTTTTTTGATGTCACAATTTCAGCGGATGATGTGGAGAGATCCAAGCCAGATCCCGCACCATATTTACTAGCGGCAGATCGTTTGGGTGTAAAGATTGAAGATTGTGTCGTGGTAGAGGACTCCATTACCGGTGTTACTGCTGGTCTCAGTTCTGGGGCACAGGTGATTGGAATACCGCATCTGGTTTCCTTGCCGGATCATGAAAATTTGCGAATTGTGAATACTCTTGCGGAGTTATCAGTTACAAAACTTGTTGATTGGTATCCCTTTCTCAATCAAGTTAAGGTTCGCAATCATGGTTGATCGTACCTTTCAGTATGGAGATCGAGTTCAATTTACAGATCCTAAAGGCAAGTTGTACTCAATAACTTTGGTAGCGGGTGGTGAGTGGCATACTCATAAGGGTTGGCTCAAACATGATGAAATTGTCGGAAAACCAGAAGGCAGCATCTTTGTGACTAATGGTGATTTAAAATTCCAAGCTTTTCGGCCACTGTTCGCCGATTATGTTTTATCTATGCCACGTGGTGCAACAATCATTTATCCTAAAGATTTAGCGATGATTTTAGGTGTAGCTGATATTAAACCTGGCGTCCGTGTACTTGAATCAGGGGTTGGTTCAGGAGCTCTGACATTAGCGTTGTTACGCGCAATTGGAGAGAGTGGAAGTTTGCAATCTGTTGAAATCAGAGATGATTTCGCTCAAATTTCTAAGAGTAATGTAATCAATTACTTTGGAACGCAGCCAAAAAATTGGGAGTTAGTTGTCGGCGCTTTTCAAGAACAACGGTATGAGGCTAATTGGGATCGAGTTGTCTTAGATATGTTGGCGCCTTGGGATTGCGTACAAACTGCAGCTGATGCGTTGGTGCCAGGAGGTGTGATTCTTGCCTACGTCGCTACAACGACACAATTATCAAAGTTTGCAGAGGCCTTAAAAGATAGTGATTTATTCACTGAACCAGAAAGTACTGAAAGTATTGTGCGCGGTTGGCACCATGAAGGGCTGGCGGTCAGACCCCAACATAGAATGATTGGTCATACAGGATTTCTAACAGTTGCAAGAAGAATGGCGCCTGGAGTTTCTGTTTTGCAACGCCGTAGACGCCCATCTAAGGGTAGCTACGGCGTGCTCGAATAAGTTTTTTTAAGAAACCTTTATCAGGTCGACCACAAAGACCAAAGTTTCATTAGGTGCGATAGGCCCAGATCCCATCTCTCCGTAACCTAGTGATGGTGGAACAATTAATAATCTTCGTCCGCCCTCTTTCATGCCCGGAATTCCCTCTTGCCAACCAGCAATTACTTCATTTAATGGAAAAGTAGCTGTTTGATTTGAACTCCATGAAGATTCAACTAAGGCGCCATTGCTATATGAAATCAAGGTGTAGTGAACTTCGAGGGTAGAGCTTGCATTAGCTTGCGCTCCAGTTCCAACGATGACATCTTTGATTTGCAAAGTTTCAGGGGCGGCCCCTATTAATTCACCAATACTTGGCTGAGCACCAGCATTGGCAGTTACAGAGGGAAGTTCAAATGCGCCCATTTTATCTCCAGGTGTTTCTTCGGTGGTCACTAATGCTCCCGGCATGGAATCCAAACCGCCATCGGTCGAACAGGAGGTGAGAAGTGCCAAAATTAATAATGTGGATAATACTTTTCTCATTGAACTTATCTCTTTTCTAATCACAACCAAGTCTATCAAAGGGTTGAAAAATGGTTAATCTACGGTGATGAGTGCGGAGAAAACCGAAAGGTTGATCAACCTCACTTTAGGCCTGCTCGCAAGCAAACGATACTTAACTAAAAATGAGATTTTCCGCACTATCGCTGGGTACTCGGGCACTCCTGAAAGTATGGAGAGAATGTTTGAACGCGATAAGGATGAGTTACGTAGCGCTGGCATCATAATTGAAGTTGGTGGATTAGATCCATTGTTTGAGGATGAACAGGGGTATTTAATTCGAAGCTCGCAAATTCAGATTCAACCCAATGATTTTTCAAAAGCAGAGTTGATCCTGATGGTGTTGGCAGCAAATTACTGGTCGCAATCAAATTTAGATGACTCTGCCAAGAATGCACTTCTAAAAATCGCATCAATTGATTCAGATGTAGCAGGGGGAGTTGACTCAAATAGTGGGCAATTATTAGTACAGAGTTTTAATCATGAGGTTTCTCAGTTAAGAGCTTTAATTAATGCGGTTAGTTCTCGACGGTACATTAAGTTCATCTATAAATCATTAGAGCGAACGGTCGCCCCCATCAAGTTAGAGAACATACAAGGATTTTGGTACCTATCTGCAATCGAGAACAAGTGGTTGAAGAGCTTTAAAGTAATTAGATTTGAATCATCGGTGATTTCTCTTACCGATAGAGAGCCCTTTGACAAGGATCTATTGATGAAAAATTCTAAGTTGGCAGATAGTACAGAGATGATTTCTCAAAAGTTACAAGCGTTGATCCGAATTGGTAAGTGCAATAATCTCCGAAAAAATGGGTTGGTTAAACCACAAGATGGCGAATGGGAGAGTCTTGAATTGGGCTTTACCGACCAAGAACAGATGATTAGAGATTTACTCTGGAATGGTGATGATGTTCAGGTTATCGCACCGGCTACCTTGAAAAACGAGCTACTCGATCGATTAAAGAGGTTGGTTAAATGAGTGAATCTGCTGTAGATCGGGTAACACGAGTTCTTGATCTTGTGCCATTTATCCTTGAAAATCCAGGGATTGAAATTTCTTCGCTAGCAAAAAAATTTAATATTAGCGAGAAACAGGTACTTGCCGATCTAGAACTTATCTTCCTTTGTGGTTTACCTGGTTACACCCCCTACGAGTTAATCGATTTAACCTTCGAGGATGGAATAGTGACGGTGATCGACCCCCAAGTTCTAGATAAACCAAGATTGTTTAATGAGATTGAAGCTGTGGTGATCAACCTAGGACTTTCCATTATGAAAAATGCGATCAATGATGCTAAAAAATTAGAAAGTATCACTAATTTACAGGAGAAGATTGCTGCTAAATTCGCCGCGGTTGATGATATTTCCTTTACAACGAGTAACAAACCACAGTTTTATGATCTGATCAGCGATGTCATAAGTAAGGGAGGATCTCTTGATTTGACCTACAACTCAATATCTCGAGATGAAATCTCGCAGCGAATTGTGGCTCCGAAAAAAACTTATCTAGCACAAGGTAATTTTTATTTTATTGCTATTGATCAAAAGAGTAATCAGGATCGGCACTTCCGTATGGATCTAGTAATGAGTTGCAAACCAGCGGATGCTATAGAGGTCCATACTTCAGTAATCAAGGAAGATTTAGATCTATTTGACTTTAAGATTAGCACGAGAAATAAGTATTTAACTGAAAGGTATAGTGAGCTGTTCACGGATGTATCTCAGCAAGGGGAGATTTATCATGCGCAAGGCAGGATGAATAATCCTGAATGGCTAAAACGATTGGTTATCAGCAACGCACCGGATATCGAACTCGTTGAACCAGCACACTTAAAACAGGAGATAGGGGAGAGAGCCCAAAGGAATCTTGCCTTATACCAATAATTGAATCGCTACAGGAATATTCCAGCTTTGGGGTAGGCTTAGGGCATGAACTCATTCGCCCCTTGGCATATTGTTGTTTTATTGATCGTTATTTTAGTTTTGTTCGGCTCTAAGAAATTGCCAGATTCAGCACGTTCACTGGGGCGATCTCTTCGTATTTTTAAAAGTGAGATGAAAGAGTTAAATAATGATGATAAAAAAGATAAAGACGGCAACTCATCCACTGACAAATAATTAGTAAGATTTTTTGATTCCATGCGAAAGATGCGTAGTGGGTCGATGCCTCTTCTTGAACATGTCAAAGAGTTTCGCAATCGTTTTCTAAAATCCTTGTTAGCTGCGTCAATTGCGGCAATAGCTGGGTGGATTTTTTACGATTCCATTATCAAACAATTGGCCGCTCCATTTTGTTCTCTTGGCCAATCTCAAACACAAGAGTATTGCGGAGATCTTTATATAAATGGGTTAATTGGGCCTTTTACTCTGCGATTAAAGGTTGCCTTTATCTCTGGAATTTTAATGTCGGCGCCATTTTGGCTCTATCAAATTTGGGCCTTCATCACCCCTGCCTTACATAAAAAGGAGCGTCGTTTTGCGATATTTTTTGTTTCTGCAGCGACTCCGTTATTTACCTTGGGCGCTACCTGCGCATATTTAATTCTGCCGCATGCAGTAAAAATTCTGCTGGGTTTCACTCCGAATGATTTGGGAAATCTCATTAGATTTGACGAATACCTAGATTTTGTTATGAGATTGATTCTGCTCTTCGGTATTGCATTTGTTCTCCCGCTACTCCTGCTCTCTTTAAATATCCTCGGTTTGATCAGCGGTCGATCACTACTGAAACCTTGGCGGATAGCGGTCTTTTTAATATTTCTTTTTACTGCAGCATTTACTCCCACTCCAGATCCAATCACAATGACAGTATTGGCTATCCCACTTTGTATTCTGTACTTCGCAGCCGGCGTAATCGCTCTTTTTATAGATAAGCGCAGAGCTAAGAGATCAGTTAATCATTCACTTGAGGTGGGGCCGATAGATCCTGCGCAACCAATCTGATGTGGTTGTTGGTTTTAAATCAAAGTGCGGGTAAGGGTGATGGTTTATCTCGTTTAGTTAAGTTTGAGTCCATTTGCCAGGTGAACAACATAGCCTTTCAAAGAGTTTCTGAAATTGATGCAGAAGCAACACAAGATCGCATCAAAACAGCTTTGCTTGGAGGTTCTATCTCAGTAGTTGTTGCCTTCGGTGGGGATGGATTGGTTTCGCTTTGCCTACAGGCTGTTGCGATGAAACAGATTGGTTTGATGGTAGTGCCGACCGGAACCGGCAATGATTTTGCAAGAGGTATTGGCGTTTTTGGAAAATCTGAGCAAGAGATCTTTGATCTGATTACAAAGAGCCAGGCCAGGCAAATAGACGGGGCCAAGGCTAAGTGTTTAAGTGGCGAAAGATGGTATTTGCAAATAATGAGCACTGGTTTTGATGCACAAGTTAATGCTCTGGCAAATCAAATAAAATGGCCTAGGGGACGGGCTAGATACACAATTGCGATGTTGATTATCCTCGCTAAATTCAAGCCAATTGAATATGAGATTATATTTAATGATGAGAAGAGAATAGTGTCAGCCATGTTGGCTCTGGTAGCTAATGGAGTTACATATGGAGGTGGTATGAGAATTTCGCCAAACTCTTCATATGAAGATGGTGTTCTTGATCTAATTTATATTGAACCGGTTTCAAGAGTAACTTTGTTATCAATATTTCCAAAGGTATTTACTGGATCACATATAAACCATCCAAAGGTTAAGATACTTAGATCAAACCAATTCAGCATGATAGCGAGAACTCGCGCGTATGCAGATGGTGAGTTGGTTGGAGATCTTCCAGTGAATGTTCAGGTAATCCCAAAAGCTGTAACGACCTGGGTCTTAAGATGAGCATATCTGCTTCGGAGAATTACCAGCGAAATAAAGAGCTAAATGCATTCCCAAAAATGCGCAAATTCACAGCTACCTTAGATTTCGAATTAGATGATTTCCAAGTGGCAGCATGTCGTTCTTTAGAAAAAGGTAAAGGCGTCTTGGTCGCCGCACCAACGGGAGCGGGAAAAACTATTGTTGGTGAATTTGCGGTTGAACTTGCGGTTCAATCTGGATCTAAATGTTTTTATACAACACCGATTAAAGCCCTTTCCAACCAAAAGTACTCGGAGTTGGTTGCTCGATACGGCGAAGCAAAGGTCGGTTTATTAACTGGCGATACCTCTATTAACTCAGAGGCTGACATAGTAATTATGACTACTGAAGTTCTTCGAAACATGATCTATGCAAACTCTCACACCATCAAACGTTTGAAATATGTAGTGATGGATGAGGTTCATTACTTAGCAGATAAGTTCCGTGGCGCTGTTTGGGAGGAGATTTTGATCCACTTGCCCGATTCTGTGCAAGTTGTTTCTCTGTCAGCAACTGTCTCTAATGCGGAGGAGTTTGGCGAGTGGCTTCAAACGGTCAGAGGTGAAACCGAGGTGATCGTCTCGGAGATCAGGCCAGTTCCGCTTTATCAACATGTTTTATTTGGAAATAGATTACTAGATTTGTTTGATGAAAATCTCAAGTTAAATCCAGAGTTAAGTAAGCTAGAGCGAGACACCTACCGACAGGTTCGTGGCAGTTGGCGTGATAAACCAAAGTCGCCAAAAAGTTTGAGCAGACCGGAAGTGATTGAAAAACTTGATCGCGAGGGATTATTGCCGGCAATTACCTTTATTTTTTCACGAAAAGCTTGTGATGCAGCAGTTAAGCAGTGCCTGCAAGCCGGAATCAGATTAACAAATGAAAATGATCGACAGATTATTCGCAAGATAATTAATAAGAACATTAGTAATTTAGCCCAGGAGGATTTAATTGTTCTCGGATTTTATGAGTGGGCAGATGGATTAGAACGAGGTATTGCCGCACACCATGCTGGACTGCTTCCTGCCTTTAAAAGTACTGTTGAAGAGTTGTTTCAATCTGGTTTAGTGAAGGCGGTTTTTGCAACAGAAACTTTAGCTTTGGGAATTAATATGCCGGCAAGAACTGTGGTGATGGAGAAATTATCAAAATGGAATGGTGAAGGGCATGTTGCAGTCTCTGCCGGTGAATACACGCAACTAACTGGTCGAGCTGGTCGCAGAGGAATAGATATAGAGGGTAATGCGGTAATCCTTTGGAATAATGATCTCGATTCAAACTCTGTCGCTGGTTTAGCATCAACTCGTACTTACCCATTGAAAAGTTCCTTTAAACCTACCTATAACATGAGTATTAATTTGATATCCCAATTTGGATCAGATAAGGCTAGATCATCACTAGAGTCATCATTAGCTCAGTTTCAAGCGGATAAGGCGGTAGTTGGATTAGCAAAACAGATTCGAAAAAATGAGATTGCGCGTGATGAATTGTTTAGAGAGAGTCAATGCCATCTCGGTGATTTTGTCGATTACGCCCAAATGCGTGCTGATATTAAGAAACTTGAGGTGGTCAGCAAGCGCGATCGCCGCCGCCGAATGGAGTCTGAGGAGGAGATAGCTTCTATTCGAAAAAGAATGCGTAATCACTCCTCCCATGCCTGTCCGGATAGGGAGAACCACGCCAGATTTACCGAGAAAGCTCATCGGTTACAGCGAGAAATTGATGGGCTAAAGGAGCGAATAAACTCTCGCACCAATGTTATTGCCAAACGATTTGATCGAATACAAATTATTTTAGATCAATTGGGATACATCTCAAAGGGTGAGGTGGCACCTTCTGGAAAAATGCTGGCCAAGATCTATGGCGAAACTGATTTACTAATTGCAGAATCAATTCGAAGAGGAGTTTTCGCGCAATTATCCGCTGTGGATTTAGTATCGGTGATCTCCTGCTTCATTTATGAATCTCGAAATGAGGAGGCAGCTAAGGTGCCAAGGGGAGATGTTGCAATTGCGCTAGCTCAAATCTCGAAAATCTGCGGCGAGATATTTGCAATTGAGAATGATCATAACTTGGAACCAATGAGGGCGCCAGATTTTGGTTTTAGTTGGGTGGCTCAAAGATGGGCAAGTGGTAATTCACTCACCGCAGTTCTTAAAGATAATGATTTAACGGTGGGTGATTTTGTTCGTAACATGAAACAGATCGTTGATTTATTACGACAGTTACGTGGTGCGGTCACTGAATTGGAGCCATTAATCGACCAGGCGTTAAGCAAAATTGATCGAGGAGTTGTGGTTTACGCGGGAGCATCCTTATGAGTTTATTGTTATTGGATAGTGCATCGCTTTGGTACCGCGCTTACTTTGGTATGCCAGATACCTTGTTGTCGCCTAAGGGTGAGCCAATAAATGCTGTGAAAGGCTTTCTAGATATGTCGGCGAGATTGATCAATATTTATTCGCCAAATAGATTTGTCGCGTGTTTAGAGGGGGATTGGCGCCCTTCTTGGCGGGTTGATCTCTTTCCTGATTATAAGTTAAATCGAATTGATGATTCAGGGGAGGAGGCTGAACCGGACACATTATCACCACAGATACCAATACTTCTCGATGTTCTTGATGCCTTTGGATTCGCATCCCTTGGGGTAGATGATTACGAAGCCGATGATGTTATTGCCACTTTAAGTAAATCAGAAAGCGGACCAATCCGGGTAGTAAGTGGAGATCGCGATCTATTTCAGTTGGTTGATGACAGAAAAGATGTGAAAATCGTTTACTTAGCCAAAGGTTTGAGTAACCATGATCTAGTTGATACAGATTGGATCAGTAAAAAATATGAGATTCCTGGTGAACGTTATGCACTTTTCGCAATGATTCGCGGAGATGCTTCAGATGGCCTGCCTGGATTGAAAGGGATCGGCGAGAAGGGGGCCGCTTTGATTGCTAATTTGTTTCCAGATATGGGATCAGTTGTTGAGGCGGCTGAAAGTGAGAGTGATTTGCTACCAAAAAATCTTGCCAAAAAGGTTATAGCAAGTAGGGATTATGCGAAAATCGCACCAAAGTTAGTTAATTGTGCAACCGATGTTCCCATTCCATCGATGAGCATAGATATGCCAAAAAAACCTAATTCTTTGGCGAAGATTAATGATTTACAGGAAAGCTATGGATTAGGTGCAAGCGTTGATCGTCTTCTAGCAGCTTTGCGGTGGGTTTAAATATGCGCACGGGTTATTTGATCCTTGGTTTTATTTTAGGCGCGATTGCATCTTTAAGTTTTGCTCCACTTTCACTTTGGATTTTGCCTTTTGTAACTTTATTTTTCTTATATGAGGTACTAATCAGAAACTCTGCGATCAATCGGTTGTGGATTACCTATTTCTTTGGGTTAGGGCTTTTAATCGTTTCTCAAAGCTGGACCGGTGTTTATGTGGGAAATGCGCCTTTTTTGGCTTTGGCTTTTATGCAGGCCTTTTTTTTCACACCACTGGCATTGGTCGGTAGAAAAAATAAGTTATCAAATGCCTTGATCTTTGGTTGCGCATTAGTTTTTAGTGAGTTTTTAATGCGCACAATACCCTTTACTGGATTTGGTTGGAGTCGGTTGAGTTTTACCCAGATCGATTCACCACTCGCCGCCATATACCCAATCATTGGAGTTGCCGGAGTTGCTTTCTTTATAGCTATTTTCTCATCACTTCGGAGCATCAAAGCTTTAATTGCCGCCTCGTTGGTAATTGTATTTTTCAACTTACTCCCAACTGGATTGAGTAATCTTGGTGATATGAAGGTCGCTTTAGTGCAGGGGGGAGTGCCGCAATTAGGCTTAGAATTTAATGCCACACCTCTTGCGGTCTATAGAAATCATCTACAACAGAGCAAAATATCCATCAAACGAGAATCAGTCGATCTTATTGTTTGGCCAGAGAATGCCGTAGATATTGATGTTTTTAGCAATCCAAGTATCAAATCCGAAATATCTGATTTATCTCTAGAGCTACAAAGCCCCATTTTAATTGGTGGAATATCAAGATTTAGTGGCGATTTACAAAACATCTCTGTCTTGTTTAATCCCAAAGTTACCGAAATTTATGCAAAACGTTATTTAACGCCTTTTGGCGAATACATTCCGCTGCGTTCTGTCTTCCAAAACCTTTCTCCTTACGTTTCAGAGGTAAAGGATTTTTCGTCAGGAAGTGAGAGAACTGTTTTTACAATAAACAGTCACACTTTTCAAACTTTGATTTGCTATGAGATCATCAATGATGCTTTCAGGGATGAGATGTCGGAGAATTTTCTGGTATTGCAAACTAATAACGCCACTTTTGGAGATACTGCTCAACTTGATCAGCAGTTAAATATTGCAAGGGTGCGAGCTGCAGAAATTGGCCGAGAGATTGCTTATGTGTCTACAACTGGAGTAACCTCTGTGATTGGCACTAATGGCGAATTACGGAAGATTATCCCGAAGTTTGAAGCGGGTACTTTGACTGAAAGTATAAATATGCATGAAGGTCAAACTGTGGTGCAAAAGTTGCAGTTTTATCCAGAGCTTGTCGCAATTTTCTTGCTACTCTTGTTGTTGGTAAAGCGAGTACGGAGTTAAGATGAGCAAAATTCTGGTTCTAGTTCCGACATATAATGAGGCTGAAAGCATCAGCAATTTACTGATCCGACTGGATCAAGCCTGTTCTTTATTAGCTGAAATGACCCTAGATATCTTGATTATTGATGATAAATCACCAGATGGAACAGCTCGCATCGCTAAATCGCTGGATATTAAAAGATTAAGTATTTTGCATAGGGAAGTAAAAGGTGGTCTGGGACCTGCTTATATTTCTGGTTTTAAGTATGGGCTAGAGAAAGATTACGAATACTTTGTAGAGATGGATGCTGATCTAAGTCATCAACCTGAAGAGTTGAAAAAGTTACTAGAAATGATTTCAGTTCAGAACTTTGTGATTGGCACCAGATGGATGAATGGTGGCAGTGTTGTTAATTGGCCGAAAAAGCGGCAATTGATATCAAAGATGGGCACAAAGTACGCAGCCTTTGCCCTTGGTTTACCATTTAGGGATCTAACCTCCGGTTATAGAGTTATTCCAAGATCCTTTTTACAGCAGATAAATCTTGATTCAATCGAAACAAAGGGTTATGGATTTCAAATTGAGATGGCGATGTTGGCCAACAAATTAGGGTTTGTAATCAAGGAGGTGCCAATTACCTTTGTGGAACGAGAGAATGGTTTATCTAAAATGAGCCTAGCTATCGTTTGGGAGGCTTGGTTTATGGTTACTTTTTGGGGTTTACGCCGTATGATATTTCGCCGATAATCCACATTATGTAAAGTAAAACAGTGATCAGTTGATCGCCAACTCCTCGATCGGCAGGCAGCTACAGATCAGATTGCGATCTCCATGCACTCCATCAATTCTTCCAACTGTTGGTAGATACTTACCAGTGGCCCCAATTCCATGGTTTTGACCCCTTGGAAAAGCCGCTTTAGATCGGGCGTACTTACGATCCCAATCATCTCTAACTAAATCCCCCATGGTGTGAGGTGCATGGCGAAGTGGTGAATCCTCGATAGAAATTTTACCTTGAGAAATATCGATAATCTCTTGATGAATTGATTCTAGAGCGGCAATAAATCTATCCAACTCACGCATATCCTCAGATTCAGTAGGCTCGATCATCATAGTTCCGGCAACTGGAAATGAAACAGTTGGTGCATGGAAGCCGTGATCCATTAATCGCTTAGCGATGTCATCCACAGTTACGCCAGTATTTTTGGTGATATCTCTGATATCAATAATGCACTCATGAGCGATTAAATTATTCTTGCCCTTATAAAGAATTGGAAAAAATGGATCTAATTTTTTAGCTAAGTAATTGGCGGATAAAATAGCGGTTTGCGTCGCCTTGGTTAAACCCGCACCACCCATCATTCGGATGTACATCCAACTAATTGGCAAAATGGAAGCCGATCCATATGGTGCGCTTGAAACTGCGCCAGGTCCGGTAGTTGGACCAGCGTGCGGATCAGCAGGGTGATTAGGCAAAAATGGTGCGAGGTGTGCGCGTGCTATTACTGGACCTACCCCAGGTCCGCCCCCACCATGCGGTATGCAAAATGTCTTATGGAGATTTAGATGCGAAACATCAGCTCCAAATTTTCCAGGTTTTGCTAACCCAACTAGAGCATTTAGATTTGCACCATCAACATAAACCTGTCCCCCTGCATCATGGATGAGTTGGCAAATCTCTGAGATCGCTTCCTCAAAAACACCGTGGGTAGAGGGATAAGTAACCATCAAAGCAGCTAATGAATCTTGATACTGCGTTATCTTCGCCTTAATATCAGCAATCGAAACATTTCCTAAATCATCGCACTCTATAACAACTACCTTCATACCGGCCATCACAGCACTTGCTGCATTTGTACCATGAGCACTTGATGGGATTAAGCAGATATTTCGATGATGTTGGCTCTTATGATCAAGGTAGTTTCTAATTGCTAATAAGCCAGCGAATTCACCCTGCGAACCGGCGTTAGGCTGCAAAGAAACAGCATCATAACCGGTCACCTCAATTAACCAGTTAGATAATTGATTGATCATCTTTTTGTATCCACGAGATTGATCTAATGGGGCGAATGGATGAATATTTGCAAACTCAGGCCAAGTGACTGGAATCATTTCAGAGGTCGCATTTAATTTCATTGTGCATGAACCCAATGGAATCATCGTGCGATCAAGAGCTAAATCCCGATCAGATAAACTGCGAATATAACGAAGCATCGCCGTTTCAGAGTGATAAGAGTTAAACATCGGATGGGTCAAAAACTTGCTACTTCGCCCTGTGGCGGTTTTCACCGCTTCCTGCGAGCTGTTCAAATTAAACAGCTGGTAGATCCTTTTTAAATCATCATCTGTCGTTAACTCATCAAAGGTAATCGAAATTTCTGACTTATTGATTAATTTAATATTCATTTCTATCTTTAAAAATTTACCAACTAACTCTTCAGCAGCAACATCTGAAATCTTCACCGTGTCAAAAACCGGCTTATCCCCCACCTTATAACCAGCACTTTTAAGCTCTTGCCGGAGAGAATTCGCCCGCGTACTTATCTGATTAGCTATCTGAACCAGGCCTTGCGGACCATGCCACATTGCATAAAAAGCTGAAATTACAGCCAATAGAACTTGAGCTGTGCATATATTTGATGTTGCCTTGTCACGGCGGATATGTTGTTCTCTAGTTTGCAACGCCAATCTAAATGCAGTGTTTCCATGTGAATCTATTGACTGACCAACCAATCGTCCAGGCATTGAACGTTCTAAGCCTTCTCTTACTGACATAAATCCGGCGTGTGGACCGCCAAAGCCGACAGGAACACCAAATCTTTGAGCGGAACCTACCGACACATCAGCACCAAACTCACCTGGTGCTTCAATTAAGGTCAGCGACAAAAGATCGCAATCGATGATGGCTAGCGCATTCTTCTCATGAACTTTAATTACCGCCCTCTTTAAATCCTTAATCTCACCCCCAGCACTGGGATAGGCAAAGATTGCGCCAAAGAAATCATCGGTGAAATCATATTTATCGGTATCAATCTCCTTAATCTCAATTTTTAATGGTTTAGCTCGGGTGGAAATCACCGCTTTAACATGTTGATGGAGATCTTGATCAACCAAAAAGATCGCTTCATCGCAACCTTGCCAGACACGTCTACATAATGTCATCGCCTCAGCTGCTGCGGTTGCCTCATCCAGCATTGAAGCGTTGGCCACTGGCAGACCAGTTAGATCTGCAATTACCGTTTGAAAGGCGAAGATCGCTTCCAATCTGCCCTGACTAATCTCTGGTTGATACGGTGTATAGGCGGTATACCAAGCCGGATTCTCGAGAACATTTCTTAAAACTACCGGTGGCGTTATATTTCCAACATACCCACCACCAATAAAATTTTTAATCAAAGTGTTTTCATTTGCGATTGATCTTAACTCAGCGATAGCTGCGTTCTCTGAGATTCCTACTGGTAGAACACGCTCGATCTCATTATTAATCAAAATATTTTTTGGAACCACAGCTTGGATAAATTCCTTTAGATTTTTATATCCAAGTTCAAGCAACATGGAGTTAATCTGGTAACCATTTGGACCAATATGTCGATCAATAAAGGTCGAACGCAAATCCATCTAATCCCCCACGTATCTTGCCGCTCTGAGGGGAAGAGTATTACTTACTAGGCGCCTTTGCGCTTTCTGCGTTCTGATAGTTCATCGTTATTTGCACCACTTACTACAGCGCTGCCATCCAGTGTGTTCTCACCCTGTAGATTCAATAATGAGCCTTCAACCTCATGCCAAACCTTGCCGATCGCGATACCGAAAACACCTTGCCCGCCTTGCAAAAGATCTACTATGTCATCGGGGCTCGTGCACTCATAGATAGATGCGCCATCACTCATTAAGGTAATTCGCTCAAGATCTGAGATACCTGTACTCCTTAAATGCTCAACTGCAGTTCTAATATTTTGTAGTGATACGCCGGTATCAAGAAGTCGTTTAACAATTTTCAAAACTAAAATATCGCGAAAGCCATATAACCGTTGGGATCCAGAGCCTGCTGCTGTTCTAACACTTGGCTCAACTAGACCAGTACGAGCCCAGTAATCCAATTGTCGATAGGAAATTCCAGCGGCGACGCATGCAGTTGCGCCTCGATATCCGATGTCAGGGGAAATGCTCATGGCAGACTCGATTCTACGGGGAAGGCTTAATTGTAGAAGTTGAGCGGCTCATTTCAATGGTTAGACACGAATATCTCAGGCTGACCTTTAGGGTTTTCACTTCCCACGTGCAGATTAGGCGAGGAAATCTTCGGGGTTGATCTGATCTAGAAACTCCTTGAACCGTTCTACCTCATCCTCGGCTTGATCTGGAATCTCTATCCCAGCCTCATCTAACAAGGTAAGGCTGGCCATGATTGGCGAGTTACTTCTTAGGGCCAGAGATATCGCATCACTTGGTCGAGCTGAGATGGTTTTTGAATTAGCAAAATTTAATTGAGCGTAGAAGATTCCATCCTCTAACTTAGTTAGATAAACACTTTCTAAATCAATATTAAAATCATCTAAAACAGTTTTAAAGAGATCATGAGTTAATGGTCTAGGTGGTTTAACCTGCTGTTGCACAAAAGCTATCGCTGTTGCCTCTGCGCTACCCAACCAAATCGGCAAATATCTGACACCTTCGATCTCCTTCAAAAGAACAATTGGTTGATTAGATGGCATTTCAACGCGAACGCCAATTACCTCGACCAAACAGTACTCAGTCATGAAGAGCGATAATTACTTGGATCTGTGTAGCCCGGCGCGAACCAAGCTGGCATGTAACTTGATTGACAAGGAGGCTAACTCTCTTTCAACCTCATCTGCTTTAGCTTTAGATTCAGTACCCTTTTGACGTCTGATCGAAGTTGTTACCTGCTCAACTAACCCAACCTCTCGATCAGCTGCTGTTTTGAAGGCACGTAAATGCCGTGCACCAATTCCAAATTCAGAGATTGCAACAATGTTTTTAGCAATTGCCAAAGCATCACCATCGTAATGACGTCCACGAATTGAAATTAAGCCGTATGACTCATACTCGGTTAGTTGCTCTTCTGAGATTTGAGCAGCTGAAATTAATTCATTTCTAGTTAAACGTAAATCCTGCTCAACGGCAGATATATCACTTGCAACCCCATCTGATGTGGCTAGCCGCGGTGTTGCGATACCGCCAACAGTAAGTGAAGGCACTAAACCTCTGTCTAGTGCATCGAGATTATCTTTAATAACCCGCAGCGGTAAATACTGATCTCGTTGAGCTAACAGAACAAACCTTAATCTCTCTAAATCTGAATTAGTAAATTTACGATATCCACTAGGCGTACGCTGTGGCTCAATCAAACCTTCTGACTCGAGGAAGCGAATCTTTGAAATGGTGATATCGGAGAATTCACTTCGTAATTTAGATAAAACTTCACCGATACTCAGATAGGCGCGAACTGGAACAGCCATTACTTCTCCCCTACAAACAAAGTCAGGTGATACTTGCCAATCTGAATCTCATCGCCAGCTTTAAGCACACCATTTTTCACGGCAACTGCATTTACGTAAGTGCCATTTAAAGAGCCAAGATCCTTTATCAAGTAAGAACCATCAATCTTCTCGATTAAAGCATGTGATCTAGATACTGTGATGTCATCAAAACAAATTTCATTGTTTAAATCTCGGCCAATTTTCACATTATTTGAATCTAATAAATATCGGGATGAAAGCCCCGCGCCACTTAAAATGATCAGGATTCCTGCATCTTTAGGTAGGGCTGCAACAACTTCGCGCTCCGGTTCGGAGAGGGTGTTTAAAAGAGATTGATTTTGCTTAGGCTCAGGAATACTTCTTAACTGACGCAGATTAAGAGTTGAGGTTAGATCTTTTGGTGGTAAAGCTTTATCAGCCACAAAATCTCCTTCAGGTTCAACTAGAGGCTGACACTATTGCCCAAAATCAAAGCGGTCAAGCGGTGATTTCTTGGTACTGGGCCGCACTCATTAAGGCACTTTGGTCAAAATTTGCTCCTGCCTCAATTTCGGCAATCCAACCTGCCCCATATGCATCCTGATTCATACTTTCAGGAGTTTTATCCAAAGATTGGTTTACAGCGACAACCTTGCCAGATATCGGAGCATAAATTTCAGAGACTGATTTTGTTGACTCTACCTCACCGCAAACTGCGCCAGCGGTCAACTCAGAGTTCATTTTCGGTAACTGGATATAGACAATATCTCCGAGCGCCGATTGTGCGTAATCAGTAATACCGATGCGGTAGCGATTGCTTCCCAAATTTTCAACCCACTCATGCTCTTTGGTATAAAAAAGATGATCTGGGGCGATACTCATTAGCAAACTCTCCTCATACCTTGAATACCAGTTATTAGGTATTGAAAACCTGTGTAAAAATACAAGGCCAATCCCCATATAGCAAATGCCCAACCGATCGGATTGGTAAAGCGGGAAATCGCCGCTACCTGATCCAATAGCAGGATAGGAAAGGCGTATAACAGGTTAAAGGTTGCTGCCTTTCCTAAAAAGGTTACTTCAGCGTATGGCAGATTTCTTATCCGTTGGATAACCACCAAAATCAGGAGAATTAGATCGCGAAGCAACAAGGAGATGACCAAGGCCCACGGTAGATACTCTTTAATCGCAAGTGCTATCACGATCGCTGATATGTACAAACGATCAACAGTTGGATCAAATTTAGCTCCAAAATCTGAGCTTTGATTTAACGCTCGAGCAACCTTGCCATCAAAGTAATCGGTTAATCCACCAAACATAATGATGAAAAAGCTAATGACCGGCTGATCCGCCACCAAGAAAAAGTATAGGAAAGCCGGAACACCAAGGGCTCGAAGGGCTGTAATTGCATTTGGTATGGTGAGCATCAATCCCGCTCCTTTATTTTGACCGCAACCTCAATTGGCGAACCAGCGAAACCAAACTCTTCCCGTAATCGACGTTCAATAAATCGTCGATAAGCATCCTCTAGAAAACCTGTCGCAAATACTACGAATTTGGGTGGGCAGATGCCAGCCTGAGTGGCAAATTTAATCTTTGGCTGCTTTCCACTTCTAACCGGGGGTGGATTGGCACCTACTAACTCTCCTAAAAATGCATTTAATTTCGAGGTCGGTATGCGTTTTTCCCAACTGCTTAATGCGGTTCTAAGCGCGGGGGCTAACCGATCACGATGCCAACCTGTTTTGGCGGACAAATTAACTCGTTGTGCCCATGGGTATCGTTCTAATTGTCGCTCCATCTCCCGCTCCAACACTATTTGCCGCTCTTCATCTACTAGATCCCATTTATTCATCACGATCACGAGAGCTTTCCCAACCTCTTCAGCCATTGAAACAATTCGAATATCCTGCTCCGTCATAATTTGCGATGCATCCAGGATAACTAAGGCAACCTCTGCTCGTTCTAATGCGATCTGCGTTCGTAGAGAGGCGTAATAATCGGTGCCACTGGATTGATGAGCTCTTCTTCTGATACCGGCAGTGTCGATAAAGCGCCAAGTTGATCCACCAAAATCAATTAACTCATCTACTGCATCCCGCGTCGTGCCCTCTGCATCATCTACGAGCACACGAGGTGCTCCAGCCAAGACATTTAATAATGATGACTTACCAACATTAGGTCTACCGACAAGGGCAACTCTTCGATAGCCATCATCTGCTGGTTGCGAACCAACTTCCGGCAGCTCTGAAATCAATAAATCAAGAAGATCGCCACTGCCCCGACCATGTAATGCTGAAACAAATCTCGGCTCACCTAAACCCAAATTCCAAAGTGCGTACGCATCCGATTCATCCGCAGCATTATCTATCTTGTTTGCCACCAAAATTACCTTCTTATTACTTTTGCGCAGTAAATTAACTAGTGATTGATCTTCATCAAGAGCGCCGATTTGTGCATCAATTACAAACATAACTAAATCTGATTCAGCTATGGCAGCTTCTGCGCCAGCGGTAATTTTCTCTGAAATACCTTCCGGTTTTACCTCCCACCCACCTGTGTCCACTAGAAAAAAACTTCTACCATTCCATTCAGCTTCATATTTAACCCGATCACGGGTGACGCCCGGAGTATCTTCAACAATCGCCTCGCGTCTGCCAATCATTCGATTTACTAGAGTTGATTTACCAACATTTGGCCGTCCAATTACCGCAATTGTTGGTAAACCCAATAAATTTCGCTGCAACATCCACTTCCAAATTTGATCCACAACCTCCTGAAGGGACAATCTCGTGGAATCAATCTCTGCCGCATCTGATGCTTTTGCTAACGGGGATAATTGACGAGTGGAGTCCATCTCATCCCGCTTAGAGAGAGATTTAGATATATCGGTAGTGGAAATGCTTTCGATCAACTCACTCTCGCGGCGAATAGACCTCTCTTCGATATCAGCGTATAGATAAATTTTTAAAGGTGCGTTTGGTGCAACAACCGTTCCAATATCCCGACCTTCAACCACTATTCCAACTGGGGCAGTTTCTATGTAATTTTGTTGCAGCTCTAACAGGTAATGCCTAATTGATGGCATTGCACTGTAAATACTCACCGCCTCATTGATTCGCTGATATCTAATCTCATCTGTTATATCAACTTGATCCAGATAGATCTTTGGATCTTTGGGTGAACAAGAAAATCGGATCTCACTTCTTTTGAGCAGATCAAAAAGCTCTTCCTCAGATGTTGTTGAATCTCGTAAAGCCAGGAAGGTTACCGCCCGATAAAGAGCTCCGGTATCCAAATATGACCAGTTTGCCCTGATCGCTAGCGCTTTAGCGGTTGATGATTTACCAGAACCACTAGGACCATCAATAGCGAGCACCAAGCTGTTCATGGCTAAATTGTATCTATTAATCAGTGATTCAAAGCGGTTAAGTTTGTTTATCGACTTTTTACTTGGAAAACATCCCAGCCACATGATGACAAATGATCAAATAATTTTACTTCATCCTTTTCTGAAACAGACAGGGTGATTAAACCGGTTAATTGACCTGGAGAATGCTCGATACTGAGATCTTCAATATTTACATCGGCTTTGGCGCAATCATTAAATATTTTTGCTAATTGACCAGCTTCATCATTTATAACTATAGACAAAGAGGCGTAATTACGCTGAACGAGTCCATGTTTACCAGGTATTTTTCTTAAACCATTATTTCCATCAATTAAAAATTGTTGCAACTCCTTCCGATCTCCATTTGAAATCATCTCCTTAATCATCTGCAATTTACTGATTACTAATTGCAAATTCGCCATTACCGGTTCTGAATTCTCTATGAGTAATTGCGACCATAGATTTGCGTCAGATCCCGCCAATCGCAAAACATCTCTTAATCCTTGGCCGGCCAGATTTAAATCCGCTTCATTGGATTGATTAACAACTGAACCTAAAGCACTACTGATTAATTGCGGAAGATGAGAGATTCTTGCAACAATCTCATCATGATTGCGGGCCGAATACCAGTACAAAGTTGCCCCACAACTTTTTACTAAAAATTCGAGCCCTTCCTTGGCTTTACCAGTGATTGTCTCGGACTCAATTCCGATCCAGGCTCTACCTCTGAATAAATCTGATCGAGCTGAGTGTCCTCCCCCAACCTCTCGACCCGCCATCGGATGGGAGGAGACAAAATTTGCCGCATTATCTGATAACTTAGCAACCTCTTGTAGAAGATTAGACTTAACACTCGCTACATCGATAACTATCGAGTGCGGATTCTCATTCAACGCACTAACAATTAATGATTTATTACTGGCAATATCTACTGCGATAATAATCAGATCAACTAAATCAAATATCTCGCCATCAACTAATTTATTGGCTAGTTGCTCAGCTTTTTTATCGGTATCCACCATTTGTAGCGAGCAGCCAGATTGTTTTAAAGCTAAGGCGATTGAGGTGCCGATTAAGCCTGAACCAATTACTCGAATCTTCATCCCTGATCCTGCAATTTAACAGCGGCTGAAACCGTAATTAATGAGCGGTTAAGGCTCATTGGGCGATATCACGCCGAAGCGCAACCGCTCCATGCAGATAAATATGCTTGATCTCAGCCAACCCTTTATCAGAGTTGACATGCATCAACACACGAACAACCCTGGCTAGCGAGTTTGGAACATCTATTTCAACGCTGCACAGCAAAGGCACATTGCCTAGCCCGGCTTCACGGGCGGCAACAGCTGGAAATTGAGCGGTTAGGTCTACAGTGGCGGTGAAGATTACGGAGATGAGATCCTCATGGTTCACCGAGTTCTCTATCAGCATTTTTTTCACTAATTCAAGTACTCCGCTGGTGATATCTTCTTGGGAGTTGCTAGCAACCTGAGTTGCCCCTCTTATGCCCCTAGTTCTCACCCCACTATGGTAGCGAGAGCGAGAGAAATCATGTTTAGATATAAAGTTACAAGTGGTTGTGTCGCTTTACTGGTATCTCGATTTAAATCAGATCTATTTATCGATAAAAGGTCATGGGGGGTCAATCAAGATTATCGATAAATACATTTATCGGTATAAATCTAGGCATAAAAAAGGGTATTTATCGATTATTTGCTTGTAATATAAAAACGGTTTATTTATATATCTGTTTTACGTATGTCTATTTATTTATTTAACTTTAAAAGGGTAAATAGATTTAGTACTTCTACCTCATTTAGCGTTCTGTGACGACCTTCCTTCATATCTCCCAGATTGATTGGTCCAAAATCAATTCTGACCAACCTGAGAACCTTCATTCCTAATGCTTCGATCAATCTTCGAATTATGTGATAGCGACCTTCATGAATGGTTATCTCAATCCAATGATGGTTTTTTGAGGTAGATCGAATCAGAAGTACCTTCAGCGCTCTCGCCAAACCATCCTCAAGCCGAACCCCTTGGAGCAGTTGATCGGTGGTTGATTTGAGATACTCACCCTCCATCTCAACAAGGTAACGCTTCTCCAATCCATAAGAAGGGTGGGTAGCCCTATGGGCTAACTCCCCATCATTTGTTAGCAGAATTAGCCCTTCAGATTCACGATCTAAGCGGCCTACATGGAAAAGGCGATCACCCCTGTCTTTAAAGTAATCCCCAAGATTAGCTCGACCCTCTGGGTCTGACATGGTGGAAATAATGCCTGCCGGTTTATGGAACGCTATATAAGAGTTAGACTTTTTGGCATTTAATCTCTCACCATCCACCGCAATCTTATTAATTTGCGGATCATACTTACCACCAAGCTCAATTATGATCTGATCATCAACGGTGACTCGACCATCAAGAATTAATTGATCTGCCGCTCTACGGCTGGCAATACCAGCATCGGCGATGATTTTATTTAACCTAGTGAGTGCCACCCTTAAAGTTTAACCCCATAAAAACTTTAATAAAACCGAACTCTACTCAGTTAAATTTGCTAGCAGTTCATCTAATCCATCAATATCTGGCAAAAATGGGGCAAGTGCTGGCAGATCGCTGGTGGAGTTTAATCCCAATTTTTCGAGAAAAAAGGAGGTTGTTTGGTAAAGAACCGCCCCGCTCTCCCCCTCTATCCCTGCTTCCTCTACCAATCCTCTGGTCACTAAGGTCTTCATAACCGCTTCAACATTAACTCCTCGGATGGCGGATACACGAGCTCGTGAAACCGGCTGTTTGTATGCAATAACAGAGAGGGTTTCCAGGGCTGCTTGAGTCAATCGTGCTTGTTGACCATCCAAAACAAACCTCTCGACCAAAGAGGCCATATCTGGGTGGCTATAAAAACGCCAACCTCCTGAAACCTGTCGTAACTCAAAACCACGATCCTCGCTTTGATATTTCTGCGCCATATTGATAAGCCCTTGCTTAATCTCATCGGTTGGCCGTTCAATAATTTGAGCCAGAATTACTTCAGAAACCGGCTCTTCTACCACCATAAGAATCGCCTCTAGGCAACGGTGAAGTTCAACTTCAGACATTATCGGTCTCACTCTCTATCTCATCAATTGGCACCACAGGTTGGTCAAACTCATCACTAACCGCAACCTCACCTGAAGTGGTACCTACCCAAGTTATTTGAAGCTCGCCTAGTGAGACTACCTGTTCAAACCTAACAACACCCTCTTTATAGAGTTCAAGCAAGGCTAAAAATCTAGCGATGATCACCAATGTGGATTGCGCCCCCTCTATCAAGGCTCTAAAGGTCGCTCTTCCACTCTTTCTCAGGTGTTCGACAACTCCGACCGCCTCATCTGCCACGCTAACAAGTGGTCGGTGAAGATGGTCGATTTTAAAGGTTGGGGCGGTTTTTGGAGTTAGTACCCGATTAGCGATCGCAGCGAAACGCTGCGCCCCGACACCGATTAATACCTCTGGTAATAACTCAGCGAAATGCGGCTCCAATGAAACTGTACGCGGGAAGCTCTTCTCCTCGCGATCGATTCGATCTAGGAAGATTGCGGCGATCTCTTTGAAGGCTCGATACTGCAACAATCTTGCGAAGAGCAGATCCCTAGCCTCAAGCAGAGCTAGATCAGATTCATCATCCACCTCACCTGATGGGAGCAGTTTTGCAGCTTTTAGATCAAGCAGGGTCGCCGCAACCACTAGAAATTCAGTGGTTTTGTCGAGATCCCAGCCCTGCGCTGAACTCTCCAGCTGACGGATATAGGCAATGAACTCATCGGTAACAGCCCCTAGTGAGACCTCAGTGATATCCATCTTATGACGGGAAATCAACTGCAGTAATAGGTCAAAGGGACCATCAAAGTTACTTAAATGAACGGAGAATCCCGCTACCCGACCATCGGTGATTGATGGAGATTGGCTCTCCGGTTTAAGTAAATTTTCCTGCGACATGCGCAAAAGATACTTCAACATCCTTGCCTTTGCACATACGCCGTCATAGGTTGCGCACATGGCTAAAAACGCTTCGCAGACATCTCGTCAAAACGTTAAATCGACTTTGGGTATCAATAAATCAAAGGTTCGAGAGGAAGGGCTAGCTACCACAGCTGATGTCCTTGGACGAAAAATTAAAAATTTTCCGGAACCACCAAAGATAACTGAAGGTGGCACAGCTCGAGTTATCTCAGTTGTAAATCAAAAGGGTGGAGTTGGCAAAACCACTACCGCAATAAATCTGGGGGCCGCTCTTGCTGAAACGGGTCGCCGAGTGTTGCTAATAGATTTTGATTCTCAAGCCTCCATGACTACTGGGTTAGGAATCAAAGGTGCAGCTCTACGTGAGCAGTATGGATCAATTTGGTACCTATTAAATGATAATGAAGCAAGGCTTGAAGATTTCATTTTAAAATCATCAGTGCCGGGGCTGGATTTCATAAGAGGTCATGAGGATTTAGCTGCAGCTGAAGCTGCCTTTGTATCTGAGATCGCAAAGGAGCACAAATTACGTAAATTATTGGCACCGGTTTTAGATAGGTATGATGTTGTTTTAATTGATTGCTCACCATCGCTAGGTACTTTGACGGTCAATGCATTAACCGCATCAAATGGCGTAATTATCCCTATGGAGTGCGAGTACTTTGCAGTACTTGGCTTATCTCTGGTAAAGAAAACCATTCAAAAGATTCAAGAGAATACAAATCCAGAGCTTGCGATCTACGGAATTTTGGCAACCATGTTCGAGAAGAAGACTGGTCACTCACGCGAGGTGCTAGAGCTAATTGATAAAGAGTTCCCAAATGAAATATTTGACACCATTATTTCACGTACCGTGCGTTTTTCTGAATCAAATGTCGCTGGACAACCGGTCACAGTTTATGCAAGCAGCAGTACAGGTTCAGCGGCCTATCGTCGCTTAGCCCGAGAGTTAATTACCCGTGGAGGATCCAAATGAGCCGTCGCGTAAGTCTGCCTGGAGCAGATGAGTTGTTTCGAAACACCGCAACCTTAAGTGCGGTTCCATCAGCACGTGAAAATGTTGATGAGATTGAGGCAGTTGCTCAGCTTGCAGCAATAGCTAAGGGCAAATCAACCGCTGTTCGCACCACACCCCGTCGTCGCGCCACAGCCTTTGATAG
>CAMCXX010000002.1 GCA_945883755.1 Bifidobacterium breve | reverse complement strand
AATTTGTGAGCCAGAAATTACCTCATCATCACGACTGACTTGATCACCGGCAGCGTTGTTTACAGCGACAAAATTAGTTTTCTCATCCCCGATCGAGACCAGCTCCTCATCAAATTGCAGGGAGATTGATGTCGGCCAAACCGCTACTTTGGAACCAACTGCAGGATCGCTGAGAATCAATGAGGTATGAGCATTGGTCCCAATCAAGGTGGCGCTATTTAAAAGCAGGGCGAGAGTGAAGATTATGGATACTCTCTTCGATTTCATGAGTTGATTGTATGGCGGCTCTAATCACTATCTGTTGCAGATGCAAATCATTTGCATTAACCTTTTCACATGCATATTCCAGATGGGTTTATAGATCTTCCTACCTCCTTAGCCTTTATCGCAGTAAGCGCTGTTGGAGTTGGAGTTGCGCTCAAAGGGGCTAAATCTGAGCTCTCCGACAAAACCGCACCTCTAGCGGGTTTAGCAACTGTCTTTATCTTTGCAGCTCAAATGATCAACTTTCCCGTAGCTGCCGGAACTAGTGGTCACCTGCTTGGCGGGGCGCTCGCCGCCATATTAATCGGACCGTGGGCGGCAACTCTCTCAATCACCATTGTATTGATCCTGCAAGCCTTGCTATTTGCTGATGGCGGCTTAACCGCTATTGGATTAAATGTTTTCAATTTATCTTTAGTTGGTGTTTGGGCAAGCTACGCCATCTTTTTGATTGTGAAGCGAATACTGCCATCCAATAAAAAAGCAATCCCAGCCGCTGCATTTATCGCCGCCTTAATTCAAGTCCCAATTGCAGCTTCCTCATTTGTATTTCAATATGCGATTGGATCAGTTGCAACAATTCCAGTATCGACAGTTTTTACCGCAATGTTTTCAACTCATGTTTTAATTGGAATTGGCGAAGGATTAATCACTGCATTAACTATCTCCGCTGTGTTGGCTACAAGAAGTGATCTGGTATATGGATACCGTGGCCAAAGCAGGAAGTTAGAGATTAAAAGCTCAGCAAGGAGTAATTCCTGATGAAGGAGTTTATAAAAAATAAATTTTTACTTGGTGGAATTTTGGTCTCGATATTTGTTGCTGGCTTTATCTCCTATTACGCATCCTCCTCGCCAGATGGACTCGAGAAGGTGGCAGAGGATAAAGGTTTTCTAGATACTGCTAAGGATTCAGCAAACTCTGGCTCTGTCTTAGCTGATTATGGAGTTGCTGGAATTGATAATGAGCGATTAAGTGTTGGTTTAAGTGGATTAATTGGCCTTATTGCCACTTTCTCTATTTCACTTCTAATCTTTAAAACACTTGCGAAAAAGAAGTAATCTAAAATTAATTTCTCAATAGCCCCATCCCATCAAATCTCAGATGATTTGATCCCAACAGCCCCTGTTGGTCAGGCAAAAAGTAAGCATAAACACCATCATGGCCATGATGTTGGAGAGCGTCTGTATATCCATCGTCATACACCGATACACGCCCTCTCCCCCGCATTAAAAATTGCTTCTTTGCTCTTTTTTCTATTTGTCGTAGTAGCAACCCCAATTACATATTGGCTCTCCTACATTGTTTTCTTTTCCTTGATCATTTCAGTGATTTTGGTTGCAAAACTGCCAGTTCTTACAGTTTTCAAAAGATCCTTGATTGAAATCCCATTCATTTTATTTGCAGTATTGATGCCATTTTTCGGAACTGGTGAAAGCTTTGTTTTTTTGAACTTTACAATCTATGAAGAGGGATTGTTAGCCGCAGCAGCCATTGTTGCTAAGGGAACGATTGGCGTTTTAGGAGCCATCACCCTGTCAGCCACATCTACCGCTAAGGATATTTTGCAAGGTCTAGAGCGATTAAAACTGCCATCATTGATGGTTAATATCGCAACCTTCTCTCTGCGCTATATAAATGTGGTTAGTGATGAGATGGATCGCATGAAGGTAGCCCGCCAATCACGCGGATTTGAAGCTCGTGGCATTAGAGATTGGAAAATTTTAGGATCAGCGGCTGCCGCTTTATTTATTAGATCTTATGAACGAGGCGAACGGGTGCATCTAGCGATGTTATCTCGTGGCTTTGCAGGTAATCTGCCTAAACTTGCAACTGAAGCTAATTCTCAAAGAGATTTGCTGGTTGCAGCATCACTGCCAATTACCGCCTTAATACTTTCACTCCTAGATAGATTGGTAATTTGATGAGCACGCCTTCACTAGAGATTAAAGAGTTGGCATTTGCCTATCCAGATGGAAATCAGGCGTTGTATGGCGTGAACATAAAGATCGATAAGGGCGAACGAGTAGCACTCCTTGGTCCTAATGGTGCTGGAAAAACAACCTTGATTTTGCATATCAATGGCATTCATCCAACTAATCATGGTCAAGTTTTTGTCTCCGGCCGATTAGTAGACAGTAATAATCCAGAAAGCTTGCGTGAGGTTAGATCTAAGGTAGGAATTGTTTTTCAAGATCCAGATGATCAATTGTTTATGCCAACTGTGGGTGAGGATGTTGCCTTTGGTCCCTATAACATGGGTTTGCGTGGTGCTGAATTAGATGATGCAGTAACGCAGGCATTAACACTTGTTGGAATGCTTGAGTTCAAAGATCGTCCACCTCACCATTTATCATTTGGTCAGCGAAGAAGAGTTGCGGTGGCAACTGTTTTAGCAATGAAGCCTGAGATCTTGATTTTGGATGAGCCATCCTCAAACCTGGATCCAGCAAGCCGGCGGGAGCTAGCGGAGATCTTAAACTCACTTGATATCACCTTGTTGATGGTGACGCATGATCTGCCTTATGCAGTCGAGCTTTGTCCTCGCTCTTTGATTTTAGCTGGTGGTGTTATCACAGCAGATGGAAAAACAAGAGATCTGTTAAAGGATGAGAATCTGCTAAAAGAAAATAGATTAGAGCTGCCTAAAGGTTTTAATCTATAAAGTTAATCTATGAATAGATCTTGAATAAAATCTTTCGTTCCCGGTACCACCGAGTATTTCTCTAGATCAGTTATGCCTTCACTTGCCAAGAGTTCATCATCAATAAAGAAGTTTCCGGTGCACTCTTTGGCCAAACGATTAAAGATAATATAGGCGCTATCTGAAAGAATCTCAGGCTTTCTACAAAACTCAGTATCAACACCTGGGATCATCGCCAATGCTGCGGTATCAATTGCAGTTCTAGGCCACAAGGCATTAACGCCGATTCCATCTTTTTTTAACTCTTCAGCCAATCCAAGAACACACATGCTCATTCCATACTTTGCCATGGTGTAAGCAAGATGCGGCTTAAACCATTTGCCTTTCATGGACAAGGGTGGTGAGAGCATCAAGATATGCGGATTAAATCCATCCTGCGCGCTCTTTTTCAAGTAAGGAAGGGCGGCTTGTGATGTTAAAAAGGTGCCACGTGTATTTACACCCATCATTAAATCAAACCTTTTTGCAGGAGTATTCTCAGTGTTTGTTAAATTGATGGCACTTGCATTATTGATAACAATATCTATTCCACCAAACGCCTCAGCCGTTTGATTAACCGCTGCAGTTATTGCATTTTCATCCCGAATATCACATTGAATTGCCAGCGCTTTGCCACCAGCCGCCTCTATCTCGGCTGCTGCTGTAAAGATTGTCCCCGGTAATTTTGGATTTGGATCTGCTGTCTTGGCTGCAATTGCAATTGAAGCACCATCAGCTGCGGCTCGAAGTGCGATCGCTAATCCAATACCTCGGGATCCACCAGTTATAAATATTCGCTTACCTTTGAGTGACATTTTTATCCTTTACTCTTCTTTAGTAGGAAGTCCATAAAAGCTTGTTGAGCTTCATCAGAGTCCATCGCCATTTTAAACAACTCACCCTCTGCTCGAATAACTTGATTTAATGCTTCATGTGAACCACTCTTTAACAGCGCCTTTGTGTTAATTACCGCAGTTGGTGGTTGTTCCGCTAGCTCCTGCGCAAACTTCATCGCCGCCTTTAATTGATCCTCGGCGATTGAGTTTATTAAGCCCATTTGCAACGCTTCATCAGCTGAGAAATTTCTACCGGTTAAGAGAATCTCTGCCGCTTTGGCATGTCCTACTAAACGCGGAAATAAATAACTTGAACCACCTTCTGCAACTAAACCTAATGAGACAAAGGGCATTGAAAAAATGGTATTTGGATTTGCGGTAACAATGTCGCAGTGCATCAACATGGTAGTTCCGATACCAACAGCTCTGCCATGAACTGCAGCGATTAATGGCTTGGGAAAGTTATGGATCGCAAATAGAAAATTAAATACTGGCGAGCCTTCATCCATTTGTGGGTTATTGGCAAAATCATTTATGTCATTGCCGGCGGTAAATGAATCCCCCTCTGATGAGATCACAACTGCACGAATGGCAAAATCTGCCGCTGCTTCATTAATCTTTGTGGCCAAGCTTTGATACATCTCCTGGGTCAAAGCATTCTTCTTTTCTGGGCGATTTAATTTTAAGTGCAGAACTGAGCCGATTTGCTCGGTCGAGATATTGGACATGCGCAAATCCTAGATGAAAAAGTATTTCCAATAAGCCGCTTGGCGAGTATGGTTTCCTAGACACAACCCATTGGAGAGTGAGTTCTGGAGTTAAATATCCTGACCAGGGAGCTAACCCCCTTTGAACAATTAGTTTGTGAGCACCTGTGCGAGGGAATGACCAACGCTGCGATTGCTGAACAAACCGTTCACACCGAAAAGGTTGTAGAGAACACCGTGTCCAGGGTGGCAAAAGCATTTTCAATTAGATCAGATGGAAATGTAAATGTCCGTGTTTTATTAGCTTTGGCCTATCGATCTCATTTCGGTGATAAAGCCTTTGATAAATTAGGGATTACTTGTCACCATATGAGTGTTGGCCCTGATGGTCAACAATTTTGTAGGCAACATACCAATTGAACAAATGAGTAGATTTTCTCGAGAGTCTTGAATTAATTATTTTCGCAAATTTCTAATTGCTAACTGATACAAATACTGGAGTCACAAGCCCTCATATTTAAAGATTCACTTTATTTAGAGGGCTTGTATTACCTTTACTTATCTTTCGATTGATCCCTTGATGAACTCCTCCACCTTATTGAAGGCTTGCTCATCGGTGTATTGAACCGGTGGAGATTTCATAAAGTAACTAGATGGTGATAGAAGTGGGCCGCCAATCTTGCGATCCAATGCAATCTTTGCACAACGTAGCGCATCAATAATTACACCAGCTGAGTTTGGTGAATCCCATACCTCGAGTTTGTACTCAAGATTTAGTGGCACATCACCAAAGGCTCGACCCTCAAGACGCACATACGCCCATTTACGATCATCTAACCAAGGAATGTAATCTGATGGTCCGATGTGTACATTTTTTGAACCTAGATCATAATCAAGTTGAGAGGTAACTGATTGAGTCTTGGAAATCTTCTTTGACTCTAGCCGATCACGCTCTAACATATTTTTGAAATCCATATTTCCGCCAACATTTAATTGGTAGGTGCGATCTAAGTGCACGCCACGATCTTGGAATAATTTCGCCATAATGCGGTGAGTAATAGTTGCGCCAACCTGGGATTTAATATCATCGCCAACAATTGGAACTCCTGCTTTACTGAATTTATCTGCCCAGATTGGATCTGATGCGATAAACACTGGCAAGGCATTAACAAAGGCGCAACCAGCATCAATCGATGCTTGGGCGTAAAACTTTGCCGCCTCTTCAGAGCCAACAGGTAGGTAACAGATTAAGACATCAATCTTTGCCGCTTTTAACTCCGCAACGACATCTACTGGTTTTTCAGTAGATTCGGTGATCGTCTCTTTGTAGTAACGACCCAAACCATCAAGTGTTACGCCTCGTTTTACCTTAACACCTGTCTGCGCAACGGTAGCGAACTTAATAGTGTTGTTCTCACTCGCCCAGATTGCATCAGCTAGATCTAAGCCAACCTTCTTTGAATCAACATCTAGTGCTAGAACAAAGTTGATATTTTTGATGTGATAGCCGCCAAGTACTGGGTGCATCAAACCCGGGATCTCAGTTTCGTTCGTGGCATCCTTGTAGTAAGTAATACCTTGTACTAATGAGTTAGCGCAGTTTCCTACTCCAACAATGGCTACTCTAATTTCACCCTTATCTTCTATGGTCACTTGCTCTTCCTTTCAGTTTTTAGCATCTCTTCCAGCCAGGCGATCTCTCGCTCAGCTGACTCCAATGAGTGACGGCGCCACTCAACCAAATAGGTATCAATACCCTCTGGAATCTTTGTTAATTCACGGCGAATAATCTCCGCCTTTTCTAGTAAGCGTCGATGGCGACCTTCTAGAATTCTGACTCTGCTGCTCTTTGGGGTTGGGCCAAAAAAAGCGAAGCGAACCTCAAAACCCTCATCCTCAAAATTTTCTGGTGTTGCACTCTCCATCAATGAGGCAAACTTCGCTTCACCCTTTGCAGTTAACTCATAAACAATTCGCGAGCGCCGAGATAATCCACCTGACTCTTTAATTGTTTCGGCGATTAAACTTTGCTCAGACATTTTGCGAAGCTGCGGATATAGAACTGAAAAGCTAAGTACTCGAAATGGCCCGTAGATTGCACTCAACCTTTTTCTTAACTCATACCCATGAAGCGGACCTTGTGAAAGCAGACCGAGAAGGGCGAACTCAAGTGACTCAGCACGAGATCGCATTACTGGCCTCCAGGGAGAGTAAGTGGCTAATGGGGTATCCATTAGATATATCGAATCGATACTATCGAATGACAGGATAATAGGCAGAACCGAAGCCCCATTGCAACAATGGCCACAGGTAGGATCTAGGCGTGTTGACTACAGATTTACTCCCTACACGCCTTTGGGAGTACCTAATAGCGACGATTTTGATTGTTTTGGCTCCTGGCCCTTCAGTGCTCTTTATCATCGCCCGGGCTATCGCTTGGGGTAGGGCGAGCGCAATCGCTACCGTTGCAGGAAATACGGTGGGCGTTTTAATGATCTCACTACTGGTCGCAGTTGGCCTTGGCCCATTGCTGCAAAGATCAACCCTCTTTTACAACGGAATTCAATGGGCTGGCGGGCTTTACCTGATCTACCTTGGGTTTCAAGCAATTAAAGCGAGCAAGTTAGTCGCCTCTGAGCTACAAAAAGGTGATGGCGCAAAGCCAACTTTATTAGCCTCTGCAAAAAATGGATTCTGGGTCGGAGCCTTGAACCCAAAAACTATTGTCTTCTTCGCTGCGATTCTGCCTGCATTTGTGGATCAGGAAAGCAGTAATCTCACTGCACAATTAATTTTACTTGGTTTTATTTTCTGCATCATCGCATTTATTTCAGATAGCACTTATGGCTTATTGGCCGGTACTGCTCGTGAGTGGTTTGCTGGTGATATCAAAAGGCTGATTGTGATGCGCCGCTTTGGTGGCATGGTTATGGTCGCGCTTGGTATTTTTACGATCGCTTCAATCTACCTGCTTTAACACAATAATTGCGTGGCGTAACCACTCATTGTCAGTGATGATCGGCAGAATTCGCAAATGGCCTCATCAACTGCAGTAGGAAAAGCACGCGAATTTATCTCTCCATCAGATTTAACCTTCTCTTGGGGTGGGTGTCATCGCTGTCTCTGGCTCAGCTACAACCATGGCCTAAGAACTCCCGGCTTTATGCCACTGGTTGGAGATTTAGCAACCATGCAGGAAAATTACTTTGCCGGCAAAACTACCTCTGATATTGCACCAGTACTTCCAGCGGGCAAGGTATTAGATCTTGGTGGCTGGGTTAAATCATCATTAATTCCAGTTAATGGCTCACCATCAAAGTATGCAATTCGCGGCAAATATGATCTTTTAATTGAGTTTGCAGATGGCACATTTGGCATTATTGATTGTAAGTTTCAAGCAAAGGACTCCGATAAAACCGATCTCTATCAACCACAACTCGAGGCGTACGCCTTTGCCTTAGAGAATCCAGCAACTGGTGAAGCAAGAAAGGTCTCCCTTATGGGATTGCTTGTTTGGTCATTACTTGAACCAGCAGGCGATGTTACAAAGGGCTTTGGCTTAAAGTTAAAACACACATGGCGGCCAATTGAGCGAAATCCGCAAGCGTTACAGGAGCGATTAACAGATTTTATAACCGTAGTCGATGCAAAGATGCCAGTTGCAAAACCGGTCTGCGATATGTGTAATTATCTACAATCAAGAAAAGAGTTTGTTGGCGCCGAGTAAGCGCTACTCAAAATCTCCCGCATTCTCCGCCTTGCTCTTCATAATGGCATCCTTCGCCTCTGAGGCGTACATATTTGGAACGTAAACCTGTCCCGAGATTGCCGCAATTACATCCATAATTTTGTTGGTAGCTTCGCGAAGTACCGCTTGGTCTGTGGAATCACCAGTGAAGTACATTGGCTCTGCAAAGATCATTTTTACTCTTCGTAAATTTGGAACTATCTGACCTGTGGGTTGTATTTCAGCGGTATTAAACATGGCAACTGGTACAACAGCTGCCCCAGATTCAATCGCCATTCGAGCAATTCCAGTTCTGCCCTTATAAAGCCGGCCATCAGGTGATCTTGTGCCCTCGGGATAGATGCCAATACAACTACCCTCATTTAAAACCCGTAAGCCGGTAATCAACGCAGCTTCACTTCGCTTACCGCCAGAGCGATCAACCGGTACCTGGCCCAATGCAATAAATGTTAACTTTTTAATAAAGCCCTTTAATCCAGGAGAGGTGAAGTACTCACTCTTTGCCAAAAAGGTTACTTTGCGGGGAACTACGAGTGGCATAAAAATTGAATCACTAAATGAGAGGTGGTTTGATGCAATTATTACAGGACCGGTTGTTGGAACATGGCGCAATCCACTTACCTTTGGTCGAAAGAGCAGCATCAATAACGGTACTAAGAATGATTTTAAGATTCGATAAGCCACGGGAGTAATTTAGGGCTTCCGGCAATCTATGCCACCATCTGAGCGTGAATACCATTCCAAACTCAGAGGGTTTGGTCCTTCCTGGCGCACAAATCGGCGGTCGGATCGGCGTCCTGGTAATTCACGGATTTACCGGTTCGCCACTTTCAATTGCGCCATGGGCCAAGTATTTAAATCAACAAGGGTACACAGTTCATGCACCGCGCTTACCTGGTCATGGAACAACTTGGCAGGAGATGAATGAGACAACTTGGCAGGATTGGTACAAATGTGTGGAGGATTCCTACCTCGACCTAAAAAGTAAATGTGATCGGGTTTTTATCGCTGGCTTTTCAATGGGTGGGGCGCTGGCATTAAAACTTTGTCAGATTAGAGGAGATGAGATTGAAGGGCTGCTTTTACTTAACCCCTCAATATCTGACAATCGGTTAATTATAAAATTAACACCTTTAATTAAATTCTTTGTGCCATCTATTAAGGGTCGACGAGTTACCGATGTTGCTATGGCAAACCCACCAAAACATAGTTACGGCCGAACTCCCCTAAAGGCACTGGATTCGTTACGAAAGTTATGGCGATTAGTTCAGCGAGATCTCTACCTTATTGATCTTCCGGTGATGATTGGTTACTCAATTAATGATCATGTGGTAGATCCAGCTAATTCAGAGAGAATTATTGAAAGCATCTACTCAGCTGATATTCGTGAGGTAATTTTTGAAAGATCCTTTCACAACGTTTCGCTCGATTATGACTCTGACTTACTAAATGAACAGTCACAATTATTTATTCACGAGGTCTTAAGTGGAGAGATAAATCGTGGGGATGATTACAACGAGCGAGAGTTAATTGATGCTGAATTTGATTCAATTGTTTCAGGACTCTCACTTGATGAAACACCACCTACTACCTACTTAGATGAGTTGGATAGAAGAGCAAATACGGAGCAGTTCTCACCACCAAATCCAAAATGGCCGGTATTTGATCAAACTCAACGTACCGGATTTATCGCAATTGGTTCCGGGTTTGCTTATCTAATTATTAATCGGTTTACACCGATAGATATCGCCGGTATTTGGCCAGCAGTTGTAATGATTTGCGTAGGCGTTGCCATCTTAATCTGGCGTACTGCCAGAAATGATGATGAGTTTGATGATGGAGCTACTCTCTAACTAAATCGCCCGCTCCAATTAAGCCGGCATCATTACCAAATTTGGCTGCAATGATTTTAGGTAGTGGGTGTTTATCAGCAAATGGCATGTATTTTTCAGCAGCGGTAATAGCTGGCTTCAAAAATAAATCGCCAGCATCTATAACTCCCCCACCAATGATGATCGCCTCTGGATCTAGCAACATTGTGTAGGAGGCGATAGCTGAACCAACCCAATCAGATTGCTTGGCAAAGGCTGACAAGGCCATGGCATTTCCTGCTTGGGCTGCTTTAGTTAAATCTTTTCCAGTAAATCCATTGATTGTGCCATCCCCAAAATCAAGTAAAGATTTGGCGCCTTGCGCATCTGCCTTAATTGCTTCATGTGCATAACGCATTAACGCGCTACCGGATGCGTAAGTTTCAATACAACCAATTGCACCGCAGCCACACCTTTCGCCATCTAACTTCACCATCATGTGTCCAAACTCAGCACCAATTCCATTTGCACCACGATATAACTTGCCATCAACAATTAACCCGCCACCCATTCCGGTACCGATAATAAAAAACATGACTGGATTTAAACCCTTAGCATTTCCAAATCTATACTCAGCCCAGATTGCAGCATTAGCATCATTTTCTACAACTACCGGCAGATCAAACTCAGATTGCAATGCATCAGCGAGCGCCACATTATTCCAATTAGAGATATTTCCTGCTGCAACTACAGTTCTGCGATCTGCAGAGACAATTCCAGCATTACTTACACCGATGCCAACAATCTTGTGATTTGCTTGAAGTGTTTTGACTATCTCAATAACCACATTGATTAAATCTTGACCACCAGTTTTAGGTGTGTCCTTGCGAAGACTTTCTAAAATATTGCCACTTGTATCAACGACTCCCCCAAGAACCTTGGTGCCGCCAATATCAATACCAACAGTTAAACCACTTACCGGTTTTGGGTAATTCAATTAATTTTCCAGTTTTTCCTTTAATTGTTTTAAGGTTAAATCAATTGTTGATTTTTCAGCTTTTTGACGCATTACCGGTGGAACTGGCATTGATAAACCAACTGTTAATTCATAGGTGACATCTGTGGTGTCATCGCCATTATCCTTAATTATGTAAGCCCCGCTCATCTCAGTTAATAAGTCAGCATCTTCAAGTGAAAACTCAAGACGAGTTGGTGCCTTGCTCCAGTCATAATTTAAAGTTGGTTTATCTTTTAAGGCTCCAGCATCTACAGATACCTGGACCTGTGTTGCCCGACCTTGATCATCGGTTGCAATTACATTGACAGATTTAATAGTGGTTGACCAGCTTGGGTAACCAGGGAGGTTGGCGAGAACTTCCTGAATCTCAGTAGCGCTTGCTTGGATCGTGACGGTGGAGGTTGATATATCAGACATGCGGAGAAGGTTACCGCCTAGTATGCAAAACCGTTACACAGGGGCTCTAGTCATTCTGGCCTATTAGGCGATAGCGTAGGGGTTATGAATGAGATATCAATCCCAGCAATTATTCCGCCAGCGGCGGATGGTAATTTAACTAATTTAATTTCAGAGCGTGCATGGTTTGAACCAGAGCGCATCGTGGCATCCCGCCCATTTGGAGATAGTTGGCAGCCAGTAACAGCGAAGGAGTTTGAGGATGAAATTCGCGCTGTCGCTAAGGGGCTAATCGCATCTGGAATTAATGGTGGCGATCGGGTAGCAATCATGGCAAAAACTCGATATGAGTGGACGATTTTAGATTTCGCAATCTGGTACGCCGGTGCGGTTCCAGTACCAATTTATGAAACATCAAGTGCTGAGCAGGTTGATTGGATATTAAGTGATTCTGGCTCAGTTGCAATTATTGTTGAAACCTCTGTTCTAGCTGAGGTTGTTAAGCCAGTTATGCCAGCCACATGTAAGAATCTTTGGAGCATCACCGACAATGCACTTTCAATTTTAACTGAAGCTGGAAAATCAGTTTCAGATGACCAGGTGACGGCACGTCGAAACTCGCTAACTCCAGACTCCTTAGCTACCTTGATTTACACATCTGGTACTACTGGTAAGCCAAAAGGTGTTCAGTTAACACATGGCAACTTCCTAGCTGAGTGTGGCAATGTGGTTAATGGCGCCAGCGATCTCTTCTTAAAGCCTGGCGGTTCTACATTGTTATTCCTTCCAGTAGCTCACGTTTTTGGACGTATGGTGCAGATTGGTGCAATTACTGCTGGACTTCACTTGGCTCACTGTGGAGACATCACAAGATTGCCCGCAGATCTGGCAAGCTTTAAGCCAACCTTCGTATTGGCGGTGCCACGTATATTTGAAAAAATTTACAATGGTGGCGAAGCAAAGGCGGAGGCAGCAGGCAAGGGCAAAATTTTTGCAAAGGCTGCGGCGGTTGCAATCGCATACAGCCAAGGCTTAGATTCAAAAAAGATTTCACCGATGCTTCGAATTCAACATGGCTTATTTGATAAGTTGGTTTATTCAAAGATCAGAGCAGGTATGGGCGGAAGAGTTGAAGCTGCTATCTCTGGTGGTGCACCTCTAGGTGAGCGTCTAGGTCACTTTTACCGAGGAGCGGGAATTCGCGTACTAGAGGGCTACGGCTTAACGGAAACAACAGCTGGTGCAACCTTGAACTTAACTTGGGCACATGAGGTTGGCTCTGTTGGAAAACCTATTCCAGGAAACACCATCAAGATTGCAGAAGATGGCGAAGTATTAATCAAGGGGCCAATTGTCATGAGAGGTTATTGGCAAAATGATGCGGCAAATGCTGAGGTCTTCACATCAGATCGATTCTTTAAAACTGGAGATTTAGGAAGATTAGATGATGCTGGCTTCCTATACATAGTTGGCCGTAAAAAAGAGTTGATTGTTACCGCAGGTGGAAAAAATGTTGCACCTGCTGTACTCGAAGATCGGCTTCGCTCACATCCATTAATTTCCCAATGTATGGTGGTTGGCGATAACAAACCATTTATTGCAGCCTTAATTACCCTCGATCCAGATTCAATTAAGCCTTGGATGGTTGCAAATAAAAAAGAGGGTGCAACTATTGCCGAATTAGCAAAGGATCCAGCGCTTCTATCTGTAATTCAAAGTGCAGTAGATGAGACAAATAAAGCGGTAAGTCGCGCTGAATCAATTAGAAAATTCACAATCCTGCCAGTGGATTTCACAATTGCTGGTGGCCAATTAACTGCCAAACTATCCGTAAAGCGACATGTTGTTGGACAGCAGTTCGCTCGCGAGATTGATGAACTCTTCGCCTAACTCTGAACGCTCTCGTCTCGCACGAGAGCTGCATGATGGATTGGCTCAGGATTTATCAGCAATTGGTTACCGAATTGACTCCTTAATTGGTGATGTCACAATCACTCAATCTGTTCGCGAGAATCTTCGAAAACTTCGCTTCACGCTATCGGGTGTAACTGATCAAGTACGAAATGAGATTTACAATCTGCGAAGTGAGGCTGGGCAGAATCTAGATAAAGAGCTTGAAAATCAATTAAGCGGCATTTTACTTGATACGGAAATTACCTTAGAAATCACTGGGCAATGCCAGATTCCAAGAGATAAACATTATGAGGTATCTCGCTGTTTACGTGAATTAACCATTAACTCTAGGAATCACTCAGGTTGCACCAAGATTTTAATTGATCTAAATGAGGCATCAATTACTTATCAAGATAATGGCACTTTCGCCCAAGAAGATGGTGCAAATCCAAAACGTAACTCTTATGGATTATTAGGAGTATCGGAGAGATTAGCCAAGATAGATGCCACTCTTATCAAAAGAGATTCAACTTATGAAATCTTTTTTTAGTAATGAGACGCTGTAGTGAAAAGTGTCGTTGTAATTGATGATCACACATTTATTAGGGCAGGAATTACTGATGCGCTGCCAAAATCTGAGTACTCAGTAATCGGCCAAGCAGCATCTAAATCTGAAGGATTAGCTCTTCTTAACTCACTCTCCCCTGATTTTTGCATTGTCGATTTAAATCTAGGAGATGGTTTGGGGTCGGATTTGATCTGCGAACTTAAAAAGCGAGATTTACCGACAAAATTTATTGTTTTAACAATGGATGATGATGATCTCACTTTGCAAAAAGCCAAAACTTCCGGTGCGGATGCATATATTCTCAAGAGCACACCGATCGATACTTTAATCAATTGTTTATCTGAACTGAGTAAAACCACCTCCGGTTTTCAGATAGCTGGCCGGATAATGCCAAGAAAAATCTCTAAAAACTTTGAATTAACTAAGCGCGAGATCGAGATCTTGCAGTTGCTCGGAGCCGGCATTACCGCAGCAGTAATGGGTCAACGTTTATTCTTAACGGAGGCCACCATTAAAACTCACCTATCTGCGATCTATCGTAAATTAGGTGCGAGTAATCGAAGCCAAGCTTTAAGTATTGCCTTTGAGAACAATTTAATTCAGAAGTAGTGAATTAAATCTTTCTGACCAAATCTCCCATCGCCATTCATTTACTACCCAATCACGTCCGCTGGTGCCATATCTTTTGGCCAACTCCGGTTGTTGTAGTAAAGATTTAATGGATTGTGCAATCTGATCGGGGAAGTTACCATCAACGATTAATCCGGTTTTCTCTGAAATCACTGCATCTGGTGCTCCGCCAGAGTTACCAACAATTACTGGAAGGCCACAGGCACTTGCTTCTAGATAAACAATTCCTAACCCTTCCACCTCTAGTCCAAAAAATCTATCTCTGGCTGGCATCGCAAAAATATCACCAATCTGAATATAGCTAGGAAGATCATTGAGTTGAATTCGACCAGCAAAAATTACATTTTTCTCTAGCGAGTGATGCTGCACTAATTTCTGTAACATGTATTTGATTGGACCTTCACCCACGATAAGCAGAACCGCTTTTGGATAGAGCTTTACCACCTGTGACATCGCAACAATTAATTTATCTTGGCCCTTTCGGTGGACCAATCGCCCTACGCTGACAATTACTGGGCGATCATTTACATTTAACTTATTAATCAACTCGAGTGATTTTTCAGATGGATGAAAATGATCAATATCAATTCCAGGTGCGATCTTGATCAACTTTTTCTGATCGGAAACTACCCGCTTTATTGCATTTTTTGTGTACTCACCTAAGTAGGTAAGGACATCAACATCATTGGCAATTTTGCTTAATAGCTGGCGGAAGATCGGAAGCTTTGCCCACCAAACCTCATGACCATGTGTTAATGCAATTATGCGAATTGCACCTTTTTTGCGTAAGGTCGCTGCCATTAAGGCTAATGGGGCTGCTGCACCAAACCAGATTAACTTCGCATCAAACTCATTCATTAATTTAATTGCTCGGCGAGTAATTCGAGGAGTAGGTAGCAGAATTTTTGAGCGATCTCGAATAACAACCACTCCGAACTCATCAAGTAAATCTTTATCAAAGCTCTCTGAGTGAGGTTGGGATGATGTAAACACAACTACCGAATTAGGTGGCAACCGCTTTAGTAATCCCAAGATAAAGCTTTCAATACCGCCAGCTCTTGGACCAAGATCATTTGTAATCAACAAAATCTTGGCTTTTTGATTACTCATTAACTAAAGTCTACGGGCTCCGATATATGGCTTCTTACCAAGTGTGAAAGCAGCTATTTTTACACGGCTACCCTTTCTTGGAGCATGCAGCATTCGGTCTCCACCCAAATAGATAGCAACATGGGAGATCGGTCTTCCAAAAAATACTAAATCTCCTGGTTGTAGGTTTTTGCGATCTACAGCTTTTCCATAGTTGTATTGCGCTCTAGATGAATGGGGTAATGACACTCCAGCTGTTCGGAAAGCACGCATAGTCAAACCAGAACAATCCCAAGTTGTTAAGCCGGCAGCACCAAAGACATACCTATCACCAATTTGTTGAAGGGCGTACTTGATCGCAGTACCGCCTCTGCCTGATACCGCATTGTATTTTGAGGCATCAGCTAAGGATTTCGCTTGATCAGCATTCTCTTCATCATCATTTAATTTTGCTAATCGTTGGCGCTCGGCAACTGTTAATTTTGCCAATAACGCCTCTGCCTCTTGTAATTTACTATTTGCAATAGCTAACTGTTTTGTGAACCGAGCCTGCGCCGCTTTTACTAAGGCTAATTTGTCATTAACAGTTAAGGAGGTGGCAGTTAGCCGTTGAGTTGCAACTGAAAACTTTCGTAGATCGGCACTTTTCTTACGGGTAACTGATTCGAGTGAGCCGGCTGTTGATAGGTAAAGAGATGGATCAGATGAGAAAAGTAGTTCAAGGCTTTGGCTTAGGGGACCTGATTTGTATTGCTGGGCAGCTATGGCACCAATTGAGTTTGAAAGTGCGTTGACAGAGGCGCCTTGTTGAGTGGCTTGTTGTTGCACAGTTGAGAGCATCTTTTGTAGCTTTGATAACTCTACCTTTGCCGCCTGTGCACCTTCAGCAGCGGTGGTCGCCTGCTCCTCAAGATCCCGTACTCGTGCTTGCACCTCAAGTAATGAGGGTGCAGCACTGGCTGGCGTTGCCACAAGAAGTGAGAGGGTTAAAGCGCCCGCCAACATAAAAAAAGTTGTGGTGCGCACCTTTCCAGCTGAACTTAACCTGAACATCGAGATAGGTTAGCCAAGCCATGATGGCAATCTCAAACTCAATTGAGCATGGCTACCTGAGAATTTAAAAAAATTTAGCCAATTTGAGCGTGGGGTTGAAAAAAATTTAAGCTACTTGGCAAATCTTAGGGGCGGCACCAAGCCAGCGCTGGCGAGATTGGTAATTGCACTCTCCTGCTTCTTGGAGAGTTTTGTAGGCTCTTGCTCACTTAAATTAAGTAGCACCGTAACAACACAATCACCGCAGCTGATCTGGCGCATTACGCACTTATTGCAATCAATTATCATGGTTAAAAGGTAAAGCAAGCCACTGACAAGCGCGTAACCTTTGAATATGAACCAGCGCCCTTTGATCATTGCCAACCTGATCGTTGGCGCAGATGGCTCAACTGTTAAAAATGGCTCCTCCATCGGCCTTTCTACCCCTGCCGATCGCAAGCTTTTTCACCAACTTCGCAGCCAATCTACCGCCATTGTCATTGGTGGGAACACTGCCCGAAGAGAGCCTTACAAAAAAACTGCAATTCCACTTTACATAATTACCCATTCAAAGCTTCGACTGCAACCAAAAAACCAATTAGCCAAGCAGCTCAACCTTGATCCACTGAGTGCGCTAAATTTTATTTTAGCTGAGATCTCCGATCAACCATCTGCACAACTTCTGATTGAAGCTGGGCCTAAATTATTAATAGAGCTGATCAAAACAAAACTGGTTGATAAGTTGTATTTAACAATTAATCACGCACTGGATGGGGAGAATAAGATTGATCTGCAACAACTCACCGCTGACTATGAATTAATTGATACTCGAGCCGAAGATGGGTGCGAGTTCCAGATATTTCAACTAGCCAATTGATATTAGGGCAATACCAATAACCGCTAGAACAACTCCTAAATATTGAATTTTGTGTAACCGCTCCCGCAAAATTTTGAATGCTAATAAGGATGTCACTATTGGAAATAATGAGCCAAGGACGACTGCAAGTGAAACCAAACCTTTTGTAGTTGCAATTCCAAGAAATAAATTACCAAAGAAATCGGCAGCGCCAATTGCAAACAATATTGGAACATCCTTCTTTTTAAATCCACCAGCAGTTCTAAACCTAATAAATAATAAAACTGCAAATGTAAATGTGGTAGCTCTCATGGTAGTCATAGTCATAATGGGACTTACTTGTGAGCCCTTTGCAATAAAGGTGACCGCACCACCAAAACTAAATGCTGCAATCACTGCATAAATAATTGGCCTAATTGAAGAGCCACCCTTTAGCTCTGGTCCAGTGGCACAAAATCCACCAACCAGCGCTACCGCCATGCCAATAAACTGCAATGTGGTTGGTTGCTCACCAGTAATGATCGCGATTGTGAGTGGGATAAAAACACTTAATGCACTTATTGGTGAGACAACGCCCATTCTGCCACTTGCTAAACCAGCATAGAACGCAACTAACCCAATAAATCCCAGCATGCCCGCAAGTACTCCAGGAATTACATAGCCAGCCCAATCAAATGTAGGTGCCTGCCATGAGGAGGTGAAGATAATTACCAATATTCCAATTAACAATCCAAAGGATTGTGATGCAGCGGTTACTGCAACCGCTTTATATTTTTTTGTGAGATTTCCGCCGAGGAAATCCGCGACACCCCACAGCAGACTGGAAAGCAAGGCAAGGATGGCGCTCATTCTGAAAGCCTACATGCGTGGCATCTGATCAATGAGCATTTTGCAATTTACCCTTAACCTATGAAACCCAACTTTGAACAAATGGTTTCGCCCATACATTCATTAAAGCCCCGAAGTGAAATTTTGCTTGAGATGGTCCCTGCCCCCCAAAAATTAGCACCCTTCGCCTTAGCAATGACCGCTGATGTTTTGGAGGATGCAGCAACTGGTCGATTTGTTTTATTGCATGATCCAGCAGGTCAGGAGGGTTGGTCAGGTGAGTTTAGATGTGTAACTTTTGCCCGCGCTGCGATTGATCTAGAGATGGCAAATGATCCATTGTTGCCAGAGATTGGCTGGGCTTGGTTGATGGAGTCTTTGAAGAAGAATAATTGTAATTTTGTTGCGCCAAGTGGAACAGTAACTAGAGTAGCTAGCGCATCTTTTGGCTCCTTAGCTGGCCGGGATGAAGATTCTGAAATGGAGATCCGTGCATCTTGGACGCCAACATCTGGTGATGATTTACTTTCACATGTACAGGCTTGGATAGAACTACTTGCAACCACAGCTGGCTTAGCGCCAATTCCGGAGGGCGTTACCTCTATTTCACGCACTCATTAATTTAAATTAAGATCACATTCATATGACCAACTCAGAGTTAACGCCATTACTTCTGCCCAGGGCTGGAGTGCCGCCGGTAATCACAACTGAATCTGCATTTGAGGAGATGATCGCAACTTTACTCAATGGAGTTGGACCGATCGCCATTGATGCAGAGCGCGCATCTGGTTACAAGTACAGTCAACGAGCTTATTTAATTCAGCTTTATCGAGCTAACGGTGGCTTGCATCTGATCGACCCGATTGCCATTGAAAATAAATCTCTTTGGCAAGAGTTTAATAAAAACTTTGCAAATTTAGAGTGGGTTATTCATGCCAGTACGCAAGATTTACCCTGCCTGCTCGAACTCGGACTTAACCCACAATCCCTCTTTGATACTGAGCTCGGAGCTCGAATAGCTGGCTCACCCCGCGTCGGCCTTGGTGCGTTGGCTGAAAGTTTATTGGAGTTACAACTTGCAAAGGAGCATTCGGCGGTGGATTGGTCAATTAGGCCACTAAAACCAGAGTGGTTAACTTATGCAGCTTTAGATGTTGATGTCCTGCTAGATATTAGGGAAAAAGTTGAAAAACTTTTACTTGAGAAAAATAAATTAAATTGGGCCAAAGAGGATTTTGCGGCAATTTTGTTAAACTTTAAATCAAAACAAAATGATCAACCAAAGGTAGATCGTTGGCGAAAAACCTCCGGCATGCATAAGGTGCGGGACCGCCTAACCATGACCATAATTAGGGATCTCTGGCTAGATCGTGATCAACTTGCACAAGAGTTAGATATTGCTCCAGGTCGAATTTTAAATGATGAAGCAATTATTGAGATTGCAAGTAAAAAGCCAAGCACAATTGAAGCCATAACAAAGGTAATTGGCTGGCGAAGTAAAATACAATCGCCACCATATGATCGTTGGCTAGCTCAGTTAAGTCACTCACTTGCAACCCCAGTTGAGCAACAGGTTGAACTTCGCATTCAATCCAATAACCTGCCACCGATCAAGGTTTGGAAAGAGCGTAATCCGCTTGGTTACGCCAGACTCTCTCATGCTCGTGCGGGCATCGCCACCCTTGCTTTGCAATTGGATTTACCGATAGAGAATTTAATAACACCTGAATTAGTCAGAAAATTATGCTGGGAGTTACCAAGAAATAAGGAAAGTGATTATGAAATCTATGTGGCTGAACAGCTAAAACAAATGGGTGCAAGAGATTGGCAGATTTCTCAGGTTGCGCCGGTACTTGCGCAAGCATTGCCTCAAACAGAGGCTGTTGTTGTAGAGGCCGATTCCGTGGATTCTAATGAGGCGCAAGCACCTCAAAACCAAAGTGAGTTAGAAATCGAGCGTTAATCAGCCAAATGCTGTGTTTTGAATTACGCAACATAAATGTTGCGTAATTCAGATCTCTGTAATAGATTTAAGTAATTAACCTTTATTTGATCTATGGGAGATGCGATAGTGCCAACGCGCTTTAAAAAGAGTCTTGCGGCCACCGTTATCGGAATCCTGCTCGGTTCCACATTAAGTAGTTGCGCTGCTTCCGATCAAGGCCAATCTCTAACTATCTACTCGGGCCGAAGTGAGAGTTTTATCGCGCCCTTTTTTAAAGAGTTCACTGCACAAACTGGAATTGAATTAAATATCCGCTACGGGGACTCCTCCGCACTAGCTGCTCAAATTCTAGAGGAGGGTGAAAACTCACCAGCCGATCTATTTATCTCTCAAGATGCTGGCTCGCTCGGCGCAGTAAGTGTTACCGGAGTTTTTTCAAAGTTAGAAAGTTCATTATTGGATCGAGTAGGAAGTGATTTTAGATCTAGCAATGATGATTGGGTAGGTCTTACTGGTAGAGCCAGAGTATTCGCCTATGCACCAGATCGAGTAAGTAAATTACCAACCTCATATCAATCACTAATCGAAAATCAGTACAACGGCAAGGTTGGTATTGCGCCAACCAACGCCTCCTTTCAAGCCTTTGTTACAACTTTAATTCAATATCAGGGGTTGGCTACTACTGAAATGTGGCTACAAAAAATGGTTGAGAATAATGTAAAGCTATTTGAGAAGAATAGTCAGATTGTTACTGCTATTGATTCTGGTCTGATCGATCTTGGATTAGTTAATCACTATTACCTATGGGAGGTAAGTGAAAGTTTGAATCGCCAGATCAATGTAAAAAATGGATTCTTTACTGCTGGTGATCTAGGAAATCTGATTAATATCTCTGGTGCCGCGATCCTCAATCAATCAACAAATAAGGAGGCAGCAGGTGAGTTAATCGAGTATCTATTATCTGACTCAGTGCAACTAAAATTTGTCGCTGACACTCATGAGTACTCAGTGGTTCTAGTTGATGCCAGACCAGAGGGCTTGCCTTCATTTGCAGAAATTAAGGCGCCATCTGTCGACCTCTCTAGGCTCTCCGATATTAGCCAAACCCAAAAACTATTGATTAAGTTAGGTTTGATTTAATTTGAAGACAGATACTCTCAGCGGAAATAATCATCTAAACTCAATTGAGCAACGAAGCAGCGGGCGCAAACTCCTTGTTTTATTCAGTTTTTTTGCATTGACCTTTGCAGCTATCCCTTTTTTCTACCTAATTAAAGGCGCTTTTTCTGGGGAGCTAGATTTAATTAAAACTGTTTTGTTACGCGAGAAAAGCTTAGAGATTTTTGCGACGACTATCGCCTTGATGAGTTGTGTCTCTGTTATATCAACCTTTCTGGGTGTTAGTTTGGCGTGGTGCTTGCATAATGTGAATTTAAGATCAAACTCGCTGTTAGCCGCACTCGTAATTTTGCCAATTGCCATTCCCAGTTATGTCTACACCTACAGTTGGATGTCGATCATTCCCAATTTACAAGGCTTTGCAGCGGCGGTTTTTATCTTGATTCTGACCACTACCCCATACATAACATTGGCTGCCCTATCTGCGCTCCGAAGAAGTGATCGCGCCCAATTAGAGGTTGCCCAAACACTTGGCTTAAATAAGTGGCGCTCCTTCTATTTAATTACTTGGCCACAGATTCGAAATACCGTTTCTGCTGGCACATTGCTGGTTGCACTTTATGTCTTAAGTGATTTCGGTGCGGTCTCCTTGCTGGGTGTAGATACCTTTACTCGAGCAATCGAGAACCTATATCGTGGCAGTTTCGATCGCAGTGCTGCTGCAATATTGGCACTTGTGCTGGTTGCGATCTCAGCAATTTTGATCACAATTGAATCCAATACCCGCCAGCGCTCAAAGGTAATCTCCAGTTCTAATAAATTAATGCCAAGCAGTGCGGAGATAAATTCACAGCGCAGTAGATTTCTAGCATCACTCTTAATTGGTCTTTATCTAATATTTGCTTTGATTGCTCCATTACTGCAATTGCTGCTGAGATTTATCTCAGCTTTGCCCGGAATTGATTATGCCAACCTGTTTAAAACAGCACTTTCTACTATCTTTGCATCCTTATTGGGATCAATCATCGCCTTGATGCTAGCGCTTCCAGTTGGCTTGTTATCTTCACAGGCTTCAAGGATTGGTAGCTTTACCGATAAAAGCTTACTAATCGTTCATGCACTGCCTGGAATCGTTATGGGTTTATCACTGGTTGCCTTTGGTTCTGAACTTCCAATTGTCTATCAAACAGTAGCTTTGCTTGCATTTTCATATGCACTTTTGTTTATGGCAAAGGCGGTTGGCTTTGTTAGAACTAGTTTTCTGCGGGTGCCAAAAAATTTAATGGAGATCGCCGCAACTCTTAATCAAAGTAAGGCGCAAAGTATCCGTCGAGTTATGATTCCATTAGCAACTCCTGGATTATTCACTGCAACATTACTGGTCTTTTTATCAGCGATGAAAGAGTTGCCAGCAACGCTGATGTTGCGTCCGACCGGTTTTGAAACGCTCGCCACTGAGATGTGGAGCGCAACTGCAATCCTGCAATTTAATGAAGCGGCGCCATACGCATTACTCTTAGTGCTAATAGCCGCTATCCCAGCCTTCTTAATTAATCGCCCAGACAAGAGTGAGGAATCAGGAGTTAACATCTCATGACATCACTTGAAATTAATGATCTCTCAGTAGATTTGAACTCACGTCGGGTTCTTAAAAATTTATATCTGCAGATTCCAAGTGGCTCCTTTGCCGCAATTCTCGGCCCCTCTGGCTGTGGTAAAACCACCTTGCTCAGGAGTATCGCTGGATTAATCACTCCAAGTGGTGGCGCAATTAGATTTGGAAAGCAGTTGGTTAGCGTCTCCTCACTTGTCTTACCGCCACACAAAAGAAATATTGGTTATGTTCCACAAGAGGGTGGATTATTCCCTCATCTCTCAGTTGCCGAGAATGTTAGCTTTTCATTAGCACGAAAGATTTCTGATCAAGAGCGAAATCAAATAGTTAATGAGATGCTCGATTTGGTGGGAATGAAGGGTTTCAATGACCGTTCGCCACAGGAGTTAAGTGGTGGGCAACAAACTCGAATTGCCCTTGCCAGAGCCCTAGCAATGAAACCTGCCATGGTTCTACTTGATGAACCCTTTGCCGCCCTTGATCAAGCCTTACGTGTAGATATCAGCGAAGAGGTTGTGGCGCTACTAAAGAAAAGTGGAACTACATCAATTATGGTCACTCATGATCGGGAGGATGCATTGGTAAGTGCCGATGTAATCGCTTTAATGCGAGGCGGTACCGTTGTTCAATCTGGTACACCTGCCCAAGTTTATTTAAATCCTATCTCAGCAGAGGTCGCACTTAGCACTGGTGATATTGATGTAATCCCTGCAATTAAATTAGCAAACTCTCAATATTCAACCGCGTTGAATGAAGTGAACTTTAATTTAGCTAATCAACCCGCTGCAAATCTGGGTCAGATATTGATTAGACCGGAAGAGATTTCGATCAACAATCAGGTTACAGCGGGAGATGTGACTGCAACGATCATCAAGATTAATTACTACGGTCATGATGCATTGTTTGAGTTAAAGGTGGGTCAAAGTTTGCAATCTATCCGGGCCAGGATCACCGGCCCATCCCAGTATCGTGTAGGAGATACCGTTTCTATCTCCCATAAAGGCCCGATTAGATGGATCGCCGCGGAGGCACAAGAGCTAAATCTCTAATTCCCACACTACCTATTTTTGCTACTGACCAGTAACCTATTCCTAGGAAAAGCGGGAGATTGCAGAAAAACCCATCTGCAACAGCTCGATGCTTAATTAAGATTAATTAGGAGTAAGTATGAGTAAAGATGCTAAGGCTTCAACAAATGTTGTTCTAGTAGATGCGGTCCGAACCCCGTTTGGTAAAGCCGGCTCTCTTTACGCACAAACTCGCGCAGATGACATCATGGTTCGTTGCATCCGTGGTCTATTAGAGCGAAATCCAAATGTACCTCTTGCGCAAATTGATGAGGTAGCAATCGCAGCTGCGACTCAAACTGGTGATCAAGGAATGAATATCGGTCGCTCTGTTTCAATTTTAGCTGGAATTCCAAAGACTGTTCCTGGTTACTCTATTGATCGTTGGTGTGCAGGTGCTTTAACCGCAGTAACCACAATTGCAGGTGGAATCAATATGGGTGCTTATGATTTAGCAATCGCTGGTGGCGTTGAGCATATGGGAAATCATCCAATGGGTGATGGCATTGATCCAAATCCAAGGTACTTAGCAGAGAAAATTGTTGAGATGGATGCACTACAAATGGGTGCTACTGCAGAACGCTTGCATGACAAGTTCGCCCACTTAACAAAGGAGCGTGCTGACAATTACGCACTAGCTTCACAACAAAAAACCGCTGCTGCTTATGCGGCAAATAAAATTCAGCCAGATTTAATCCCAGTAGCAATCCGGACCGATGAACTTGGTTGGGGTGTTGCCACCGTTGATGAACCACCACGTCCACAAACAACATTAGAGGCGTTGCAAGCTTTAAAAACTCCATTTAGAGCTGGTGGTCGAGTTACTGCTGGAAATGCTGCTGGCTTAAATGATGGTGCGACCGCTGCAATTTTGGCATCTGAAGCTAAGGCGAAAGAGTTAAATCTGCCAATTAAGGCAAAGCTGGTCTCATTTGCATTTGCTGGTGTAGAGCCAGAGATTATGGGATATGGCCCAGTACCAAGCACAATCAAGGCGCTAGCTAAAGCTGGATTAGATATTACCGATATTGGTTTATTTGAGGTTAATGAAGCATTTGCAATCCAAGTTTTATCCTTCTTAGATCACTTTGGAATTGCCGATGATGATAAACGAGTAAATATTTATGGTGGTGCAATTGCAGTTGGCCATCCCCTGGCCTCATCTGGTGTTCGATTAATTCTTAACTTAGCTAATGGCTTTAAAGAGCACCCAGAGGTTCGCTATGGCATTACCACTATGTGTATCGGTCTTGGAATGGGCGGCACAATTATTTGGGAGAATCCAAACTTTAAGGGAGCTAAGTAAATGAGTGATAACAAATTACCGGAAGGCGCTCCAGAAGAGGTTGTAACTAAAGGTATTTTACGCGAGGTTTCACTTGCACCATTTGGTGCAACTGGAAAGTTGGCGTTGATTACCCTAGATAATGGAATGGACCACAACCGACCAAATACCTTTGGCCCAGCCGGACTTGAATCCCTAAGCGTTGCAATTGATGCTGCTGCATCATCTGATGCTGTTGCTATTGCTGTAACTGGCAAGCCATTTATTTTTGCAGCGGGTGCTGATCTATCTGGAATCTCATTTTTGAGTGATAAAACTCAGGCGCTTGCGATTGGAAAGTTAGGCCATGATGTATTTAGAAAGCTTGGCGAAAGTAAAAAGCCAACATTTGCATTTATCAACGGCTTGGCGCTCGGCGGTGGCCTGGAGGTTGGCCTGCACTGTCATTACCGAAGCTTGGCGAGCACTGCATTTACTGGCTTACCAGAGTGCTTCTTAGGTTTGGTACCTGGCTGGGGTGGCGCAACAATTTTGCCTAAGTTAATTGGACCAGAAAAAGCGGTACAAGTAATTATTTTAAATGCGCTCAATAACAACACAATGATGAAGGCAAAGGATGCGCTGGCCTTAGGTGTGGTTGATGCTGTTTATGAACCAGCGGACTTTCTAGAAAACTCAATTAAGTTTGCAGCTCAGGTGATTAATGGATCTAAAAAAATTGAGCGAGCAGATTTCAGCAAGGATTCAGATGGATTTACAAAAGCAATTGCAACTGGTCGTGCCGCTGTGGCAAAGAAGTATGGTGGCGCAGAGATCGCCGCTCCCTTAAAGGCACTTGAATTGATCAAAGCTGCTCAAACCAATACTCATTCGCAGGGCTTTGATGCTGAAGACCAAGCGCTAGCTGGACTGGTCATGACCGATGCATTACGTGCGTCGCTCTACTCATTTAATCTAATTCAGAAAAAGCGCAAAAAGGTTGAAGGTGCACCAAAGCCAGCATTGGCTCGAAAAATTACCAAGGTTGGCGTTGTAGGAGCTGGCTTAATGGCATCTCAATTAGCCCTTTTAATGCTGCGCAACTTAAAGGTTCCGGTGGTAATCACAGATCTAGATCAGGAACGAGTTGATAAGGGTCTATCTTGGATAAAAAATGAGATTGCTAAATTAGTTGAAAAGAAGCGTTTAACTCCAGAGGGTGCCGCTCGCCTACTTGGAAATATCTCTGGCTCAGTTGATCAAAAAGTTTTTGCTAATGCGGATTTCATACTTGAAGCGATCTTTGAAGAGTTATCGCTAAAGCAAAAATTATTTAAGGATCTCGAGAGAATTATCTCACCCGAGTGCATTCTGGCTACAAATACCTCATCACTATCAGTTGAGGCGATGGCGGAAGGCTTGGCTAACCCTGAGCGGGTAGTTGGTTTTCACTTCTTCAATCCAGTTGCAGTAATGCCACTACTAGAGGTTGCTCGTACTACCAAAACAGATGATGCAACCACAGCAACTGCGATAAATATTGGAAAAGAGTTAAAGAAGACTATGGTGATTGTTAAGGATGCGCCAGCATTTGTCGTTAATCGATTATTAACCCGATTTATGGGTGAGGTAACTGATGCAATGGATGAGGGAACACCTTATGAGGTAGCAGATGCAGCGATGAAGCCACTAGGTTTCCCAATGAGCTCACTTGAATTACTTGGTTTGGTTGGGCCTGGAGTTGCTTTGCATGTTGCACAAACTTTGAATAAAAATCTTGGACCTCGATACAAAATCTCACCAACTATGGAGCGTTTTGTAAAAGAGGGAGTAAGAACATTTTATGTGAAGGATGAAAATGGTGTGAACCAGGTAAATCCAGCAGCGCTAGCTTTAGTTGAAAAGGGTTCATCTCCATCTACTGCGGATCAAGTTCGTGATCGAGCATTAAAGGCGATCGCAACCGAAGCAAAGATGATGTTAGATGAGGGTGTTGTTGCAACGCCGGCTGAGATAGATATTTGTATGTTGCTTGGATCTGGTTGGCCGATGCACCTAGGTGGCATCCTGCCTTACTTAGATCGTGAAGGAGTTAGTGAAGCGGTTTGCGGTGCGCGTTTTCATCCCGCTGGAGTTGCATCTCTTCCTTAACCGATAAATCGCTTGCGCTCCAAGTAACTAAGGATCGAGTGATGTTTTGAACTGTGATGCCTAGATCTTGCAAAACTTCGGCACGTTTTGAGTGTTCAATAAATGCAAGCGGTACACCGATTGAGTGAACTGGTACCGATAATCCAGCATCACGAAACAATTCACTGATTGTGCTGGCGATACCGCCATGTTTAATACCATCTTCTAGAACTACAACACTCTTGTATCGCTGAGCCATAGTGATTAATGATTTTGGGAGAGGTTTGACCCAGCGTGGATCAATCACAGTTACACCAACACCTTCACGATAAGCCTGGCCAGCAGCCTCCACTGCCATGGCAGCAAATGCACCAATACTTACAAGCAAAATATCCGCACTCTCGCCGCGATACAAAACATCTATGCCATCTCGGCGTTCAAAAGCTGGAATATCATCATTTACCGCACCCTTTGGAAAACGAAGCAGAGTTGGTGCGTCGGTGATATCAATTGCTTCGCGTAATGTTTCGCGAACTCGAGCCCCATCTCGCGGAGCTGCAACATGAAGAGTTGGCACAATTCCAGTTAAAGCTAAATCCCAAATGCCATTATGTGATGGACCATCATCACCTGTGACGCCGGCTCTATCTAAAACAAAGGTTACGCCAGCTTTATGTAGTGCCACATCTAGTAGTAATTGATCAAAAGCTCTATTTAAAAAGGTGCTGTAAACCGCTACAACAGGATGCAGTCCAGCGTAAGCCATACCAGCAGCAGCGGTAGTCGCATGTTGTTCTGCAATTCCAACATCAAAGGTGCGATCTGGGAAATTTTTCTCAAACTTATCTAATCCAGTAGGTCCCATCATGGCAGCGGTAATGGCAACTACATCACTTCGCTCATTACCTATCTTTACTAATTCGTCGGAGAAAACAGAGGTCCAGCTTTTAACCGACTTATTTACTGGCTCGCCAGTCTCTGGATCAACAACTCCAACTGCATGGAACTTCTCCGCCTCATCATTTATTGCGGGTGCATGCCCTTTACCTTTTTCAGTTATCACGTGAACTAAAACTGGACCGCCAAACTCCTTTGCGATCTTTAACGCTTTCTCCATCGCCAAAATATCATGGCCATCAATAGGGCCAAAGTACTTCAAACCTAAATCTTCAAACATTCCCTGCGGCGCAATAATATCTTTGATTCCTTTTTTCATTCCATGTAATGTCTCGTAGATAGGATGACCAACTACTGGAGTTTTCTCTAGAACTCCTTTACCCCAATCTAAAAACTTTTCATATCCTTTTGTAGTTCTAAGTGTTGAGAGGTAGGTAGCAACTCCACCAATAGTTGGTGAATATGAACGTTCATTATCATTTACAACTATTACCAACTTCTCATTTGTGCTTGAGGCGATGTTGTTTAATGCTTCCCAGGCCATACCGCCGGTTAATGAACCATCTCCTACTACGCAAACAACTGTCCGATCAGATTGCTTGGTCAACATAAAACCCTTGGCAATACCATCGCTCCAGGAGAGAGCGGTTGATGCATGTGAGTTCTCGACTACATCATGTTCGCTTTCAACTCTATTTGGGTAACCTGCCAGGCCACCACGTTGTCTTAACTTATCAAAGCCAGCCATTCTGCCAGTTAACAATTTATGAACATAGGTTTGATGTCCGGTATCAAAGATCATGACATCCTTTGGGGATTGAAAGCTTCGATGTAATGCAATTGTTAATTCAACAATACCTAAATTTGGGCCAAGATGTCCGCCGGATTTTGAAACTTTTTCAATTAAAAAAGATCGGATCTCCTCCGCTAAAGCTGTTAATTGATCCTCGCTTAAACCCGGTAGATCAGCGGGTGATTTAATTGATTCCAGCATGGTAGAAGTTTAAACCCGTACTATTGAATTAGCGATTTACTTTAAAAGTGAGCGTAATACGAACTGCATGATGCCGCCATGGCGATAGTAATCTGCCTCACCGGGTGTATCGATTCGAAGCTTGGCTTTAAAACTCTTTGAACCGCCGATTACCGTGACCAACTTTGGCGCTGGGCCACTATTTAGCTCTTCTACACCAGTTATTGCAAAGCTCTCTTCCCCAGTAATTCCTAGCTTGGCCGCGCTCTCACCATCTTGGAATTGCAATGGAAGTACACCCATACCAATTAAGTTTGATCGATGAATTCTTTCAAATGATTCAGCAATAACAGCGCGAACTCCGAGCAATGCAGTTCCCTTGGCAGCCCAGTCACGGGAAGAGCCAGAGCCATACTCTTTACCTGCCAAGATCACCAACGGAATTCCCGCTGCTTGGTAAGCCATGGAAGCATCATAAATTGTGGCTTGTTCGCCATTTGCTAAAAAGTTCTTAGTAAATCCACCTTCAACTCCATTAAGAAGTAGATTTTTCAGACGTATATTGGCAAAAGTTCCGCGAATCATTACCTCATGATTTCCACGTCTGGAACCGTATGAGTTGAAATCTGCGCGATCAATTCCATTCTCAGCTAAGTACTTTCCAGCGGGTGAATCTGCCTTTATATTTCCAGCCGGTGATATGTGATCAGTTGTAACTGAATCTCCCAGAATTGCTAAAACTCTCGCGCCTGAAATATTGGTGACTGGCTTTGGATCCCGTGGCATATTTTCAAAGTATGGTGGTTTACGAACATAGGTTGATTTTGCATCCCATTCAAAGATTTTTCCGGTAGGAGTTGCTAAGGATTTCCATCTGTGATCGCCATCAAAAACCGATGCGTAATCCTTGGTAAACATTTCAGATGAGATTGATGAATCAATCACGGTCTGAATCTCAGATTGAGTAGGCCAGATATCTCGTAGAAAGACAGGCTTACCATCACTGCCATTTCCAATTGGTTCACTCTCAAAATCATGATTCATTGATCCAGTTAAAGCGTAAGCCACCACAAGCGGAGGCGATGCTAGGTAATTCATCTTCACATCTGGTGAGATTCGACCCTCAAAGTTTCTATTTCCAGATAAGACTGCAGATACAGCTAAATCATTCTCATTAATTGCCTTACTGATCTCAATCGGCAGTGGCCCTGAGTTTCCAATACAAGTTACACAACCGTAGCCGACTAAATTAAAACCTAACTTCTCCATGTAGGGAGTCAGGCCAGATCGATCGTAATAATCGGTGACCACCTTTGAACCAGGAGCCAATGTGGTTTTAACCCAAGGTTTAGAGCTTAAACCTTTCTCAACCGCCTTCTTTGCAAGAAGTGCTGCGCCAATCATCACAGAAGGGTTTGAAGTGTTGGTACATGAAGTAATGGATGCAATTACTACATCTCCATTAGTAACAGTTGTTGCTTTCCCATTTACCTTAATATCAATCTTGCTCTTATTGGTTTTATCACTGAAGTATGTTGGTGCAATTTTTTCATAAGCGGATTTAGCATCGACTAAACCAATTCGATCCTGTGGTCGCTTTGGACCGGCGATCGATGGAACAATTGTGGCTAGATTTAACTGTAATTTTTCTGAAAATCTAGGCTCGGCTGCTGGGTCATGCCACAACCCATTTACCTTGGCATACGTTTCAACAAGCTCTAGCTGCTCTGCACTGCGCCCAGTAAATTTCAAATAGCGAATGCTCTCTTCATCAATTGGGAAGATAGCAACTGTAGAACCGTACTCTGGTGACATATTTCCAATAGTTACTCGATTAGCCATTGGAAGTGCCGAAACTCCAGGACCATAAAACTCGACAAACTTACCAACCACACCATGTTTACGCAGCATTTCGGTAATTGTTAACACTAGATCGGTAGCAGTTGTTCCGGTTGGTAGCTCTCCACTTAACTTAAAGCCAACCACCTTTGGAATTAACATTGAAACAGGCTGTCCTAATAGCGCCGCCTCTGCTTCGATGCCGCCTACTCCCCAACCCAGGACGCCTAAACCATTAACCATGGTGGTGTGTGAATCGGTGCCAACTACCGTATCTGGATAAGCTCTTAACTTTCCATCTACATTGCGCGTCATAATTACTCGAGCTAAGAACTCAATATTCACCTGGTGGACAATGCCAGTTCCTGGTGGAACAACTTTAAATTCGTCAAAGGCGGTTTGTCCCCAGCGAAGAAAACGGTAACGCTCTTGATTTCGTTGATACTCAATATCGGTATTTTGTTCAAAGGAATCTTGTGTTCCAAATTTATCGGCAATAACTGAGTGATCAATTACTAACTCAGCTGGTGAGAGTGGATTAACCTTTGCCGGATCCCCTCCTAATTCAACTATTGCTTCTCGCATAGTTGCTAGATCTACTATGCATGGAACACCGGTGAAATCCTGCATAATCACACGAGCTGGCGTAAATTGAATCTCGGTATCAGGTTCAGCAGCTGGGTCCCAAGCGGCTAAAGCTTTTATCTGTTCGGCGGTGATATTTGCGCCATCCTCAGTGCGCAATAAGTTCTCTAACAATATTTTTAGGGAGAAGGGTAAATCCTTAGCTTGGGCAAAGTTAGTAATATCAAAGATCTCATACTCTTTGCCAGAAACTTGTAGGGTGGTCTTGGCATTAAAGGAGTTTTTACTCATAACCGGCCACCTACTCTTCTATGGGAATATCTAAATCTTACTAGTTTGCTGGTGAAAATCCAGCCACGCATTCCATGTGCTGAGTCATTGGAAACAAATCAAACCCTTCTATGTGATCTAACTTATAACCACTCTCTTTTAAATATTTAGCATCTCTGGCCAGCGCAGCAGGATCACACGCTACATAAACAATTTTTCGCGGTCTTAATTTCACCATTTGTTTGATCACTGATTCACCAGCTCCGGTACGAGGTGGATCTAGCAAAATAGCGTTTGCTCGTTTTACTTGGGCTAACTGTTGATCTACTAATCCAGCAAAAATACTTACATTCTCATATTTACTAAATATCTTTCTCGCATCAGCCACTGCAGTTTTATCACTCTCAATTAAGGTCACTTCACCTTGTCGTCCAACTTGATGCAAAATCTGTGCTGCAAATAAACCTACTCCAGAATAGAGATCACATACCCAATCCCCAGGCTTAGCTGCAAGTTGAGCAAGGGCGGCTTTTACTAATGTGGTTGGTGCATTTCGATGACTTTGCCAAAAAGCAACTGGCGAAATTCGAAATGAGTTTCCATCTACCTGCTCCGTTAATTGTGTCGGCCCACTAATACTGCGACCAGATCGCATAACCGAAATCTCGGATGTGCTGGAAACTGCAACCTCTACTCGGGCATCTGATTTCCAACTTCGATTTACCAAATCTGATACCTTCATACGTTCATCAGCAATTAAGCAATCATCAATCTCAATTACAGAGTTACTTCGAGCGCCAAAGAAACCAATTTTGCCTTGGGGTGAGACTGCAAAATCCATTCTGGTTCGCCAGTGCAGACCATCAGTTGGCGATAATTGATGCATTGGTAGATCAAAACCTTCTGTAACCAAATCAATTTTGCCGATCCTTAAAAACTGCTCCAAAATTATCGATCTTTTGAAATTAAGTTGTGCGCTTAATGAAATATGTTGAAAGTCGCAACCACCACAAATTCCGGCGTACTTACATGGAGCAGAAACCCGCTCTGGAGCTGAGATTAATAACTCAAAAAGATCTGCATGTGCGATCTTGGAATTAACTGCCGTAATCTTTATCTTTACTCTTTCGCCAGTAATCGCATGTCTAACAAAAATTACCTGGCCATTATGCCTGGCAACAAAGTGTCCACCATGAGCAATTGGTCCGATTTCAACCTCGAGAATTTCGCCTACTTTTAACCGTTCGCCAGCGTCTAATTCCACAACTCGTAGAGTACGGGTGTAAGTTGTACTCCGTGCACGTTGTAATCATGGGTTGCGGTCGAGTCGGATCTACTTTGGCGGTTGATTTAGAAAAAGCTGGACATACCGTCGCTGTAATCGATCAAAACCGCGAAGCATTTCGCCGACTAGGCGCAGATTTCAATGGTCGAACCATTGCCGGTGTTGGATTTGATCGAGACACCTTGCTTGAAGCCGGGATAGAAAAGGCCGATGCCTTTGCCGCCGTTTCAAATGGTGATAACTCAAATATTTTGGCGGCTCGTGTTGCTCGTGAAACTTTTGGTGTTAGCAATGTTGTTGCCAGAATTTATGATCCAGGTCGAGCCGAAATTTACCAACGGTTAGGAATTCCAACTGTAGCCACTGTGCTGTGGACAACCGATCAAATTATGCGCCGATTATCACCATCTGGTTCAAAATCTGAATGGCGAGATGCAACTGGCACTGTGCAATTACTTGAGGTTCATCTGCATGGTGATTGGTATGGTGAAGCGGTAACGCTGATTGAGAAAAATACCGATGCTCGAGTTGCCTTCATAACCAGATTAGGTGAGGCGCTTGTTCCAGATGAGCACACTGTTTTACAAGAGGGTGATTTAGTGCATGTGATTGCATCTGAAAAAGAGATCTCAAATATTGAAAAAACTTTATCAGCATCACCGGATGGAAATTAATATGAGAATTGCTATCGCCGGAGCTGGAAATGTTGGTCGCGCTATTGCTCGCGAACTACTTGAGAATGGTCATCAAGTTTTATTAATTGATCGAGATCCAAAAGCATTAAAAATGGATTCGGTACCAGCAGCTGAATGGTTACTTGCTGATGCATGTGAAATTACCTCCCTTGATCTAGCAAAGTTAGATGGCTGCCAAGTGCTTGTTGCTGCAACTGGTGATGACAAGGTAAATCTAGTTGCCTCCCTCCTCGGAAAAACTGAGTACGGTGTTCCTCGAGTAGTTGCGCGTGTTAATCATCCAAAAAATGAGTGGATGTTTGACTCTTCATGGGGAGTTGATGTTGCAGTATCGACACCAAGAATTATCTCCGCCCTAGTCGAAGAGGCGGTTACCGTCGGTGATGTAGTACGTCTATTCTCTTTCCGCAAAGGTGAAGCGAATTTAGTGGAGATTACTCTGCCAGATTCAGCAAAGTGTTGTGGTCGAACTGTTGGTGAGGTAGAGCTGCCCGAGGATGCTTCACTCGCTGCAATTGTTCGAGATGGCAGAGTGATTGCACCACAAGAGCATGATGTTTTCGCTGCCGGTGATGAATTACTTTTTGTAGCTTCGGCAAAGGCTGAGAATCAATTAAAAGCCTGTTTTATTGGCGCCTAACTCTTACTTTGATCCTGCGCCCCTGGCGTTGTAGGAACTCTCTTTAAAATCAACCAACTGCCCCAAGCAGCTAATATAAATAATGGATAGCCCATTAATAATCTGGCGGTTCCTAACGCATTAATATTTCCACTTTCGTAAAGTGGATACTGAACAATTAATCTAGAGGCAAATAAACCAACCCACAACCAACCAGCATTTATATATGCACGAAGCCGTTTTGGATCCTTGCGCCATAGGAAGTTCTCGCCCAAAATTGGTCCAAGTAAAACACCCAAAATTGGCCATTTAATTAAATTGGTAAATGCGTAAAGAGCTCCATATGCAGCATTAATCCAAAGCCCAGGTAGGTAAAAATCCGCCGCATTTCCACTGCGCCGAGATATTAGGGCGCAAATTGCAACTCCGATTAACCCTGAAAAGGCATGTTGTAATGTCTCTCGTTTAATTAAACGATAGAAAGTTAAGGTAGCGGACAAGGTTAACGCCGCCCAAATGGCGGTATTGATATTTTGATCAGATAGGTTGAATACAACAAGAAATACCAAAGCGGGCAAACCAGAGTCGATTAAACCCCGCTTGCCACCCAATGCGTTGATGACTTTATCTTTATCTTGTGCTTGACCTTCATAACTCATGAGCCGGTTGATCCAAATCCACCAGTTGCTCGCTGCGATCCTGGTAATTGAGTAACTTCAACAAACTCAGCTCTTTCCACCCTTTGAATTACTAATTGGGCAATTCGATCGCCTTTTTTAAAGGATGCTGATTGGGTTAAATCATGATTAATTAAGATCACTTGAAGCTCACCTCGATATCCAGCATCAATAGTTCCAGGTGTATTGACCATCGATACGCCGTACTTAATTGCTAATCCAGATCGAGGATGAACAAAGGCTGCATAGCCATCTGGCAGGGCGATACTAATGCCGGTTGGAATTAATTTTCGCTCACCAGGAGCTATCGTAAAATCAATTGCGGTACTTAAATCTGCTCCGGCATCTCCGCCCTTAGCGTAAGAAGGAGTTGGCATAGATTTATCAAGCCGCGTTACTAATACCTGTAATTTGCTCATGGATTAATATCAAAATCTGGATCAACAAAAGCTAGTAATCCGGGATGTTGTTTCAAATGCTCTTTGTACTCTGCGGTTAAGTTACTGATGAAATGCTGCATTGGAACAGCAATAAATATTGCGGCCGCCTTGACCGCAAGCTCACCTGTAACTGAATCTAATCGCCCCTCTGCTTCGACATAAATTTTTCGCCCAGATTGCCCAGTAATTTTCGCATTTATAAAGAGGGTTCTACCCATTGGCACCGGCATTAAAAAATCTGTCTCAAGTCTTCCGGTAACAGCAGGGGTTCTAATTAACCACATCAACTTTCCCATTGCCTCATCAAAGGCTAGGGAGAGCAATCCACCATGTGCTAATCCGGGTGCTCCTTGATGATTCTCTGTAACTGTGAAACTGCCAGTTAGATCTAAATCTTTCCCAGCGATCGCTGTAAAGTGCAACCCAGTTTTATGTAATTCACCACAGCCGTAGCAATGACCAAAATGCGATGGGATTTGAGATCCGATCGCTGGCGCCTTTGGATGGCGAATCGGCATAACTGCATCAGCGGGTGGAATAGTGCTTGCAATTCGACTCATAAAGTAAGCGTATCCTTTCCCTAAGATGAATGATAAATCAAAATCGATAAAATTCTTTGAGCAATTATCCTGGGGCATTTGGATCTGGTCCTTTATCGCCATGCTCTGTATATCCATATATCTCTCAGTTTGGGCTCCGCTGGGAAATGTAGCTGCCCTACTTGTAACAGGAATAAGTTTTGCTGGCTTTTATTCGCTCTCGATCAAGATGCGCACTACGACCACTATTGACGGCCAGATGCTAATTGCCAATAAGGCGAAGATTGATCTTAAATTTGTTAAATCGGCGACCGCTTTAGATGCTGAAGGATTTAAAAGAGTGGCGGGAGTTGATGCAGATCCAGCAGCTTTCTTAGCGATTAACTTCTGGAGCAAAACTGGAGTTAAGGTCGAACTGAAGGATAAAAAGGATCCCACACCTTATTGGTTGATCTCATCAAAGGATCCAAAGCGATTAGTGAAAGCACTCGCTAAAGCGCAAAAATAAATGGTTACTCGCAATCCTTACAGATTGCTTTTGCACCTTCACCGCGAGCTTTTTGATTTATATGCTTAACTAAGAAACATTTATTACAAGTGAACTCATCCTCTTGTCTTGGTACAACCTTTAATGCCAACTCTTCACCGGAGAGATCTGCGCCAGGAAGCTCTAAGCTCTCTGCCGCCTCTTCTTCATCAACATCAACCTGTCCTGATTGCGCATCTGCGCGTCGAGCCTTTAGCTCTTCAAGGGACTCTTCATGTAACTCTTCATCGGTTTTTCTGGGGGTGTCGTAATCGGTTGCCATCTTGCACCTCCCTCTAAATCGCTATCTTTAAATGAGCATTAAGTAATGCTCTGACTTGGGCGGATAATCCCCTAAAAAACGCTCACTGCCTACTTAACCGCTGGCGTGTCGAATTTATTCCTCTGTTAACTCCTGTGTTCGACGCTCAGCCTGTGCAATTCGCCATTTCGCTATCTCGCCATGATTGCCAGATAACAAAATCTCAGGAACTTCAAGACCTCGCCATAGCGCAGGCTTTGTGTAATTTGGATACTCAACTAATGATCCATCTTTATTTGTAAGTGTGTGGCTCTCCTCTTTTAAAGATAATGGATTACCCAATACTCCTGGAATTAATCTAGCGGTTGCTTCTACGATCACCATAGTTGCTACCTCACCACCGCCTAATACATAATCGCCAATCGAAACTTCATGCACGTTAAAGTTTTTTTGACCGGCATAATACTTACCGACCCTGGCATCTATTCCCTCATACCTGCCACAAGCAAAGATTAGATTCTCTTTTTTTGAAAACTCTATCGCCATTTGCTGATCAAACTTTTTTCCAGCTGGAGTTAAAATTATTAAATCAAACTGGGTTGTATTATCACTAATTTCATCAATTGTTAATCCCCATGGCTCGGCAGACATGACCATGCCGGCCCCGCCTCCGTAAGGTGTGTCATCAACTGAGTGATGAGGATCTGTTGTGTGCTTGCGCAAATCATGGATCTTAATTGAGATTAAACCCTTTTCTTGCGCCTTACCTAGCAGAGAGAGCTCAAGTGGTTTTAAATACTCTGGAAAGATGGAGACAATATCAATTTTCAACATCTAGCAACCCTTCTGGTGGGTTTACTACAATTAATTTAGCCTTGATATCTATGGCGATAATAATCTGCTTAACCATTGGGATTAAAACTTCACCATTAGGGGTGTCAATCCCCAGTAAATCTTGACCAGGAAGTTGAATAATTTCGCGAACTACGCCGATTTCTTTTGAATTCTCTAATTTTACCTGGCAACCAATTAATTGTTGGAAGTGGTACTCGCCCGGCTCTTGATCCTCAGTATCAACCTCAGTTGATACAAGTTGATCTCGCAACTGCTCTACTTGATCTCGATCGGTTATACCGGCAAATGATAAAAGGAGAATTTTATTGTGCCAGCGGCTTCCAGTAATGATTAAGTTGCGACCATCCTCAGTGCTTACCGTTGCACCAACTGCAAATCTTTGATCGGGTTGATCTGTTCTAACCTCAACTGTGGCCTCACCTTGAACACCATGTGCGCGGCCAATTCGACCTACGACAAGTTGCAAATTAACGACCCTCGTCCGCCTCGATTAAGTCAACACGAACTGATCTTCCAGCGATTGCACTTACAACTGTGCGAAGTGCACGAGCGGTACGACCATTGCGACCAATTACCTTGCCAATATCCTCTGGATGCACACGAACCTCAAGAGTTGTACCGCCACGATGATTTTTCTCGCTAATTACAACCTCTTGTGGATTATCAACAATCCCTTTAACTAAATGCTCTAGCGCTTCATCAATCATAATTATTCAGCAGCTTTTTCTTCGGTTGGAGCTTCTTCATTCACTACTGGAGCTGGAACCTCTGCCTCAGCATTTTGAATTACTGGCTCGGACACTTCAGTCACAACTGGAGCTGGAACCTCTGCTACTGCTTCAGCAACTGGTGTCTCTGCAGCAACTTCTGCTGGTGCTTCAACAATAGGTGCAGCTTTAGCCGCTAATTTTTCTGCAGCCTTTTTCTTTAGAGTTGTTGCGCCATCTGCTGGCTCATTCATCGCCTCTTTCACAGCAGCTTCATAAGCAACACGCTTATCAATTCGCACTGGCAGAGCTTTTAGTGTTCCCTCTTTGCCTGGCAGATCATGTGCCTTTTGGTAATCGCCAGTAATTTTTAGAAGTGCAGTTACCGCCTCAGTTGGTTGTGCACCAACACCCATCCAGTACTGAATGCGATCAGAATTAACCTCAATTAATGATGGCTCAGATGCGGGTGAGTAACGACCAACCTCTTCGATCGCCTTTGAGTTACGGGCAGAACGTGAATCTGCAATCACAATTCGGTAATGCGGTGTGCGAATCTTTCCAAGACGCATCAATTTAATCTTTACTGACACAAAGCTCCCTGTAGAAAATAATCGGTTGTGATTTATATGTAAACAGCGGGGGCGTTTACAAATTAATACGACCTGCGGATAAATATTGCTACGGGTTAGAGGGTCCCATTAGCAGGAGGCTAATCTTGCCAGCACCACCCAATATTCCAAAATTACAGGCTCAACTACCTTCTTCTGCCGCCCGCTTCGCTGGATTTCCAGATCTAGATTTCTTCTTTGGCGGTGGATTATTTTTTGAAATTTTTGGCATGCCACCCAAACCAGTCATTGCGGGCATTCCAGGAATTGCCGGCATACCACCATTTCTCATCTTCTTCATCATCTTTTGTGCTCCAGAAAATCTCTCGACCAATGAGTTAATTTCACTAATTGCTCTGCCACTTCCACGAGAAATTCTGGCGCGTCTTGAACCATTTAATACCTTTGGATCAGCTCGCTCTTGAGGTGTCATCGACTCAATAATCGCTCTTGTTCGTACCAACTCACTCTCATCAAAATTTTCCATCTGTTTTTTCATCGCACCAGAGCCAGGCAACAACCCCATTAACTTGCTCATACTGCCCATACTTTTCATTGCTTCAAGTTGAGAGAGGAAATCCGCAAAGGTGAAATCATCCCCACTGGCAAACTTTTGTTCTAGCTTTGCTGCAGTATCACTAGACATTGATCGTTTTGCTTGTTCTGCTAATGATGCAACATCTCCCATTCCCAAAATTCGAGAGGCCATACGATCTGGATAAAACAAATCAAAATCTGACACCTTCTCGCCAGTTGCCGCAAAGATGATTGGCTTACCAGTTATCTCAACAATAGAAAGTGCAGCACCGCCGCGGGCATCGCCATCTAATTTAGTTAAAACAACCGCATCAAATCCCACACCATCGGCAAATGCTTTTGCGGTTACAACTGCATCTTGACCAATCATGGCATCAACTACAAAGAGGATTTCATCAGGTGAAACAGCATCGCGCACCCTGATTGCTTGTTGCATTAACTCTTGGTCAACACCCAATCGACCTGCGGTATCAACTATCACAAAGTTATGAACTTTATCCTTTGCAAATTGCAAACCCGCTTTTGCAACCGCTACTGGATCGCCAACACCATTGCCTGGTTCAGGTGCAAAGACTGGAACTGAGATTGATTGGCCTACTACCTGCAGTTGAGTAACCGCATTTAAGCGTTGTAAATCAGATGCCACCAATAACGGAGTATTTCCTTGATCCTTTAAATACTTGGCAAGCTTTCCAGCAAGTGAGGTTTTACCTGCGCCCTGTAAACCAGTTAACAAAATTACAGTTGGGCCGGTCTTAGCATGGCGCAACCTTCTTGCTGAGCCACCGAGAGTTTGGGTTAATTGAGCATTAACAATCTCAAAAATTTTCTGAGCTGGATTTGTTGATTTGTTAATCTCATCAGATCGCTCCTGCGCAATTTTTAAGATCTGCGTAGCGAAATTATCGGCAACAGATTGAGCAACATCAGACTCTAGTAATGCGGTTTTAATCTCAGATGCAAAGGTATTTAGATCTGACTCACTTACCTTGCCGCGTAGGCCAGAAAATACCTTGGTAAATCTCTGACCTAGCGCTTCAAACATAACTGCTATCTTACTTAGATTAGACCGCCGCTTCGCCACTCTCACCAGTGCGTACGCGAATTACCGAATCAACTGGTGTTGCCCAAACTTTGCCATCACCAATATTTCCAGTTCGCGCCGCCTCGGTAATCACCTTAATTACCTTGTCGGCTGTTACGGCGGTAACCAGTACCTCTAATCTAATTTTTGGAATTAGATCAACCTTGTATTGCGCACCGCGGTAAACCTCGGTCAGACCCAATTGTCGACCAAAGCCCTTTGTCTCTGAAACTGTCATTCCAGTGACTCCAGCGGCAATCAACGCCTCTTTAACATCATCTAACTTCTGTGGCTTAATAATTGCGGTGATTAACTTCATGAAGAAAATCCTCCTCTTCCACTATTTGTAAGCTCATAAGCAGTTTCGGCATGCTGGTCATAATCGATACCAGCAACTTCAGCATCAGCTTTCACTCTAAAGCCAATTGTTTTGTCAATGATGAAGCCAATTATCAAGGTTGCAATGAATGAGTATGCAAGTACAAAGAAGGCACCAAATGCCTGCTTGCCTAGTAACTCAACGCCACCACCATTAATAATTCCATTTAAGCCAACTGAGTTGATTGCGGCGCTGCCAAAGATTCCAATGGACAAGCTGCCCCACAAACCACCGATTAAGTGGATACCAACTACATCTAATGAATCATCAAAGTTAAACTTGTACTTCAAGCCAACTGCAAGTGCGCAAATAACACCAGAGAGCAAGCCAATTACGACCGCTGCCCATGGTGCAACAAATGCACAAGCTGGTGTGATTGCAACTAAGCCAGAAATAGCACCTGATGCTGCACCTAATGAGGTTGGATGACCATCTCTAATTTTTTCAACCAACAACCAGCCAAGAGCGGCAGCTGCAGTTGCAACCTGGGTGTTCATAAGTGCAAGTGCGGCAATGCCATTTGCACCAAGGGATGAGCCAGCATTAAATCCAAACCAGCCAAACCAAAGTAGAGCTGCGCCAATTATCATTAATGGCATTGAGTGTGGCCGCATTGAATCTCTGCGCCAGCCAACTCTTCTACCAAGAATAAATGCCAGTGCTAGACCAGCTGCGCCCGCATTAATGTGCACAGCAGTTCCGCCCGCAAAATCCTGAACGCCACGTGAAGCTAAGAAGCCAGCACCGGTAACTGTGTCTCCAACCTTGTTACCAAATGCAAAGACCCAGTGTGCAACTGGGAAGTAGACAACAGTTGACCAAACCGCAACAAAGACCGCCCATGCTGTGAACTTGGTTCGGTCAGCGATTGCACCAGAGATTAAGGCTGGTGTGATGATGGCAAACATCAATTGAAATGCCGCAAATGCAAGTAATGGAATTGGGTATACCCCACCATTATTTGTTAATTCATTAACTGCAGATCCAAGCCCTGAGAATGAAATCGCCCCATACCACTGGGAGTTTGCTTCATATCCAAAAGCTAATTTGAAGCCATAAATTACCCAAAGGACACTAACAACTCCGATGGTAACTAGTGACATCATCATCATATTTAAAACACTCTTTGCGCGGACCATGCCACCATAAAAAAGGGCAAGTCCTGGTGTCATGAGTAAAACCAAAGCACTGCTGGCTAATACCCAAGCGGTATCACCACTATTTAAAACTACATCTGTCATAAATCTCCGATTGTTGGGAGTTTCTCCTCGTTGAGATAGGGCAGATCATTACCTGGCAGGGTTACAGGCGCTCACCGATATGGTTTCAGGTAGATCACAAAAAGCGCTGTTGTGTTAAATCCTTGTTAATTGAGGAGTGATCTTATGTAATCCGCTGAATTAAATGGCTGCAAATCCCCTACCGCCTCACCTACCCCAATAAATTTGATCGGTAACCCACTCTCCCGCTCGATAGCTAGCGCCACTCCACCCTTTGCACTGCCATCTAATTTTGTGATCACAAATCCAGTTATCTGTGCCAGCGCAATAAAACTCTTTGCTTGAGCAATTGCATTTTGTCCCGTGGTGGCATCAATGACTAAGAGAATCTCCTTGATCGGACTCTGTTTCTCAATCACTCTAACTACCTTTTGAAGCTCATCCATCAAATCCACTTTGGTGTGCAATCGGCCAGCGGTATCAATTAACAGATAATCAATATTTGATTCTATTGCTGCTTTAGTCGCTTCAAAGGCCAGGGCTGCTGGATCGCTATTTGGTTTACCAACAATAACTGGAATATCTAACCGTTGCCCCCAGCTTTGCAGCTGTTCAACCGCTGCTGCGCGAAATGTATCTGCCGCCGCCAGCATTACTTTATATTTACTTTGCTGCAGGTAATTTGCGATCTTTGCAGTTGTAGTTGTTTTACCAGTTCCATTAATTCCTACGAGTAAAACTGGATTTAGCCCAGCATTGCCAGGAGTAATCTCCCTGGATTTAGTACTGAGCCAACTTGTAATCTCATTTGTAATCGCACTCTGTGCATCATTGGGCTTACTCTTTTTCGCTACTGCAATAAGTTGATCAACTAAATTAACTCCAAGATCTGAATCAATTAAGTTACTTCTAATCTCATTCCATTCAGATTCAGTGGTTGATCCACTTTTAACCGCGTTAAGTAAACGCTTGAACAAGCTCATCAATTAAACTTTAAGAGACAGCATCAACTTCGCGAATACGTTGCGAGATAACCTCGGATACGCCATCACCGCGCATCGTTACGCCGTACAAAGCATCGGCAATCTCCATTGTTCGCTTCTGGTGAGTGATCACAATTAACTGGGATTTTTCGCGAAGCTCTTCAAAAACACCGAGCAACCTTCCTAGGTTTGTGTCATCAAGTGCTGCTTCGACCTCATCCATTACGTAAAATGGTGAAGGACGAGCTTTAAAAATCGCAATCAGTAAGGCAACCGCAACAAGTGATCGCTCACCACCTGATAGAAGTGATAAACGTTTTACTCGTTTTCCTGGTGGTCGTGCTTCAACATCAACTCCTGAAGTCAACATATCTGAAGGATTGGTCAAAATTAGACGACCATCGCCACCTGGGAATAATCTGGCGAAAACTAACTCAAACTCACGAGCGGTATCTTCATAGGCTTGTGTAAATATCTCTTGAACTCGATCATCTACCTCTTTAATTATCTCTAGCAGATCACGTTTAGTTTTCTTTAAATCCTCTAACTGCTCAGCTAGGTAACGAAGTCTCTCCTCGAGTGATGAGTACTCCTCTAAGGCAAGTGGATTAATCTTTCCAAGCAAGGTTAATGAGCGTTCTGCTTGTGCTAACCGCTTCTCTTGTTGTTCACGGCGATATGGAATCAGATCTCCTGGTACAAACTCACCCTCTTCATTTTCGATAAATGTTGGTACATCATTATTAGGACCGTATTCAGCGATCAGTGTTGCAACATCAACACCTAGCTCCTCTACCGTCTTGATCTCTAACTGCTCGATTCGTAGTCGTTGCTCGGCTCGAGCAATCTCATCTTTATGAACACTTGAGGTCAATCGCTCAAGCTCAATTGCTAACTCACGGCTGGCACCACGAATACTTAAAATTTCACCTTCGCGTTGAGTTCGAGATTGCTCTAATCGTTCTCTCTCTGCACCCGCTTTTGAGATAGATAATTCAATTTGAATTAAAGCTTCATAAGCAGCATCTGCTATTTGTTGTGCGGTGATTGCCGCCTTTGCACGAGCATCTCTTCTTGAAATCGCTTTGCTCGCAGAATCGCGCTCTACTTGAGCTGCATCCTCCAATGATTGTGCACGTTGTGAAATTGCGGTGATCCGCTCTTCAACTGTTCGAAGGTGCAACCGTGATTCAACCTCTTTTGAGCGAGCATTGGATACTTGAGTTCTTAAATCCTCGAGATGAGTTAAATCTGGCTCTCGTGGTTCAGATTGTGACTCAAATTGTGAGATTGCAGCGGTTAAATCACGTTCATCAGATGTGCGTTGGCCAGTGGCCTCAGTTATTGATAAAACCAAACGTTCAATCTCTGCATGTGCACTCTTCACATTCTGTCCAGCTACCGCCATCTGTTCTGCTAAACCATTCATTCGCGCATCAGATTCATTTAATTTTGCTAACAATTGATCATAATTTGATTGGGTAGCAGCGATTACATCCTGGGCTGAGGTAATCTCAAATTTAATTCGATCACAATCTGCAGATAATTTACCGACCTCACTCTCAGAGGTTGTGGTCAAGGAATCAATCTTTGCGATTAAATCAGGATTATTTGAAGTGCGAACTAGATCTACGATCTCTTTAAACGCAGATAACCGACCAAGTGAACCAGCACGTAATTTTTCAGCTGCATCGCGGCGCTCTTTAACCTGCTCGAAAAGGTTTTCCGCACTTGCTAGCTCGCGCTTAGCATTTTCAAATTGCGAATCAAGCCCGGGCTCAGCTGCGCCAACACTTGCAATCTGAGTTTCTAGTAATGCAAAATCCTCTTGGTACCCCTTCAATCTTGAGTTTGCTTCATTTAGGGCAGTTGTTAATCGAGTTACCTCTGCATTTGTTGCATCAATTCTAGATTTTAAGCCGTTGATGTGACCCTCTTGTCGAGCGGTTCCTTCTCGTTGATCAGCAATTGCGCGAAGAGAGGCAGATACTGAACTCTCTTCGAGTGATAACTTCTCTTCAATCTCCTTTAGCGCATTGGTATCAATAAATAATTGTGATTGCGCAGCATTTAAATCTCGTTCAAAGCTTTGTTGTTCGCCACGGAGAATCTTTGCTTCAGCATCGAGGGCATCTGGATCACGACCGGCAGATCGAGCCTCCTCCGCCTCTTCCGATAAAAATCGGGCGCGCTCTGATGCAAGATTTTGAATTCCGCGAAACTTCTCACGTTGCGCTGTTAATCGATAGAAATTTTCTTGCGCTTTTACTAGTAATGGATTTTCGGTAGCTGAGTTTAAATCCAGCTGTTCCTCACGTAAGCGCATGCTTTCTAACTCAGATTCAACCAACTCTTTGCGAGCGCGCAATGAGTTTTCATCCGCCTCCTCCACGCTTGAAGAATTTTTCAAGGTAATTAGATCATCAGCTAACAAGCGAAGCTTTGCATCACGTACATCAGATTGAATGATCGAAGCTTTACGAGCAACCTCAGCTTGCTTGCCCAGTGGTTTTAATTGACGCCGTAATTCGACAGTTAGATCCTGGATACGTGCCAAATTTGTTTGCATTGAATCTAATTTTCTAATCGCCTTCTCTTTGCGCTTTCGATGCTTTAATACACCAGCCGCTTCCTCAATAAAAGCTCTGCGCTCCTCTGGATTTGCCAGCAAAATTGCATCTAACTGGCCTTGTCCGACAATTACATGCATCTCTCGACCAATACCGCTATCACTTAGCAACTCTTGAATATCAAGTAAACGAGTTGTTTCGCCATTTAACTGGTACTCAGATGCACCATTTCTAAACAAGACACGGGTAATAGTTACTTCAGCAAAATCAATTGGTAGCACACCATCGGTATTATCAATTGTTACCGAGACCTCTGCCCGACCAAGGGGTGCACGTCCACTTGTGCCGGCGAAAATTACATCCTCCATCTTGCCACCGCGCAAAGATTTGGCACCTTGCTCTCCCATTACCCAGGAGAGGGCATCAACTACATTTGATTTTCCAGAACCATTTGGACCGACGACACAGGTAATGCCCTGTTCAAAATTTAGAGTGGTCGAAGAGGCGAAGGATTTAAACCCCTTCAGATTCATACTCTTCAAATACATAGGCGCAACCTATCCAAAAACTGCTCGAAATTACCGCTACCTACCGCTGGCAACGCTGGCAAAGGTGTGATGAGCGATTAGCAAAGGCGATTCTGGCGATTGCGCTGCCACATCTGGGGCATGGCTCACCCTCTTGGCCATACACGGCGAGTGATCTTTCGAAGTACCCACTCTCGCCATTTACATTTTTATACTGCTCATCAAATGAGGTACCACCAGCATCAATCGCCTCCCGCATTACCGCTACCGCATTATTAATAATCCGTTTTATCTCCGCTTTACTTAAATCTTCGCAGATTATCTCTGGATGAATCTTGCTGCGCCACAACGCCTCATCGGCATAAATATTTCCAATCCCGCTAATAATCTCCTGATTTAACAAGGTTGGTTTTATCGCAGATTTTCGTTTTTTAATCCTTGTAATTGCTGCCGATAGATCAAAATTTTCCTCAAATGGATCCAGTGCAATATGCGAAACAGAGCTTGGTACATCACCTACATACTCTTCAACACTTACCCAACCAAAGGTACGTTGATCAACAAATCTAAGTTGATCTCCTGGCTTGGCAAATCTACTCGCTGATAAACCAAACTCTGCTCGCAGGTGCTTATGAGCTCTGGTTGTGCTCGGTTGCACTAATAACTGCCCACTCATACCAAGGTGTACAACTAGGCAGATTGGGCGATCTAGCGATAACCAAAGAAACTTTCCTCTTCGCTTTACATCCAAGATTTTGCTACCGATTAATGCAGAAACTGGCGCAATTGAGGCTGGCTTAAGTGCTCTGGAGTGGAGGGTTGCTGCACTTAAAATCTTTTTGCCAATTACATACTTGGCAAGTCCAGCTCGTACAGTTTCAACCTCTGGCAACTCCGGCATCTTTACCTTTTTCGGGTTGCTAACACCTCATGAGCTAATTTAGCCGCTGCCTGCTCTGCCTCTCGCTTGCTCTTTCCAATACCTTGCGGGAAGTGTTCGCCACTTAAAATCGCAACTGCAGTAAAACTCTTGTCATGATCTGGCCCAGACTCACCAATCTCATACTCTGGCGATGTCAGACCAATTGAAGCGGCCAACTCTTGCAACGCAGTTTTACCATCAAGAGCAGCGCCAGAGCTTTGTGCTGCATCAATTAATGGGCCAAGCAATCTTAAAATTACATCTGCGCATTTGTTATATCCATGCTCTAAATAAATCGCGCCGACAAGTGCTTCTAAGGAGTCAGCTAATATCGAGTTCTTATCTCGACCATTTGTAGATTCTTCACCTTTACCAATTCGTAAATACTCACCTAAGTTAATTTCCCGGGCTATCTGAGCAAGGGCGCGCATATTTACAACACCAGAACGAAGTGGACTTAAACGACTTTCATCTAAATCTGGAAATTTTTTATAAAGTTCATCTGTAACAACTAAGCCGAGTACAGCATCGCCAAGAAACTCCATGCGTTCATTAGTTGGTAATCCACCCGCTTCATATGAAAATGAGCGGTGCGTTAATGCAAGTTGTAGCAACTCATCCTTAACCGCAATTCCGAGTTGCTCAGTAAGGCGAGAGTACAGATTAAACCTCTAGAACTTGGCGGCGGTTATATGTTCCACATGTAGGGCAAGCAGTGTGTTGCAACTTTGGTGACTGGCATTGTTCACATGTTGCTAAATTTGCTGGAGTTGTCTTCCACATGCTTCGACGAGAGCGAGTGCGTGCTCGTGACATTTTTCGCTTTGGTACTGGCATGATCAGGACTCCTTAAAATAATCTTTTTTAGTAGCTACTCAAACTCCCAGTAGCAGGTGAGAATTATCTAGGAAAAATGCGATCTTGTAAAAACGCCCGCTTTGTCCTGCGTAAATCTAGAGATTTAAACCTTTGAGTGCGGCCCATCTTGGATCCTCTGGGTTGTGGGCGTGATCAGCTGGCAAGTTAATCCACTTTTCGCCACAGCCTTGGCACAACCCCGGACACTCTTCACTGCATAAGGGATTAACCGGCAAATTTAAAATAACAGCATCTCTAATCGGTAACTCTAAATCAATTTCATCACCAATCATAAATGTTAATTCATCAGCCTCTAGATCAATATCTTTTTTCTCATCTCGTTTGGCAAAGTTTTTTCCGCCCTTCTTTCCCTTTTCCATCGCTCTGCTGGCAGCGGTTTCATAGTAAAAAAGTTCGGTAAAGGGCTCATCAATTGGCCAATTAATTGGATCAAGACATCGACCACATTCACCAGTTGCAAGTGCGGATATCTCTCCAGTTGCTAGTACTCCCTCATCAACGGAGGTAATGCGAAGCTCTACCGAAATGATCTGCGTAGGTTTGATGGAGAGTAAATCAACGCCGATCGCCTCGCTAACTGGCAGAGATAATTGATACTCACGCATCTCACCAGCCCGATGTGGCAGATCGTGGGTGTTAAAGATAAAGACCGATCTAGCCATTTAATTACCGATCTTTTAGATCAGACAACGCATGCTTTGGATCAGCACCAGCGAGCTTTTCGCGACCTCGGCTGATTACGTCAAGTGTTTTATTCAAAATCACCTCAAGATTAGCAAGGCGTGAATCAATATACGCTTCAATCTCCTCTTTATCTTTTTTACCCTCTGCGGTTGCATCTGCAATTATTTTGGCAGACTCTCTCTTCGCAGCGGTAACAATTGCAGTTTGCTCTACCAATCGTGAAACTTCATCTCGGGCTTGGGCGATTATTGAGTCTGATTGCTGATTTGCACCTTCGATAATCTCTGATTGTTGGCGCAAGATTGTGATCGCTTTTGCTAGATCATTGGGAAATGATGACTTAATACTTTCTAATAGTTCTAACATCTCGCCGCGATGGATTACACAGGAAGCAGATAGTGGAACTGAGCGGGCCTCTTCTACTGCAGCGATCGCTGCCTCGATATTCTCAATTACATCCATTTACTTCTCCCCTTTTTCGCTAATCAACTTGTTTTGGCAACTCTAGATTTTAACTTACTTACGATTGCCGCCGGCATATAGGCTGAAACATCCCCGCCATGATTTGCAATCTCCTTCACCAATGATGAAGATAAAAATGAGTTTGAAGGTGCGGTGGCCATAAATAAGGTTTCAACGCCCTGTAATTGCAGATTAATTTGACTCATCTGCAGCTCGTAATCAAAATCGCTGACGGCGCGCAACCCCTTTACGATTGTGGTGATCTGATTTGATTTGCAGTAATCAACTAACAAGCCACTCCAAGAATCCACTGAAACATTTTTGTAAATCGCAGTAACCTCTTTAATCATCTCAATTCTCTCATCCACTGTGAAAAGTGAGCTTTTAGTTTGATTTACTAAGACCGCAATAACTACCTCATCAAATAAGGAGCTGGCTCGCTTGATAATATCTAGGTGACCATTTGTGATTGGATCAAAGGATCCGGGACATACAACTCGTCTCATAAGCAAAACGCTAGCAAGTAAATGGCCAGTTAGCCATTCTTAACCTGAAATTGAAATATTAATCAGCATGGGAGCCGTAGTGAATCGCCCCTTGGCCATATGAACGTACCTTCACCTCTTGCAACCCAATTGGCCAGATGAATGCAGCACCTTTGGCATCTCGCTCTATTGCAATCACGCCAAATTTTCCCAGCAAGTTATTACTTTGTATTTTCTTTAAGATTTTTTCAATCTCAATATTTGTCACATCATATGGTGGATCTAAAAAGATAATATCAAACTGCTTATTTGCTAAATGGTTGATGTACTCAAATGTAGTTGTTTGGTGAACTTTAAACTTCCCCAGATTTGGTTGATTTAATAGTAATTCAAAGTTTTTTTCACATACCTGTGCACTCTCTGAGTTGCTCTCAATTGATTCAACTAAGCCAGCACCCCTAGATAAAGCTTCGACTCCGACTGCACCAGAGCCAGCAAATAAATCTAAGAAGTGCAGACCATCTAATGTGCCAAAGGTAGAGATAAGAGATGAAAACAATCCCTCCCGTGCTCGGTCAGAGGTTGGTCTGGTAATTGAAGGTGGTGAGAATAATTTACGCCCTTTGCCAACTCCGGCAATGATTCGCATGCTCATGATTTATCCATAAATGCTGATGACTCTTGATCCTTTAACTTCTCTACCTCTAACAGTAATTGATCATGCATTGACAGAGTTGGATCTGATTTAAGTAAGTTTAAAGCATCCTCTCGTGCGCTCTCGATTAAATCCTCATCCCGCAAAACTCGTAGTAATCGCAGATGAGATTTACCGCCAGATTGTGAGGAGCCAAGAACATCTCCCTCTTTACGTTGCTCAAGATCTATTCTGGCTAACTCAAAGCCATCTAGGGTTTGAGAAACCGCGATTAACCGCTCCATGCTTTGCGTTTGCTCTGCAGCTGCAGTTACAAGTAAGCAAAGTCCTGGCACACCACCTCTTCCAACTCGACCACGTAATTGATGTAATTGTGAGACACCAAACCGCTCTGCATCCATAATCACCATCATCGAAGCATTTGGTACATCAACACCAACCTCAATAACTGTTGTCGCAACTAAAACATCAATCTCGCCACTGGCGAAGGCGATCATTGTTTGATCCTTCTCTTCACTGCTTTGACGCCCATGCAACATGGCAATCTTTAATCCTTTTAGTGCGCCCGTAGCTAGTTCAGGGGCTAACTCCTCTACCGCTGTCATATTTTGATTATCTAGAAACTCCTCGCCCAACATTTGTGCGGCATGCATTTCACGTTCTGTTAATTTCTTATCTGGATTAACAATTCGAGGTGCAACTATGTAAACCTGATGCCCCTTACCTACCTCTTCTCGCACTCTCTCCCATGCGCGATCTAGATAATGTGGTTTTTCCAAAACGGGAATTAAATGAGTTTGAATTGGAGATCTGCCGCCAGGTAACTCTCGCAAGGTTGAAATATCTAAATCGCCGAAGACTGTCATAGCAACAGTTCTGGGAATTGGCGTCGCTGTCATTACCAATAGATGAGGCGGTTGCTTCGCCTTCATCCGAAGCGCATCTCGTTGTTCAACACCAAATCGATGTTGCTCATCTACTACTACTAAACCTAGATCTTCAAACTCAACACCATCTGACATCAAAGCGTGTGTGCCAATCACAATTCCAATTTCACCACTTGCTAACCTGGCATGGATTGCTCGTTTGGTAGCTGCACTCATTGATCCAGTCAATAATTCAACACTGGTTGAAATTTCACCTGCTTGCAATGTGCCGGAGTCGGCTAACTCTCCCAGCAACTTCTTTATAGTTCTAAAGTGTTGTTGAGCTAAAACCTCTGTCGGTGCAAGCAAAGCTGCTTGGCCACCTGAATCAACAACTGACAACATAGCGCGTAATGCAACTACGGTTTTACCTGAACCTACCTCACCTTGTAGCAATCGATGCATCGGATACTTATTTGATAAATCCTTAGCTATCTCCTCATTTACTATTTGCTGGCCATCGGTATATTTAAATGGCAATCTATCTTCGAAGGCTTTAACTAGGACTGGTGTATTGGGTGTCCGATGTTTTGTACTTAACTTAATAATTTCAGCGCGGCGCTGGCCTAACAGCAGTTGCAGTAGTAACGCTTCATCAAAGGTTAATCGCAATCTAGCCTGCTCTGCATTGATCAACTCTTTAGGTTGGTGAATATCAATAAACGCCTGTTTTAGGCTGGGGTACTTATATTTGGTAATTAACTCACTTGGCAGGTAATCAGCTATCTCATCTAAGGAGTCAGTTACTAACTTCATGCACTGCATAACCTTCCAGGAAGGTAACTTTGCTGTTGCTGGATATACCGGTAAAAACTTTCCGGCAAACTCTGCTACCGCTGCATCAACATCATCACCATCAGGCACCATTTGATAATCCGGGTGTGATAGTTGGCGCTTTCCCTTGAAAACACCAACCTTGCCCGCAAATAAGCCAACTCGACCAGCCTTCAACTCCTTCTCGCGCCAAGCTTGATTAAAAAAGGTTAGTGATAAATTCGCACTTCCATCAGTAACGATAACCTCTAAAATATTTTTTCCATTTGCACGTCGCAGGCTAACTCGCTCGATCTGCGCCAGAATAGTTACCTCATCATCAGCGATTAAGGTTGAGATATCTGTTAACTCACCACGTACCTCATACCTTCTTGGGTAATGGCGCAGTAACTCATTTACGGTGGTGATGCCAAAGGATTTTTCTAGAACTGCAGCCGTGCGATCCCCGAGGATATTTAGGATTCGAGTTTCCAGGGTTGCCATAGAGGAAGTATCTAATGAAGCAAGGTAATCCCTGCGTAAATACCCACCCGATTAGCCAATTAATGTGCCTGCAAGGTAATCTTTCGCCTTCAAATAAGATTTAATTTTAAGGGAGTAAGAAAAAGTGTCTTCAATCTGCGATCTATGTGGCAAAAGCCCGAGCTTTGGAAACAATGTCTCTCACTCTAAGCGCGCAACACGTCGTCGTTGGAATCCAAATATCCAAAAGATTCGCACCTTTATCAATGGCCAATCACGTCGCCAAAATGTTTGCGCATCATGCTTGAAGGCTGGCAAAGCGGTTCGTTAATAAATATTAAAAGTGCTGGTACCCAGCTCGTTTAATCGCTTTACCATCTAATAAGACCTTTCCATCGCCGGCAACAACCTCACCTATTTTTATCGCCGACATACCCGCACTTTTTTTAGGGTTAACAGTTGCCAAAAAGAAGTGATCCTCTCCACCATTTAATATCCAATCAAAAACATCCTCATTTAACTCAGTAGCTAACTCAGCCAAATCACTAAAGCCAGGCGCAGCAGAGATCAACTCTTTGCTTAATGAAAAATTCACCTTAGAGGCGTTAGCGATGTTCGAACCATCTATTGAAATACCATCACTGATATCACACATCGCAGTTGCGCTTGCAATCAAATTATTAGGTGCAACTAACTTTGGATTTAGATGAGCCTGCACTACATATCTAGGGCGATCTAACTCTCTACTTAAGATGGCGTACCCTGCAGCAGATAATCCTGGTAACTCACTTACATAAATTTGATCTCCCACCTGTGCGCCAGCTCTGGTGATTGCCGCACCTGCTAGATCGCCAAAGGCGGTGATGGTTAAAACTACCTTTGTTGATCTGCTGAGATCACCGCCAACTACCGCTACATTAAATTTATCTGCAACCGATCTAATTCCATTAGCTAACTCTGCAATAAAACTCTCATTTGAAGTAGGTGGTAATCCAGCGGCAACTAGTAAGTATTTAGGAAGAGCGCCCATCGCAAAGAGATCTGCCAGGTTAGAAGTGGTTAGTTTGGCGCCAATTTCAAAAGGGGTCGACCAACTTAAATTAAAGTGCACATCTTCAACCGCCATATCTGTGGTGGCGACTAACTTATTCTTTATGCCAAGTAAAACTGCAGCATCATCACCAATACCAACCTCAACCTCTGCTGGAAAATTGCTGGCAAATAATCGCTTTAGTTGATCGATTATCTGCTCCTCTGATGCGCTCAAATTACCTCTCCCCAATTGCTTCGCTATAGGCTACCCTTTATTAGGTAACTGGTTCATCGATGAACCTAGTTAGTACCTAATTTAGATTAAGGAAAGGCAAGAAATGTCAGTACAGGCATACATTCTTATTCAAACTGAGGTTGGTAAGGCATCAAGTGTTGCTAAATCAGTTTCTGCAATCGCCGGCGTTACCTTAGCTGAGGGCGTTACCGGTCCATATGATGTAATCATGCGCGCTGAAGCGCCAAGCATGGAGGATTTAGGTCGTACAGTTTTGGCAAAGGTACAAGCAGTTGCTGGAATAACCAGAACTCTTACCTGCCCAGTTACAACTTTTTAAACCCTTACTTACTCTGCAACCACCATTGATTGGGCTTTTGTAATCCTTGCAAGTTCAGAGTAAGTAGTTGGAAAGACTGCGTGTGGGTGTCCGGCCGCTGCCCAAACAACCTCGTAATCATTTAACGCTTCATCAATAATTATCTTCGCTGGATTTAACCAACCAATTGGCGCAACCCCACCAATTGAGAAACCAGATTTTTCCTTAACATAATCAGCATCTACCCGGCCAAGCTCTGAGAGATTTAGGTTTTTGGCAACTAATTCAGTATTTACTCGATGCCGGCCTGAAGTTATAACTAACAAAGGTGAATCATCTGGCATCTTAAAGAGAATTGATGATGCGATCTGTCCTACCTCAATACCTAAAGCAGATGCTGCCTCTGCCGCACTTCTTGCCGAATCAGTTAGAACCTTGATTTGGCCAGATATTTGATGATCAATTAATGCTTGTGCAACACGTTTTACCGCTGCCTTTTCTAAGACACCATCCATTATCAGCGGGTGATATTTGCAGAACGAGTTAAAGCGGTATTGATTAACTTGGTAATTAGTTCTGGGTAGGAGATTCCATACTTTTGCATCAACTTTGGATAGACCGAAAGTGGTGTAAAGCCAGGCATAGTGTTGATCTCATTAATGATAATTTCGCCAGTATTTGAGTAGAAGAAATCAACTCGAGCTAATCCTTCACACCCGGCCGTATTAAAGGCTGCAATCGCAGCTGCTTGAATCTTTGCTTCAACACCATCTGGTAAATCAGTTGGAAAGAGCAACTGCATTGAGTTATCTAAATACTTGGCGGTGAAATCATAAAATTCATACTTTGCATCGATTGCAATCTGACCAACTGGTGATGCGATTGTTTTACCATCCGCCTGTAATACTGCGCACTCAATTTCTCGTCCGATGATCGCTGATTCAATTATCACTTTGGTATCAAACTCAAGGGCAAATGCCACCGCATTTTTTAACTCAGCCTCATTTTTAGCCTTGGTAGTGCCACGACTTGATCCACTTCGTGCTGGCTTAACAAATAATGGGTAAGTTAAATTGCTTGGCAGCGTAAAGGTATTTGAGGTAACCACCATTCCTGGTGCCACCTTTAAGCCCGCAGCTGCAAAGATTGGTTTTGCAAATGATTTATCCATGCTTACTGCACTTGCTAAAACGCCCGAACCAACGTAACGAAGATTGATCATTTCAAGCAAGCCTTGAATCGTGCCATCTTCACCATAAGGACCGTGTAAAACTGGAAAGACCACATCAATTGCGAGATCTTTGCCGCCTGCTTGTAATGAGTTATTGCTGACCTGCACCTCAACGCCACTTTCAGGTACTTGAGGTAGGGCGCCATTAATAATTGCAAAGGTAGTATCGGTTGGTAGCAACAACCACTTTCCACTTTTGGTAATTCCGATTAAAACAATCTCAAACTTACTTGTATCGATCGCTGATAAAACTCCGCCTGCTGAGACGCAGGAGATTTCATGTTCGCTGCTTTTTCCGCCACAAATAATGGCAATCCTTTTCTTAGCCATTAAATCTCCGCCTTGATAGAGATTGTCATTAAGCGATTCATCGCTCCCTTTGGCGTTAATGTGCCAGCTACAACATCAGAGACCGCTTCAATAATTGGAACTTCGATTCCAACCCGGTGAGCTAACTCGAGCATCGCGCCAGCGGATGGCACACCCTCAACTGTTTTCACACTCTGTTGTCTCGCCTTTGCCATCGATCCAGATTTACCAAGAATTTCACCAAAACTTCGATTTCTAGAGAGTGGTGATTGTGCACTTGCTACTAAGTCACCGATTCCAGCAAGACCTAAAAATGTAAGTGGATTAGCGCCGTATGCACCGCCTAATCTGGCAACCTCAGAGAGTCCACGCGTAATCATTAATCCTTGGGTGTTCTCACCGTAATTCATACCAACCGCCATACCAACCGCTAATGCAATTACACTTTTTGCAGCTCCGGCAAACTCGCAACCGATTAGATCTGCTGATGGATAAATTCGGAAGTACTCTGTTGTAAATAACTTCTCCATCAATGCGATTAATTGTGGGTTTTCAGATGCAGCAACTGCGCCAGCTGGTTGGCGGGCGATAATCTCATTTGCTAAATTTGGTCCAGTGATTAAACCAAGCCTTGATTTTTCAACTCCTAAAACCTCTTGGACAACCTCAGTCATTCTAAATTGAGTCGCTACCTCAATACCTTTTAAGGTACTAATTACCGGAACATCTGCCGGAAAAAAGCTTTTCCATACGACAAGATTCTCGCGCAGAGTTTGTGCTGGAATAGCAAGTATAATTACCTCTGCAAACTCAAGTGCAGCTTTAATATCAGTTGTTGCCTTTAACTGTGGTGGTAGATCAATTCCCTTTAAAAATCTACGGTTTGAGTTACGGCGATTGATTTCACGAACAACTTTTTTATTTCTTCCCCAAATTAAAACCTGCTGACCAGAATCGCACATAACCTGGCCAAGCGTTGTTCCCCATGCACCAGAACCTAGAACTGCTACCTTTTTCATCGCTTACCCTTTTTAAAATTTCCAATACGTGGCAGATTGGATTTTTTAGGATCAAAGATTTCTGCTGGCGCGCGTTCGCCACGAATCTCCTCGAGTAATTTTGTAATCGCCGCCATCACAAAGGCGGTTGCCTCCTCTAAAGCTGCTTGATCATTCTCTTTGCCATACCACTTTGAAAAATCAAGTGGCTTTCCAGCAACTACCGTTACCTTGGTACGAGGAAATAACTTAGGCAACTTTCCATAAGCTGGCAAAATCTTCTGAGCTCCCCATTGGGCGCATGGAATTACCGGCACTTGAGAGATGATTGCTAAACGTGCAATGCCAGTCTTTGCTTTCATTGGCCAATAATTTTGATCTCGAGTTAAGGTTCCTTCTGGATAAACACCAAGTAAGTGACCCGCCTTTAAAAAAGCAATTGCATGTTGAAGTGCATCGGAGGCGCTTGCGCTCTCGCGCTCTACCGGAATTTGCCCCGCACCCAATAAAACCCTACCAATTATTGGCACTTTGAATACAGCAGCTTTACCTAAATACCTAACCCCTCTGCCATTGTTATATAGGAAGTGGGTAAAGACCAATGGATCTACATGGGAGATGTGGTTACAAACCGCGATCGCAGCCCCGCTCTTTGGTAGATTCTCAGCACCGCGCCAATCACGTTTTGCAATTAAATTAAGGATTGGTCGCACAACATTTGCGCCAAATCTAAACCAGCTAGTCACGCCAAGTGGTTTGCCAGTTGGTGGATCATAGGAGATCTTCATTGCGGTGGACACCATCAAATTCTACGACGGATACTTACATCATCATAAAAGTGGTGATTTTGAGCGTAAAAAAACGGGGCCTCATCTTGAGACCCCGTTTAAATTACTTATTTTTTATCGACGCTTCTTTGCTTTTTTAGCAGGCTTTGCTTTCTTAACAGCACGCTTTGGTTTGCTAGCTTTCTTAGCTTTAACCGCTTTAGCTGGAGCAGCTTTTGCAGGAGCAACTGGTGCTGCACCTAACTTCTTTGCGCCAGAAATTACATCCTTCAAACCCTTTGCAGCAAGGAATCGAACCTTCTTGCTTGCTTTGATTTGAATAGTTTCGCCAGTAAATGGGTTGCGACCTTTACGTGCTGGACGGTCAACCTTCTTAAACTTACCGAAATCATTGATCATTACATCTTCACCTTTTGAGATGTTGCGAACGATCGCATCAAATACAACTTCAACTGCACGTGCAGCTTCCTTCTTACTGTCACCAAATGGTGGTGCTAGGTAAGCGATGAACTGGGCCTTGTTCATTAAATCCCCTTATTTACGTGTAAAAAATTAAGCGTTTGCTTAACTAAGGGTTAATCTAAGGGGTGAGCAAAAAATTGGTTGTCATCCAATTCGGTGTGTCGCATGAGAAATATTCAGTAATTAAGGCGCAAAACCATTAATTAATACTGGTTTTGCGCAAATACTTACCTATTTTTAATAACTCTAAATAATTACTTTAGAGTTCGTTCTACTTGATTGGCAGTGTTTTAGGCTTAAAAACCGCTCTTTTTAACTCAAACTCCGAAACCTTATCAATCTTGGTGAAGGTCAGACCGATGTCATCTAGCCCCTCCATCAACCGCCAACGGGTGTAATCATCAATCTCAAAATTCAAAGTTGTACCTTCATAAGCGATGGTTTTGCTCTGAAGATCTGCACTTATCTGCGTTTCTGGCTTGTTCTCAATGATCTGCCAAATCTTCTCAATCTCCTCTTGCGGCAAAATAACAGTTAGCAGCCCAGCCTTTTGGGAGTTGCCTCGGAAGATATCGGCGAAGCGGCTTGATAGGACAACTTTAAAACCATAATTTTGCAACGCCCAAACCGCATGTTCGCGGGATGAGCCAGTTCCGAAATCAGGGCCCGCTACCAAGATAGTTGCACCCTTATATTGCGGTTGATTTAAAACAAACTCTGGATCATTTCGCCAGGCACCAAAAAGTCCATCTTCAAACCCACTCTTTGTGATCCGCTTTAGGTAAACGGCGGGAATAATCTGGTCGGTATCAACATTGCTGCGTCGAAGCGGCAGTGCACTTCCGCTGTGCTTTACAAATTTTTCCATTTATAAATCCGCTGGCGAAGCTAGAGTGCCCTTAATTGCAGTGGCTGCTGCAACTAAAGGACTTACTAAATGAGTTCTGCCACCCTTACCTTGCCGACCTTCAAAATTTCGATTGCTAGTAGATGCTGCCCGCTCACCTACCGATAATTGATCTGGATTCATTCCTAAACACATTGAACAACCAGCGCTACGCCACTCAGCTCCTGCATCTAAAAAGACTTTATCCAACCCTTCAGCTTCAGCTTGTAATCTAACGCGAGCTGAGCCGGGAACAACTAATAATCTAAGTGAGCTAGCAATTTTCTTGCCCTTTAAAACATCGGCTGCAGAACGCAGATCCTCAATTCGGCCATTGGTACAGGAGCCTAAAAATACGGTGTCTACTTTGATATCTCGAAGCGGGGTACCAGCGGTCAATCCCATGTACTCAAGTGCTCGCTCTGCCGCACCGCGATCTTCAGCATTAGCAATATCTGCTGGATTTGGAACAGATGCAGTCAATGGCAGGCCTTGTCCTGGATTGGTTCCCCAAGTTACAAATGGTGCTAACTCATCTGCATTTAAATTAACCTCTACATCAAATTTTGCATCGGCATCCGTTGTTAAAGTTTTCCAGTATGCCAAGGCGGCATCCCAATCAGCACCCTCTGGTGCGTGTGCCTTGCCCTTCACATAATCAAAGGTGGTTTGATCTGGCGCGATTAAACCGGCACGAGCGCCAGCCTCGATAGACATATTACAAATAGTCATTCGTGCTTCCATCGATAAAGCGCGGATCGCACTTCCACGGTACTCTAAAATATAACCTTGGCCACCACCGGTACCGATCTTTGCAATAACTGCCAAAATAATATCCTTGCTAGTTACTCCTGGTTTTAAAGTACCTTCAACATTAATCGCCATAGTTTTTGGGCGAATTAATGGCAGGGTTTGAGTTGCTAGTACATGCTCTACCTCGCTGGTTCCAATACCAAAGGCCAAGGCACCAAATGCACCATGGGTTGAGGTATGGGAGTCACCGCAAACAATTGTCATTCCAGGTTGAGTAATTCCAAGCTGAGGACCAACTACATGGACAATACCTTGGTCAATATCGCCTAATGAGTGCAAGCGCACGCCGAACTCAGCACAGTTTTTTCTTAAGGTATCTACCTGCAATTTAGAGACTGGATCTGCAATTGGTTTATCAATATTTAATGTCGGAACATTGTGATCTTCCGTTGCAATTGTTAAATCAGGACGTCGAACCTTGCGATTAGCCAGACGAAGACCATCAAAGGCTTGTGGACTTGTCACTTCATGAATCAAATGAAGATCGATATAAAGTAAATCAGGTTCATTGGGTGTGGCGGAGACAATATGCTCTGCCCAAATTTTTTCAGCTAGCGTCTTTCCCATTTACCTAATTTACTCCCTTCTAAATCAATTACATTTAATACACTCTTAAAATTTGCTTCTCATTTAATGAGATGGCATTATCAGAGTGTGGACAGAAAGAGTAGCGGTGTTGGCGTATTAGATAAAGCGCTATCAATCTTGGCTGCGCTAGAGGCGGGACCAAGATCACTTAGTGAGTTAGTCTCCGCAACTGGTATCGCTCGGCCTACCGCCCACCGATTGGCGGTAGCACTTGAGTTTCATAGATTAGTTAGCCGTGATTTTTCCGGCCGTTTTATTTTAGGTGCTCGCTCATCTGAGTTAGCAACAGCTGCTGGTGAGGATCGATTACTGATTTTGGCTGCTCCCGCCTTGATCTCACTTAGGGATGCCACGGGCGAAAGTGCACAGCTATATCGTCGTCAGGGTGACTCTCGAATTTGTGTTGCAACTGCAGAACGTTTAAGTGGATTGCGAGATTCAGTACCAGTTGGCACCACTCTAACTATGCAGGCTGGTTCAGGTGCACAAATCCTGATGGCTTGGGAGGAGCCCGATAAATTGCATCGTGGTTTAGTTGGCGCAAAATTTAACGCAGTAAATTTAGCAGCGGTTCGTCGACGTGGCTGGGCACAATCAGTTGGTGAGCGGGAGGCGGGAGTTGCATCAGTCTCTGCCCCAGTTCGAGGTCCAAACAATAAGGTAATTGCTGCAGTGAGCATTAGCGGTCCAATTGAACGTTTAAGTCGCCAACCTGGTCGAATGCATGCGGCCGCTGTTGTTGCAACGGCAAGTAAATTATCAAAGGCACTTGCTGTAAAGTAATTTAATAAAATTAAAGTACAGCACGGGATAACTTTGGTAGCTCCGAAGGGATTCGAACCCTCGTAGCTGGCTTGAGAAGCCAGAGTCCTAGGCCACTAGACGACGGAGCCGTGCATATTAAGTTTTTACTAATCGCTGGGGTACCAGGACTCGAACCTAGACAAGCTGAACCAGAATCAGCTGGGCTGCCAATTACCCCATACCCCAAAAATTTTAAAGCTTATGAGGGGGTAAGAATACCCGACCATCTATTTAACTGGAAATTATAGGCGTGAAAACTTTAGGAAGTTATTGCGCTTGAAATTCTGGCTAGAGAGCGCTCCTTGCCGAGTAATTGCATCGACTCAAACAATGGTGGTGAGATATGAGATCCAGTTACTGCAATACGCAATGCGCTAAATGCAATCCGGGGCTTGAGCCCTAACTCCACAATTAAAGCCTTACGCAATACCTCTTCAATGCTGAGATGATCCCAATTCGTTAGCTCGCTGCACCGGGCCAGAGCTACTTTAAGCACCTCTTGAGCACCAACCTCGAGCAACTTTGGCTGCTCCTGCGCATCGACGGCAAATTGTTTTACAAATAAGAAGTTAAGCATCGCCGGAATTTCGCTAAGTGTGACAATTCGCTCTTGAATAATTGGTAGTGCCGCCTTCACTAAATCAATCTCCTCGGTTGTGCCAGAAATTACCTTTGCCTGGGTTAAAAATGGCAGTGCCCACTGTAAAAATTCAGATTGAGTTAGCGCTCTAATCTTGTCGCCATTAATTGCCTCTAGCTTTTTCATATCAAATCTTGCTGGACTGCTATTTACTCGCTCTACTGTAAACAACTCAACTAACTCTTTCATTGTGATATTTTCTTTATCATCGCCGGGTGACCAGCCCAGCAGTGCTAAGTAATTACAGATCGCCTCTGGCAAAAAGCCATGTTCGCGATACCAGGCAATTGAGACCTCGCCATTTCGCTTTGATAACTTGGCATTATCTTGACCCATCACAAATGGTAGGTGAGCAAAAATTGGATACTCACTCTCTGGTACACCCATCGCTTGGTATACCCGAATCTGTCTTGGCGTCGATGAGAGTAAATCCTCACCACGCAACACATGGGTAATCTTCATTAAAACATCATCAACTGCAACCGCCAATGTATACAAAGGTGATCCATCAGCTCGTGCTAAAACAAAATCTGGAACATACAGGTGTTCAAACTTAACCTCACCACGTATTGCATCTGTAAATACCGTCTCCCCTTGTGGCATTCTCATGCGAATTACAGCTTTGCGACCAGCAGCTTTAAACTCATCAATTTGAGTATTTGAAAGATCGCGACACTTACCATCGTAGCCAGGTGCTTGATTGTTCTTCATCTGTAACTGCCGGCGCTCTTCTAGCTCCTCGCCACTGCAGTAACAATGGTAGGCATCACCATTATCTAAAAACTTTTGCGCCCACTCGGCGTAAATATCTAATCGTTGAGATTGTAAATAAGGTCCGTACTCGCCACCGACCTCAGGACCCTCATCCCAATTTAAACCTAGCCATTTCAGCGTATCAATTGCCGCCTGAATGTACTCATCTGTTACACGCTCTCGATCAGTATCTTCAATTCTAAAGATTAACTTTCCATTTGTATGACGGGCGTACGCCCAATCAAATAAAGCGGTTCGGATATTTCCAACATGTAAATCTCCAGTTGGAGATGGTGCAAATCTAACTCTAACTTGGGATTTATCAGCCACGAGTAGAAACCTTATTGGTTAAAGCACCAAGACCATCGATCGCCACAGTAATTGTTGATCCTGCTGGCATAGGCGCAATTCCGGCAGGGGTTCCAGTAAGAATTACATCACCAGGCAATAAGGTCATGACATTTGTAACAAACTCAATAATCTGCGGAATCTTAAAGATCATCAAATCTAAGGTAGCAGATTGCTTGATCTCGCCATTTAAGGTTGCAGTTATTTTTTGATTTGCTGGGACAAACTCCGTTTCAATCCACGGCCCCAATGGACAAAAGGTGTCAAAGCCTTTGGCACGACTCCATTGACCATCCTTTTTCTGTAGATCTCGTGCGGTTACATCATTAGCTAGGGTGTAGCCAAAGATCACATCATTAGCTTTAGCTGCTGGCACCTCTTTACAAATTCTGCCAATCACAATTGCTAGCTCTGCCTCAAAATCTACCCGCTCACTCATTCTTGGCCATTGAATAATCTCATTTGGACCAATTACTGCAGTATTTGGTTTAATAAAAATTATTGGCTCGTCCGGTACCACAGAATTCATCTCCGCTGCATGGTCGGCGTAATTTTTACCAATACAAACAATCTTGCTGCGCGGAATCACCGGAGCTAATAGGCGAACATTTGCCAAATTAACCGTCTTATCAATTGGCGTAATCCCGGCATAGATTGGATCACCCTTTAAAATTAAAATCGAATCTGACTCATTTAGTAAGCCAAATAATGGATCACTTCCAACACCAAGATCGGCAGGAGCAGAGAATCTAACTATGCGCATGCAGTAATTCTATAAGTGATCAATCACTTCACTTGCCTCTGTTACTCGCTCCGCTAGAACTGTAATGATTCGATGTCTTCTGCCAGCAGGTCTTTCAGCGGTTAATTTCCAGCCTGGAACGGTGATGGTGCTTCCGGGAATTGGCACGCGGCCAAGTTGTTTAGCGATTAAGCCACCAATCGTATCTACATCTGAAACCTCATCAGGTGAAAACTCAGATTTAAATTGTTGTGTAAAATCCTCAACATGTAATCGTGTAGAGATTCGGGCACGATCCTCAGAGAGCCATTCAATCTCTTCAGTCTCATCATCATCATACTCATCGGCAATCTCGCCAACGATCTCCTCTAAAATATCCTCAATTGTAATTAAGCCCGCAGTTCCACCGTACTCATCAACAACAATTGCCATATGAATCTGATCTGATTGCATCTCTTTTAATAGATCAGCTGCAGTCTTTGTCTCTGGCACAAAGGTCGCTTTACGCAAGTGCTCTTCAACATTCTCATTTTGCTCTGCCTCGTGGTGTTCATGAACACGCTTAGCTAAATCTTTAACATATGCAATACCAATTACATTATCTAAGCTCTCAGAAATTACTGGAATTCTGGTAAATCCAGATCGCAGCGCTAGTGATAGCCCTTGACGCAATGTTTTACCAGATTCAATCCATACCATTTCAGTACGAGGCACCATTAACTCGCGCACCAATGTTTCACCAAGATCAAATACTGAGTGAATCATCTCTCGCTCAGACTCTTCAACAAATCCACTCTCACTTGCTTGATCAACTAAATCTCTAAACTCCGCCTCGCTGGCAAATGGACCGGATTTAAAGCCGCGTCCGGGCGTTAAGGCATTTCCAATTGCTATTAAAAGATTGGTTAATGGTCCGAGTAATTTTGCAAGTAAATCAGCTGTTATGACCGCAGGTCTGGCCCACTTAACCGCATGTTGCTTACCTAAGGTTCGCGGACCAACACCTACTACAACATATGAAATCGCCAACATAATTACGACGACAGAGGCCAACACCAGGAAATTACTATCATCACCAGTAATCGCATAATCTGCAACCAAGACGGTAGCTGTCAACTCACAGCCTTTTCTTACTAAGAGCAGAACATTTAGATATCTAGATGGGTTATCAATTAACCTCTGAAAAGGTTTGGCATACCTAGGTTTGCTCTCAACAATCTCTTCAATCAATCGCCTGGATAATGAGGTTAATGCAGATTCGCTACCAGCCAAGAAACCAGCAAATAACAGCAGGCTGATAATCAGAAATAGATTTGTGATCGTCATCGAGTTGCTCTCCATTTTTCTAGTAGCTCATCTTGTAACTTGAACATTGATTCTTCCTCTTTTACTTCGACGTGATCAAAACCAAGTAGATGAAGCACGCCATGTACAGTCAATAGCTCGAGCTCCTTAGTTAAATTCTGCTTCTCATTGCGTTCTGCAAAGGCCGGACATAAGACAATATCGCCAACTATTCCTGGACCGTTGGATTTTGAGTTTGGTTTTATCTCATCCATCGGAAATGAAAGCACATCGGTTGGGCCTGGTTGATCCATCCATTTAATATGTAATTCGGTAATCTCTGGTTCAGATACCAAGCGAATGTTCAGTTCACAATCGGGATGAACCTGCATATTCGAAAGCGCATAATCTGCCACCGAAATTAAGCCCGATTCATCACATTTGTAATCAGAAATATTTTCTAATTCAATTTTTATTACCGATCACCGCTTCTCACTGCGAATTGGAAAGGTGGTTTTTGCTAAATTCTCATCCCATGCTCCGTATGCGGTGACGATGTCACCCACTAATCTATTTCGTACTACATCCTCTGCAGTTAGGTGAATAAAGGAGATATCTGGGATATCTATCAAAATATCTTGAACCACCTTTAAGCCAGATTTTGCATGATTTGGTAGATCTACCTGCGTAGTATCCCCAGTAATAATCATCTTTGAACCAAAGCCCAATCTAGTTAAAAACATCTTCATCTGCTCTGGTGTTGTATTTTGAGCTTCATCTAAAATTATAAATGCATCATTCAAAGTTCGGCCTCGCATGTATGCAAGTGGAGCTACCTCAATTACTCCGGTGCTCATTAATCTTGGAATTGCATCTTGATCAATCATGTCATGCAGGGCATCAAATAATGGACGCAGATATGGATCAATTTTCTCATTTAATGATCCAGGCAAGAAGCCCAGATGTTCTCCCGCTTCAACTGCCGGCCTAGTTAAAATTATTCGATTAACCTGTTTTGATTGCAGTGCTTGAATCGCTTTTGCCATTGCCAAGTAAGTTTTTCCAGAGCCAGCAGGGCCAATTCCAAAGGTAATTGTATTTAAATCAATGGCATCAACATACTTTTTCTGATTTACAGTTTTAGGTCTAATTGTTTTACCGCGATTGCTTAAAATATTTAAGGTTAAAACCTCTGCTGGATGCTGCGTCGGATCCTGCTTAACCATTGAAACAGATCGCATGACCATATCCTCATTTAGATTTTGGCCACCGCGCAAGATCGCAATTAACTCTTCTACCAGATCAGAAAATTGCTTAACCTGATCGCTTTCACCTTTGACATAAATCTCATTGCCTCTAATGGTGATGGCAAGATCTGGAAAACGGTTCTCTAAAATTCGAAAGTAAGAATCATTTGGGCCTACTAGTGCCACCATGGAAAAGGCAGCTGGTAATTTAATAACTCTGGGGTCCATTGTGGTGAATTGTATATTTATCCAGGTGGCCAAGCGAAAGCGCGCCCACCCAATAGATGTAAATGAGCGTGAAACACTGATTGCCCCGCTCCGGCGCCGGTATTGATATTACTTCGATAACTATCTAACCCAATCTCTTTGGCAATCTGATCGGCCAGGGCAACTATCTCACCAACCAACTTTGGATCTGCCGCTGCTACCTCAGCCATTGTGGCAAAGTGCTGATTTGGAATTATCAATAGGTGGGTTGGAGCTTGTGGAGTAATGTCATGAAAGGCGGTAACACGATCTGTTTTTGCCACAATAGATGCGGGAATTTCGCCAGCAACTATTTTGCAAAACAAGCAACTTGGTTCACTCATATCTACCACCGGCCAATCAAAGTTTGAACAATTGAAAGGGCTGCAAAACCAGCATGAGCCGATCGCAGTACATTCTCACCCATTCGAACTGTAACCGCTTTCGCTGCAATTAATTGATCAATCTCATTATCAGAAATTCCACCCTCAGGACCGATCACTAGGAAAATTCGCTTTGTATCAGCGGAAAACCTCAACTGCGAGATATTTGATTTAGCACCTTCATGCAAAGTGATTATCTGATCATCTGCTTCAAATAAATTAAGTAGCTGATTTGTTGTTATCACTTCATTTAAAACTGGCAATTTCACGCGCCGAGCTTGTTTTGCCGACTCTTTAATCGCTATTGACCATTTACTTGCCGAATCACTCTGCCACTTGCTGATGCAGCGCTCTGCTTGCCAAGGAATTATCCGATCTGCTCCGGCAACAGTTAGTAACTCGAGCATCTCTTTGATGCGATCAGATTTAGTAACTGCTTGCACAACAATTAGCTCTGGCTTTAAGTGTTGAGTACTACCACGCTGGGAAATATCTATCTTTAAACTTTTTTTACCTACTTCAGTAATTGCGCCACTAACCCAATTACCTGATTTATCAGCAATTTTGATCGCTTCACCGATTTGTAGACGCATCACCTTAACTGCGTGATGTCCTTCATCTCCTTCTAACTCCTGCGTACTTCCCGTACTAAGTTGATCAACAAAAAAGAGTGAGAGCATCAGCGAAATGCATTTCGCACGCGCCCAAAGAAGCCCTCATCTTTATGAGTGTGAACAATTACCTTGTCCGGTGCATCTCCACGTAACTGGGCAAACCGCTTTAACAACTCAGATTGCTCTTTGTTTAACTTATTTGGTGTTTGAACCTCAATATGAGCGATCAAATCACCGCGCCCAGATCCGCGAAGCTTTGTAACACCTAAACCTTTTAAGATCACCGTCTCACCGCTATTTGTTCCCTCTTTAATTTCAAGAGTTTGTTCACCATCTAAGGTAGGAATTTTTACCTTGGTTCCAGTTGCAGCAGATGTAAATGGAATAGCAATTGAGATATGTAAGTTGCTCTGCTCTCGTACTAAAAACTCATGAGGTAGCTCGACAATTTCAACATATAGATCACCGGAAGGGCCACCACCTGGACCTACCTCTCCTTGACCAGATAATTGAATTCGATTTCCAGTTTCAACTCCTGCCGGAATCTTTACTGGAATGCTCTTTCGTGATCTAACTCGACCATCACCAGCACACTCACTGCACGGATCGGTAATAACAGAGCCAAAACCACCACAGTTATTACATGGGCGAGATGTCATAACCTGACCGAGAATTGAACGAGCAACCTGTTGTGTTTCACCACGGCCCTTACAGATCCCACAGGTACTTGGTTTGCTGTTATTTGCACATCCTGTGCCACTACATTTTGAGCAAGCAATAGCGGTTTCAATATTTAAATCACGGTCACAGCCAAAGGTTGCCTCCATTAAATCAACCTCAACTCTGATTAATGCATCTTGGCCAGCACGAGTTCTTGGCCTTGGTCCACGTTGCCCGCCACCGCCAAAAAATGCATCCATAATGTCGCCAAAACCAAAGTTGGCATTGCCAAATCCCCCACCAAAACCGCTGCCACCAATATCGTAATTTTGTCTCTTATCAGGATCACTAAGTACCTCATAAGCTGCAGTGATCTCTTTAAATTTATCCGCCATTGCCGGATCTGGATTTACATCTGGATGTAATGTACGAGCCAAGTGACGGTACGCCTTTTTTATCTCATCAAAGCTAGCATCACGATCAACACCCAGTAATTGATAAAGATCAGCCATTACTTGTTCTCCACTAAAAATCTGCCAACATAATTAGCAACTGCATTTACCGCACTCATTGAGGCGGTGTAATCCATTCGAGTTGGTCCAATAATTCCCATCGCACCTAGATCTCCATACCCGACACTCACCAAACTAGTTGAACGCAAGGATTTCTCATTTTGTTCCTCACCGATTAAAACCTTTACCGATGTATCGGCATCAGATAACAGTCGCAGCAATACAACCTGCTCCTCTAGCGCTTCAAGAATTGGGTGCATACTCTTATTTAAATCCTGATTAGCCCTAGCTAAATTAGAGGTACCAGCTAAAACCACCCTCTCCTCTGGATGTTCAACCGCCATCTCAATTAAAGTCGCCATAATTGTTACATCATTAGCACGGGCATTGCCTCGGGAGTTAGCGGTTAAGCCCTCAATCTTGCTAGCCACATTTGATAAAACTTGATTTGCTATCAATGAGTTAAGTTTTTTATGTAGGTCAGATAGTGCAGCTTCGCTAATATCAAATGGTAATTCAATCATTCGCTGCTCTACTCGACCGGCATCAGTAATTAAGACCATCATCACTCTAGTTGGCGAAAGTAATACCAATTCGATGTGTCTAACCTTGGCTCGAGTCATGGCGGGGTACTGAACTACCGCTACCTGCTTAGTTACTTGGGCCAATAACCTGACAGTTCTGGAAATAACATCATCTAGATCGGTTGCGCCATCTAAAAAGGTTTCAATTGCTTTACGTTCTGCACCAGATAATGGTTTAACTGTTGCCAACTTATCAACAAATACTCGATAACCCTTATTGGTGGGAATTCGACCTGCACTTGTGTGAGGTTGTGAGATTAAGCCAGCCTCTTCAAGGACCGCCATCTCATTACGAATAGTTGCTGGCGATACACCCAAGCCATGTTTAGCGGCTAAAGTTTTAGAACCTACCGGCTCTTCAGTCGCGACGTAATCCTCAACAATCGCACGTAAAATTGCTAATTGCCTATGTTGCATACTTACTTGATTACCATCAATACAGTTGTTAAAAAGAATAGAAGAAAGGCTGGGAATGCAGTTTTAAGTTTCTCCGCTCTGAAGTGGGCATAGATTGCAACTCCCATCGTGATCCATAATATTCCTGCGGCATACCAACCAATTGCATCTGCTGGATACCTTAATCCCCAAATTAAACCAATCGCCGCTACAGCCTCCACGACTCCAATTAATTTTGCGACAAAATCCTTGATGCCTAAATCTCGAGTCCCTGATAAGCCCGCATTGCTGCCAGAAATTTTGCTTAGGCCAGCAATTAGGAAGATCATGGCCAAGGCGCCAGAGATAATGTTGTAACTCATAAGCCCACGGTACTACAGAAGTATTTCACGCACGATTCGATCTGCAATTAAGCGCCCACTTAAACTCAAACTCACACTTCCTGCGCCCCAATTCTTAAGATCTAATGCACCACTATCTACATATGGCTGCAAGATCTTCAGTTGCTCAGTTGAAAGTGAATCTTTAGGCACACCACTTGGTAATCTAATTGAAAGCATTAACCGCTCACTCTCAACTTGAATTGGCTCTAATATCTCTTGATCTAATACTGGAGATTCATTATTTAAAATTTTTGTTTTGTACAGATTTGGATGCTTAACATTCCACCAACGTTTTCCATCTATATGTGAGTGCGCGCCTGGGCCCACTCCCCACCAATTGTGATTTAACCAGTAAGCAGAGTTATGTCTGCTCTCTCCACCTGCCTTACTCCAATTACTTAACTCATACCAAATAAATCCAGCCTTTGAAAAAGCCCGATCAGCCATTAAATACTTTTCAGCGGTTAAATCATCATCGATATTTCCAATTTCACCACGTTTAATCCCATTAGCCAGCTTGGTGCCTTCTTCAACAATCAAGGCGTACGCACTGATGTGATTTATTGGAAGAGCTAAGGCAGCATCAATACTTAATTGCCAATCAGCTAGAGATTCACCAGGTGTACCATAAATTAAATCCACCGAAATATCTTTAAAGCCAACCTCACTTGCCCATTGGGTAACCTGCTGCAAATTTTGTGGATTATGAGTTCGATCTAAAGTTTTTAATACATGGGCAACCGCAGATTGCATGCCGACAGATATTCGATTAATTCCAGCATCCTTAAAAGCCGCTAGCTTCTGCTTATCTACCGTGTCCGGGTTGGTCTCTAATGTAATTTCACAATCATCACTTAACAGGAAGGAGTTTTTAATCTTTGTAATTACCCGAGCAATATCAGCTGCCTCCATTAACGAGGGAGTTCCACCACCAAAGAAAATCGTTGGCACAGTTGCCTCACCTACCTGCAACCTGGCTTGCTCAATCTCTTGAATGGCTAAATCAATATATGAGTTAGAGATTTGGGCAAGGCCATCTGAGATCTGCAGCTCTGATGGGGTGTAGGTATTAAAATCACAGTAACCACAACGTTTTACGCAGTATGGAATATGAACGTAAAATGAGAGATTCACTTAACTACTTTTCTTTTGCCTTATCTGAATCAGTTGTTAAGGCAGCGATGAAGGCCTCTTGTGGCACCTCGACTCGCCCAACCATCTTCATTCGCTTCTTACCCTCTTTTTGCTTCTCAAGTAATTTACGTTTTCGTGTGATATCTCCGCCATAACACTTAGCTAAAACATCTTTCCGTATCGCTCTGATATTTTCACGAGCGATGATCTTGGCACCGATTGCAGCTTGAATAGGTACTTCAAACTGTTGGCGTGGAATTAATTCGCGCAGTTTCTCTGTCATCATCACACCATATGCATACGCTTTGTCGCGGTGCACAATCTGACTAAATGCATCTACCTTCTCGCCCTGCAGCAAGATATCCACCTTAACTAAATCCGCTGCCTCTTCACCAGTTGGTTCATAATCAAGGGAGGCGTAACCGCGAGTTCTGGATTTCAAATTATCAAAGAAATCAAAGACGATTTCAGCAAGCGGCAAGGTATAGCGAATTTCAACACGATCCTCAGATAAATAATCCATACCCTTTAATATTCCGCGCCGTTGTTGGCAAAGCTCCATGATGCTGCCAATAAATTCAGCAGGAGATAAAATTGTTGCTTTAACTACGGGCTCTAGTACCTCTGCAATTTTGCCATCTGGATACTCAGATGGATTTGTTACCAATAACTTTTCACCATTATCTAACGAGACGTTGTAGACCACACTTGGCGCAGTAGAAATTAAGGTTAAGCCCGCTTCACGTTCTAGTCGCTCGCGCACAATCTCCATATGTAAAAGACCTAGGAAGCCGCAACGGAAACCAAAACCAAGTGCAGTCGAAGATTCTGGTTCAAAGACTAAGGCCGCATCATTTAACTGTAATTTATCTAGCGCCTCACGAAGCATTGGATACTCAGCACCATCAATTGGAAATAAACCAGAGAAAACCATTGGCTTGGGATCTTTATACCCAGCTAGTGGATTTGTAGTTGGATTGTTGTAGGTAGTCACAGTGTCACCAACTCTTGATTGGCGAACATCTTTTACGCCGGTAATTAAGTAGCCGACCTCGCCAACTCCCAATCCTTTGCTAGCAATTGGTTCAGGTGAGATAACTCCAACCTCTAACATCTCATGTCTGACACCAGTTGAAAACATTTGAATCTGATCTCTTGGCGATAGGTGTCCATCAACTACTCGAACATAGGTAACTACGCCGCGATATAGATCGTAAACTGAGTCAAAAATTAATGCTCTGGTCGGGGCCTTGGCATCACCAGTTGGAGGTGGAATTAACTTAACAATTTGATCAAGAAGTTCTACAACGCCATCACCAGTTTTACCAGAAACGCGAAGACAATCCTCGGGTTCACAACCGATTAATTTTGCTAACTCAATGGCAAACTTCTCTGGCTGAGCAGCTGGCAGATCAATCTTATTTAATACTGGAATGATGGTTAGGTTGTTCTCCATTGCTAAATAGAGATTAGCTAAGGTCTGCGCCTCAATTCCTTGAGCACAATCCACCAATAAGATTGCTCCTTCGCACGCTGCTAGCGAGCGCGATACCTCATAGGTAAAATCTACGTGACCGGGTGTATCGATCATATTTAATATGTAATCTTGATTATCAATTCCAGATTTCCAAGGCAGTCTCACCGCTTGGCTTTTAATTGTAATGCCGCGTTCGCGTTCAATATCCATACGATCTAAGTACTGGGCTCGCATATTTCGATCTTCTACAACACCGGTGATTCCAAGCATGCGATCTGCCAAAGTAGATTTACCGTGATCGATATGAGCAATAATGCAAAAATTACGAATCTGATTTGGATTTGTGGATGCCGGTTGTGGCGCTTTTGCTGAATCAATTGCAGGCATCGCTACTTTGCCCCTACGCCGTTAAATTTACTGGTGAATTAACGTGCGCCAGCTTTGTTAGCTAATTTAGCTAACGCTGACTTTTTATTTGCTGCTTGGTTTGCATGGATTACGCCCTTTGAAACAGCCATATCCAATGATCGATTTGCATCACGAAGTTCAGCGGTGATCTTGCTCTTGTCGCCAGCTGTAATTGCATCGCGGAACCGACGGATCGCTGTCTTCAATGCTGAGCGGTACGCCTTGTTGCGATCCTGCGCCTTATTGTTGGTGCGGATGCGCTTGATCTGCGACTTAATATTTGCCACGAATAGAGTTCCTTTTCACTTGAAATTTAATTAGGTAAGTTTTACAGAAGGCGCATCGTATCAGCGCACTTGATTAGGCTCAAACTGAGCGTATTTACTTACTGCCACGAGCGGTACTAATGGTGATTATTGCTCGCTCAAGTGCATATGCCGGATCTGCCGCCGCCCCCTTGATATCAGCATCAGCTTGCGCCAAGGTGATTACTGATCGGGCCAATGCATTCTCACTCCAACCACTTAACTGCCGGCGAGCTTTATCTATCTGCCATGGCGGTAAGCCAAGTTGAGAAGCGAGATCATAAGATTTTAAGCCACGGGAGGCGCCGGAAACTTTAGCCATCGTTCGAATAGATGCGGCAATTGCACTGATAATTAAAACTGGATCGGTTCCGGTATTGATTGCATTTCGCAGCGAGATTAGGGCTAAAGCGGTCTTGCCATCTAATACTGCATCTGCAACATCATAGCCAGTAGTTTCTATTCGTCCTCTTTGGTATGCAAGTACATCATCCTCATCAATTACTTTGCCAGCCAAAACATCACTAGCAAGTTGTGAACATGCACCGCCTAATTCGCGAAGATCACTGCCTAATGAATCAATTAAAGCTTGCACCGCTTCGCTCGAGATCTTTCTGCCTAATCTTTTAAACTCGCTGTGAACAAACTCTGCCTTATCACTATCTTTTTTTATCGCCTCTGCCGCAATTACTTCAGCACCAGCTTTTTTAACCTTATCAACTAAAGCTTTTCCTTTGACCCCACCCTTGTGCCATAAAACTAAATTTAAACTCTCATCTGGATCAACTAGATACTCGATAATCTCATCACTGCAATCTGCGGTTAAATCTTGGATCTCTTTAATAACCACAATACGAGCATCACCAAACAATGATGGAGCAAGTGAATCTGTGATCGTACCTACCTCTATCTCATCGGCGATGAGCGTTGTGGTTGTGGCGGTCGGATTTGCGGTGAGAATTTTTGTGATTGCGCGGTCAGCAAGTAACCCTTCCGCACCTTGAATTAAAACTAACCCCACCGAATCCGCCACCAATCTTTTCCTGTAACCCTGATCTTATTGGGTGCGGTGATCGCAATCCCACCAGATTTATCGGTTCGCAGAACCTTAACTCCCCTTTTCTCAAACTCACCGATCAGCTCGAGCGATGGGTGGCCATAATTATTTGCAGCACCCACACTGATCACCGCTACCGATGGTTTGATTTTATCAAGCATGGGTAGGTACTGATAAGCAGAGCCATGGTGTGCAACCTTATAGATATCAACTGGAGAAAGAAGTGGGTGGGTGGTTAACAACTCCTGAACTGGTGGCTCTAAATCACCCGATGTAAAAATACTTAAATTTTTTGATTTGATCAGCAAAGCAATACTGGCGTTATTAATAGCAGAGCCATCACCGGGAAGTGAGGCAAAACTGCCTTGATACCTTTCTGGCCACAAAACTGAAATCTTTGTATCAGCTATCTGAAATTGCTCACCAGCAACAACCTGTCTTACCGTCGTTTTATCTAGCAAACTCATTGAGTTTTCATAGGCAGCAGCTGGCTGTAAATTATTGGTGATCCATACCTGTTTAACATCACGATTCTTAATTGCACCGGATAAGCCAGCAACATGATCGGCATGAAAATGTGTTAATACCAGCAATGAGATTTGTTTAACGCCCAATCTGCGTAGACAGTTATCTATTAAGGATGGTTCTGGACCAACATCAATCACTATCGCATTACTCTTTTTTAGATTAATTACCAGCGCATCTCCCTGGCCAACATCGCAATTAGCAATCTGCCAAGCTGAACCTGGCCAACTGATCTTGGTATAGGTCAAATGTGATAGAAGAAGGATTGCAACAAGTAATAAGGGGCGCCACTTTCTCTTTAAAAATAGGGCGGTAAAGATCAAAAGCAAAGCTATGAAAAATAAGGTAGATGAGAATTTAAGTACTGCAAAGGATGCCCCAAAGTTACAAAGCCAAACTATCCAACCTGCCATCGGATAGGTAAAGATCAGAAGCAGTGATGAGAGCTTAGGTAGAACCGCTGCGAACAGGGCAGCGACAAAACCAATCACGGTAATTGGACCAATTACTGGTGAAGCCAAAATATTGGCAGGTACGGTGATTAATGAAAACTGGCCAGACAAAGCCACAACTACTGGTGTACAAAACAAGGTTGCTGAAATTGGAATTGCAATAGCCTCAGCTAGCCAGCTCCACTTAATTCGCTTTGCTAACCAATTACTCATATGTGGTGCCATAATCAAAATTCCAGCAGTTGCTAATACTGAAAGGGCAAAACCAGGATCAATCGCCTGAAATGGATCAGGTAAAACTAGCAAGCCAATTGCAGCACCTAGTGCAGGTAATCCAAGTGAGTTATCTCCGCGATATCTAGCCGCCAGTAAGACAGCGGTCATTACCGCAGCCCGTAAGACTGAGGGCGTGGGTCTTACTAAAAAGATAAAAAGAATTAAAACAAATGCGGTAATTATCAGCCGAGTCCTGATGGAGCGAATTAAATATTGCATCAGCCATAAAACAAAGCCAGCAACTAAGGCAAAGTTCGCACCACTTACTGCGGTTAAATGTGAAAAGCCAACCCGGCGCATTGCAATTGTAAACTCCTCACTTTGTAATGAGGTATCCCCCAAAATCAAACCAGGAATTAACGAGCCGAGATCACTTTTAGGCACAAGTGATCGAAAGGAGCTGCGGATCTGATCGGTAATTGAAAAGAGTCGCTTTGGCTGCGCCAAGATCTCTATTTCTGAAGCTGCAACTGCCAGCGCAGCTACCTTCGCCTCTTTACTTTTAATTATCTTAACTGAGCCTTTTATTTGCTGATTAAGGTGCAGATTTTGACCTACTGGAACCAGCATCCGCATGGGAAGGTTAATTACTACATTATTGATTTTTTGCACTGAAATAAGAAAGCTTTGTTGGTCTGGCATTTTCGTTGAGCCAAAAACTTTGCCACCACGAATCAGTGGATCACTTCTAATTTCGGCAATAATCTCTACCTTTTGATTAAATGAGGAGATAACCAAATTATTTGCCAGTGCTGCTTGGCGAATTGACATTAGGCTGCCACCAATTAGTGCGGCAATAATTAGAATCAGCCAGATCTTTTGCCGTAAAAAAAGTGCAGCCAGTAATAAGCTGGAAAAGGCGAGAAGTTTAAAACTTGGAAATAGACCAATCGTCGCCGCACCTGACCAAAGTGCAGTTGCGATTACAAGTAATCGGTAATCAATTACACGCGAAGTAAGTTTTTGATCTCTTCGAATTTTGCCCCACCCAAACCAGAGATCTTCTTCAGCTCATCTACTGCGTTAATTCGGCCAACCTTGGCGCGATAATCCAGGATTCGTTGCGCAGTAACTGGTCCAATTCCAGGCAAGGTATCGAGTTGGCTGGCGGTTGCCCGATTGAGATCAAGTGGATTATTACTGGTAACCCTGGCGGCAGATCTCTTTGCAATTGTCGCAGCAGGTGTGCCTACCAAAATCTGCTCACCATCAACTAATAATCTGGCTAAGTTGATATCGCTGATATCAACACCACGTAATTGATTGCCAGCCATTGTTAGTGCATCCACAACACGAGAGCCAGTTGGTAATTGATAAACACCAGGCTTTACTACCTTGCCAGCAACATTTACAATTACCGTAGTAGTTGTACTTTCAGCGCTGCTAGGGGCGATCTCTTGCAAAATATCGGGCGCACTTTGCAATGTGGCAGCCGGCCTAGAGTTTAGAAAGAAAAAACCACCAACCCCAAGGCAGAAGGTTGCCAAGATTATTAACGCCCGCTTTTGTTCTGGTGAGATATTTAAGTCAAACACCTGCGCAGTTTGCCGCAAATCAGAGTTAACTTTTTAGATTAAGTGCCTAGCTGTGGAAATTAAATTACGAAATTCACAAGCTTTGGTGCAACTACAATAGATTTTTTAACCTCGACGCCAGATAAGGCTGCTGCCACCTTCTCATTGGCACGGGCGGCAATCTCAAGATTCTCTTTAGTAATACTTGGAGAGACCTCTAATCGATCAATGATCTTGCCATTAATCTGTAGAACTACCTCAACTGCATCATCTTCAAGAAGTGCTGGATCTACAACTGGCCAGCCAGCATTTGCTATCGCTGGTTTGTGACCTAATTTTTCCCACATCTCCTCCGCTGTGTATGGCGCAACTAATGAGAGTGCGATCGCAATTATCTCTGCCGCCTCGCGTACCGCAGGATCTGCACCACCACATCCAGAGTCAATCGCCTTTCTGGTGGCATTCACTAGCTCCATAATGCGAGCGATACAAACATTAAATCTAAAGGATTCAACAGCTAGGGAGATATCATTTAATGATTTATGCGTAACTTTGCGTAGCGCAACATCACCATCTTTGAAATTAACCCCAGGCTTACTGCTGATATCACCGGCTATTCGCCAAGCGCGGTTTAAAAACTTTAATGATCCCGCAGGTGAAACATCTGACCAATCAATATCATCCTCAGGCGGGCCAGCAAAGACCAGCGCTACCCGGATCGCATCCACACCATGAGTGTTTAACTCATCTGATAATTTCACTAGATTGCCACGGCTCTTGCTCATGGCTGAACCATCCATTAAAACCATTCCTTGATTTAACAATCTAGTGAATGGCTCGGTGAAGTTTAAATGGCCTAAATCATGCAGTACCTTGGTAAAAAAGCGTGAGTACAAAAGGTGCAAGATCGCATGTGTTACACCCCCTACATACTGATCAACCGGCAACCAAGTTTCAACCGCCTTTTTATCAAAGGCAACATCATCTCTATCTACTGATGTGTAGCGCAGGTAGTACCAAGATGAGTCAAAGAAGGTATCCATTGTGTCAGCATCACGTTTTGCTGGCGCATTACATTTTGGACAAGAGACATTTACCCAATCACTTGCTGCTCCCAATGGGGAGGAACCTTTAGGTTTTAAATCTAAACCAGTTGCACTTGGTAACTCGACCGGAAGTTGGCTCTCTGGAACTGGCACCTCACCACATTTTTCGCAGTGAATAATTGGAATCGGTGTTCCCCAAAACCTTTGACGAGAAATTAACCAATCCCGTAAACGATAATTACGGGCACGTTTTCCAAGTTTTTTTGATTCTAACTCTGCAATTAATTTCTCAACTGCATCCAGAGAAGCAAGCCCGTTTAAAGTGCCAGAATTAATCAAAGTTCCGTAATCTGAAGTTGCTACGCCGCTTTCATTTGGATCTGCCTCGCCAGTTTCAATTACAACTCGGATCGGCAAACCTAAGGCTTTTGCAAAATCCAAATCTCGTTGATCATGCGCCGGGCAAGCCATAATGATTCCAGTTCCATAATCCGCTAGGACATAATCAGATGCCCAAATTGGAATCCGTTCACCATTTGCTGGATTTATTGCAAATCGATTTAGAAAAACTCCTGTTTTTGGCCGGTCTGTAGCTAATCGATCAATATCTGAGGCAGCCTTTACTGAATCTAGGTACTTTTTAAACTCTCCCTCGATTGAGCTGCCGCTCGCTAACCTAGCGGCAAATGCGCTATCAGCAGCAACCACCATAAATGTTGCTCCATGCAATGTATCTAATCGAGTCGTATAAATGGTTACAGGATCTGCTTCACCTTCGATTTCAAATTTAACCTCAAATCCATTAGATCTACCAATCCAATTTCGTTGCATCGTTAAAACTTTATCTGGCCACTTACCCTCTAGTTGATCCATATCATCAAGCAAACGATCGGCGTAATCGGTGATCTTTAAGTACCACTGATTTAACTTCTTCTTTGTTACTGCGCTATCGCATCTCTCGCAAAGGCCAGCAACTACCTGCTCATTAGCTAAAACAGTTTGGCAATCGGGACACCAATTAACCGCTGAATCTTTTCGATAAGCCAAGCCCTTGTTGTACATCTGTAAAAACAACCATTGGTTCCACTTGTAGTACTCGGGGTCGCAAGTATGAAGAGTTCGATCCCAATCAAATGAGCAGGCGTATCGGCGCATCGAAGCTTTTTGAACTGCAATATTTTCGTAGGTCCACTGGCGCGGATCAGCATCACGTTTAATCGCAGCATTTTCAGCTGGTAAGCCAAATGCATCCCAACCAATTGGATGCATAACATTAAAACCTTTTTGAACCCAGTACCGAGCAATTACATCGCCCAGTGCATACGCCTCTGCATGTCCCATATGAAGATCACCCGATGGATAAGGAAACATATCCAAGACATACTTCTTTGGCCGAGCATCATCATCGCTGCCTGATTTGAAGGGCTGCAGCTTGTCCCAAACTGGCAACCATTTATCCTGAACCGCTTTAAAATCATAAGCCTCATGCATTTTTTGGCCACTTAATTCCAGTTAACTCTTCACTTACTTCCCAAAGATTTCTAGCCAATGTTTGATCATATGCCAGGGCTCGTGCACGCGTTAACTTTGGATAACCACGCATCTCCATCAAACCATTTGGTCCGATAAATGAGCCTCCCATTAAATCTGGAAAGACCGATGCACATAATGTTGGTAGCGCACCTCGGGCAGCGCTTTGGGCGAAAATGCTATTCATTCCGCCGATCACCTGTGCCTCTAACTTATTGCCCTTCATCTGCGGTGCAACACCTTGCAAATTTGTATTTGAGTAACCTGGATGAACCGCAATTGGTTTAAATGACCAATTATTTTGAATCCGCAATCTCTCAACTTCGGCGACAAACAATAAATTTGCTAATTTGCTTGCGCTATAAGCAGCCCAAGGTTGGTACTTGCCGATACCAAGGCAGATATCCTTAATTGCAATTTGTGAGTTATCGCCAAAGCTTCCCATCCGATGCACAAAGCTTGAGACCACAACCATTCGTTCGCGAACTTTTTGGTGAAGCAATCCGGCAAAAGCAAAATGCCCTAAATGATTGGTTCCCATTTGTAGCTCAAAATTATCCTTAGTTTTGGCAAATGGTGTCGCCATTACACCGGCATTTAAAATTAAAACATCAAGATCATCACTTACTGATTCAGCTGCTTTTTTAACAGATGCCAGATCAGTTAGATCAAGTTCTAGTACTTCAACTAATCCAGGCCCAATTTGTCTTTTAGCAGCCTCACCCTTTGCCGCACTGCGAGCAGTGATGATTACCTTTGCATTTCGCCTGGCTAGCTCAGTTGCTGCTGCTAATCCGATTCCACTAGTTGCGCCAGTAATTAAAAATCTTTTTCCCGAAAGATCAGGCAGATTGGCAGCACTCCAGCGATCTGGAATTGTTACCGTATCCACTTTGCGCTCCCCTATTTTTCTTAATTTACTTTTACGTGGAGCTGAGGGGAGTCGAACCCCTGACCCCTTGCATGCCATGCAAGTGCGCTACCAGCTGCGCTACAGCCCCATCTCCAAATTAATGGAGTGTGTTGAGTGCTGACCTTATCTAATTAACTGCATCATCTCCAAAGACAGGCTCAGGTAGTGAACCAGCATTGTGTTCTGCCAAATACCATCGAGAGTCACCATGATGTTTTGTAAGTTCTAGCACCGACCAACAAGCATTTGATAAGCCGCCGATTACGCCCCACTGTGGCAATGGCAATTTAAGAATTGATCCCAGTAAACAACGCGCAGTTCCACCATGAGTTACAAGTACTAAAGTTCCAGAGAAGTTACTGCTCTCTTTTTCAACCACACTAACAGCGCGAGCGGCAACCTCACTGCGTCGCTCACCCGTGTGACCAGCTGGCTCATCATGACCATCAATCCACTTAACAAAGTACTCGCCATCCTCAATTCGATTCTCGGGGCCAGTCTTGCCCTCCCACTTACCGCCATTTGTTTCGCGCAGAAGTGGATTAATCTCAACCTTTAAATCAACTAAATCTGCAAGTGCTTGTGCAGTTGCTTTGGCTCGCAGTAAATCACTTGCGATAATTCGATCTGGATTCATGCCTGCTAAAACCTTTGCTGCTTCACGTGCTTGATACTCACCCACCTTGTTTAGTGGGATATCACTATGTCCTTGAAAGCGATTTTCAATATTCCAATCGGTTTGACCATGTCGCCAAATAACAACCTTTAAATTAGCCTCGCTCATAATTACTATTTAACCGCAACTTCAATCTTTGGACAATCATTCCAAAGCCGATCTAGCATGTAATAAGAACGCAGCTCTTTGCTTTGGATGTGAACAACTAAATCACTGTAATCAAGCAGGATCCATTGCCCAGTTCCTTCAACTCGTGCCGGTTTTTCACCAATCTCGCGTAGCTTACGCTGAACCTCATCTGCCATTGCATCCAATTGTGGTTCATTATTTCCAGTGGCAATTAAGAAAACTTGATTTAAAACTAATTGCTCAGAAAGATCAATCGCTGAAATATCCTCACCAAGTTTGTCCGCCAATGCTTGTGCAGCTAATCTCGTTAGCTCAATAGTTTTAGCGCTGACTGACATAAAGCTGGTGCTCCCTAATAAAGGTGGAGATTGTAGGAGTAACAAGATCAGCTATCTCCTGTGAATGCGCAACCTTATCTCTAATTTCAGTAGATGATATCTCTGGCGCATCGATCTGAATCTCGGGAAATTCACTTGCCGGTACAGATGCTCGCTTTACAACCAATACTTCAACTAATTTTTGTAACTCATCACTGCGATGCCATTTAGCTAGATTTTTTGCTGCATCACTTCCTAATACCAGGGTAAAACTGGCATCTGGATAAATTTGTTTCAGTGCAGTCACAGTATCAATTGCATAACTTGGGCCAGCTCGCTTAACCTCAATCGCTGAAACCACCACTTGATCCGCCAGATTTAATGAGTTAACCGCAGTTTGTGCCATCGCAACCCGTTGCTCACCAGTTGCGATTGGCTTTGCTGCTTTAAGCCAGGGATCACCAGTTGGAATAACAATTACCTTTTCAAATTTTTTGGCGACCTCAGAGATGATCTTTAAGTGACCTAGATGAATTGGATCAAAGGTGCCACCAACAATTGCGATCTTTTGGATTCTATTACCGATCAATTCGAAGTGTTAAGTAAAGAAGCAGTGACAAGGTTCCAAAGGCAAATAGGCCAAAAAAGATTGGCGGGGCGGGAAGTTCGCGGATTACCTCGCTAAGTAAATTCATATTCCTAGTTTAGCCTTTCCCATTAGCTAATAACGACTTGAAACCCGCCTCATCCAGCACGGGGACTCCTAACTCCTCAGCCCTTTGTAATTTCGATCCGGCAGCATCGCCAGCAACAACAAAATCAGTTTTGCTAGAGACTGATGAGGAGGATTTACCGCCACGCAAGATAATCGCTTCAGTTGCCCCATCTCGTGTGAACTCCGCAAGTGAGCCAGTGACCACAATTGTTAACCCAGCAAGTGTTTGTTTTAAATTATTTTTTGGCTTCTGATCTACTAATGCAACCCCTGATTTCTCCCACTTTTCAATAATTTTTTGATGCCACTTTTCACCAAACCACTCAGAGATCGAATCTGCAATCACAGCGCCAACACCTTCAGTATTCGCTAGCTCTTGAGTTGAAGCAGCTTTAATGCCCTCGATCGAACCAAATTTATTAGCCAATGCTTGGGCAGAGGTTGGCCCGACATGTCTAATTGAAAGTGCAACAAGTACTCGCCATAACGGACGAGATTTTGCCGTTTGCAAACCAATTATAAATCGATCTGCAATTGCACCTAATGTGCCATCCTTCTTTAAGAAAAATTGAGATTTAGCTAGATCCTTCTCAGTTAACGAAAAGAGATCGCCCTCATTCTTAACCAAACCATCATTTAGTAAAGCTGCTGCTGCCTCATATCCAAGAACATCAATATCTAATGCGCTGCGTGAGCCAATATAAAAAAGCCGTTCAATCAATTGTGCAGGACATGATTGATTATTTGGACAACGAATATCAACATCGCCCTCGGTAATTGCACGCAACTTACTTCCGCAATCTGGACAGATAGTTGGCATGACAAATGCTTTTTCCTTGCCACTTCTTTTCTCAAGTACTGGGCCTAGAACCTCGGGAATCACATCGCCCGCTTTACGAATTAAAACTGTGTCGCCAATTAAAATTCCTTTACGAATAATCTCTTCCTGATTATGTAATGTGGCATTTGTAACGGTTGAACCAGCAACCTTTACCGGCTCCATAAATGCAAAGGGCGTTACCCGACCTGTGCGTCCAACACTTACCTTGATATCCAACAACTTAGTGGTTACCTCTTCAGGTGGATACTTAAAGGCAATCGCCCATTTAGGGGCTCGACTGGTAAATCCCAACTCATTTTGAACTGCAATCTCATTTACCTTTATGACAACACCATCTATCTCATGTTCGACATCATGACGGTGTTTTTCATACTGAGCAATAAAATCAATAACCGCCTTGCGTGAAGCAACTACTTTAAATCGATTGCTAGTTGGCAATCCCCAGCTCTTTAACAATTCATAGGCGCTACTTTGTTGTTCAAAGGAAATACCATCTGCTGCACCGATGCCATGCACAACCAGATCTAGTGGTCTTGATGCAGTTACCTTGGGATCTTTTTGTCGAAGCGATCCGGCAGCTGCATTTCTTGGATTAGCAAACCGTTGTTTACCCGCCTCTTCAAGTGAATCATTTAACTCATCAAATGCTTTAAGTGGGAAAAATACCTCACCCCGAACCTCAAGCCGCTCTGGAATCTTCTTACCTGATAATTGCAACGGCACGGTATCGATGGTTTTGATATTTAAAGTTACATCCTCACCAGTTGTGCCATTTCCACGAGTCAGTGCCCTGGTTAACTTTCCTTTTTCATAAAGCAAATTAATAGCTAAGCCATCTACTTTAACCTCGCACAGCCAGTTATTTTTTGCCCCACTCTTTTCAATCCGATCAAACCAGGTATTTAGCTCATCTTGATCAAATACATTATCAAGGGACATCATCCGCTCGATGTGATCATATTGTTCAAAATGTGTCGCAAAGCCGCCACCCACATCAGAGGTTGGTGAATCAGCTAACTTAAATTGTGGGTACTTTTTTTCTAGCTCAATTAACTCCTGCCACAACTTATCAAAAGCAGCATCGGTAATGCTTGGCTTATCATTTACATAGTATTGAAATTGATGATCCTTGATACTTTCCGATAACTCTTGAATCTTGTGGCGAATCTCCTTGCCAGATGAATCAGACATCAAAAGGTCTCCGAAATTGTGGCAGAGCCGACCACCCGATCATCTTCATAAATTACAAGCGCTTGACCAGTTGCCAGACCAAATACTGGTTGATCTAAATCAGCGATTAAGTGAGTACCATCAAATTGATACTTGGTAGGCAGTGGCTCACCATGAGCTCGAACTTGGGCAAAACCTTTATAAACTTTATTTAATTCAGGTGCCGGTCCACACCAAATAGGTGGCTGACCAACAATTTTATTTACCGCAAGCGCCTCATGTGTGCCAACTACAACTGTATTTGTCTTCGGTTCAATGCTTAATACATACCTTGGTTCACCCTTTGGCGTTGGCACAGTTAAATTCAAACCGCGGCGCTGTCCAATTGTGAAGGTGTATGCGCCATTGTGCTGCCCTAACTCTTTTCCATTTTGATCAACGATCGGACCAACCTCAGAGCCCAAACGCTCGCGCAACCAGCCAGCGTTATCACCCGATGGGACAAAGCAGATGTCATGGCTATCTGGCTTGTTTGCAACAAATAAACCACGTGCTTGCGCCTCTTTGCGAACATCATCCTTAACGGTGTCACCCAATGGAAAGATCGCACCACTGATTTGATCGGCAGTTAAAACCGCAAGTACATATGATTGATCTTTCTCTGGATCTACCGCTCGATTTAAAGTTTTAACACCATTAACCTCTTTAGTAATTGCATAATGGCCGGTTACAACTGCATCAAAGCCAAGTGCTTTAGCTCGGACAAGGACTGCCTCAAACTTAATCTTCTCATTACAGCGCAGACATGGATTTGGGGTGCGACCAGATTGGTACTCTGATAAAAAGTTTTCGACAACTCCGGCATGAAACTGCTCTGCCATATCCCAGATATAAAACGGGATACCAATGACATCTGCAGCACGCCTGGCATCATGTGAATCCTCTACTGTGCAACAACCCCGTGCGCCTGAACGATACTTTTGCGGATTGCTAGATAGTGCTAAGTGCACACCAATTACTTCATGTCCTGCTTCCACTGCACGCGCAGCAGCTACTGCAGAATCAACGCCACCGCTCATGGCTGCAATTACCTTTAATTTACCGCTCACTTAGATACCTTTTTGTTTGCGGCAGATTTAGATTTTTCAACAACTGATGCAATAACTGCAGCTAACTTATCGATCTCCTCTTCAGTATTTGATTCACCAAGTGAGAATCTAAGGGATGAGGTTGTTTCATCCTCGGTTAAACCAATTGCCATTAAGACATGGCTTGGTCGATGCACACCAGCACTGCAAGCAGAGCCAGTAGAACAAGCAATACCTGCCATATCAAGGAGTAATAACAATCCCTCATTATCACTTCCTGGAAAGGTTATGTTTACTACACCCGGCAATGAGTTTTCTGATTGACCATTTACCCAAGCATCAGGAACTGCTGCTAAAACTTTGGTAATTAATAAACTTTTTAATTTTCTGATCTTCGCATCGCGAGCTTGCATATGGATCATCGCATTACTTGCAGCCGAGGCAAAGGCAATAATCCCGGGTGCATTGAAGGTGCCGCTTCTGATATCTCGCTCTTGACCGCCACCATGAAGTACTGGCTCGATATTCACACCTTTTTTAAGAATTAAAGCTGCAACACCAAGTGGCCCACCCACTTTGTGGGCACTGATAGTTGCAGCGGTTAATCCAAGTTGGTTGAAGTTAAAATCAATCTTGCCAAAGCTTTGTACTGCATCGGAGTGAACTGGAATACCACCGGCGATCTTGACTACCTGATCAATTGGTTGAACAGTTCCGATCTCATTGTTGGCGTGAATAATTGAGATAAACGCCACCTTTGCGCCATGTTGAGTAACCGCAGCTTGCAGCGCAGTTAAATCAAGTGATCCCGTTTTGCTGACTGGAATCTCGATAACAGTTGCACCCTCATGCTCTTGCAACCATTTAATTGGATCCATAACTGCATGATGTTCAAAGGTTGAGGTAATAATTATGTTTTTGCCAGCCTTTGCACCCAGCCAGTACAAACCCTTGATAGCTAAATTATCCGCTTCAGTTCCAGTACCAGTGAAAATTACATCGATCGCTGAACATCCTGCAGCTTTTGCAATTGATTCTCGAGCCTCTTCTAACTCTTTTCGAATCGAACGACCTGTGCTGTGCAAGCTAGAGGCGTTGCCAGTTTTTAACAATTGGGCGGTTAAGGCATCAATTGCCGGCTGCACCATTGGTGTAGTTGCGGCATGATCAAAGTAGATCTGAGATGAATGAACGGCCATTTGCCTAGTCTAAAGCCAGGCGGTGATAGAGCAGTTATTAAGCGTAATTAAGCTTTGCGGGCAACAATTGCCTGCGTAGCCTGTGGCAACACATTAAATAGATCGCCAACTACTGCAAAATCTGCAAGTTCAAGAATTGGTGCCTCTGGATCCTTATTGATAGCCACAATGGTTTTACTGGTTTGCATACCAGCACGGTGTTGAATCGCGCCAGAGATTCCAGCAGCAACATAGAGTTGTGGACTTACAGTCTTTCCAGTTTGGCCAACCTGATGAGTATGTGGATACCAACCAGCATCAGTTGCAGCACGGGATGCGCCAACTGCGGCTCCTAGTGAATCAGCAAAGGCTTCTACTGGTTTGAAATCTCCATTTGTACCACGTCCACCAGAAACCACAATTGATGCCTCGGTCAACTCTGGTCGCCCACCCTTTACCGCTGGAGTGGCTGCAGTAACTGTTGATAGCTTTGCATTATCTGAAATAGTTACAGCAAACTCGGAAACTGTTGGAGTAGATGGTGCTGCAACCGCTTCAATTGAGTTAGAGCGCAGGGTAATAATTGGAGTTCCGGTAATAACTGCAGAATGTACTGTTGTTGAACCACCAAAGACAGATTGAGTTGTAATCAACTCTTTATCAACATTAATCGCATCTGTAATAATTCCTGACTTACTCTTTACAGCTAATCGACCAGCGATCTCTTTGCCACGGGCTGAAGAGGTAATTAAAACTGCTGCTGGTTTTTCAGACTCCATAATCTGTGCCAATGCTTCGGCTGCTGCCGCTGAAGAGTACTTATCCCAATCACCAGATGCGGTAATCACCTTATCTACTCCGAAGGCGCTTAATTGAGTAATAATCTCAGCTGGATTGCTGGATAAAACTACGGCAACTGATTGGCCAACACCTTTTGCAAAGGTTGCTAGCTCACCCGCGGCTTTTGAAATCTTGCCACCGCTGTGATCAACTAAAAAGATTACTGAACTCATGCCAATCTCTTCTCTACTAAGAAATCAACTAACTTACTGCCGCCTTCACCCTCATCAGTAACTTTGATGCCAGCAGTGCGAGCCGGACGAGGAAGTGCATCCTTAACCGTTGACCAGGCTGCGGATGAGCCAACATCTGAAGCAGCAACACCAGCATCAGCTAATGACATAGTTGTAATGACCTTTTTCTTCGCCGCCATAATTCCCTTAAATGATGGGTAACGTGGCTCATTAATCTTCTCAATTACCGATAACACAACTGGAAACTTTGCATTCATCGTTTCAGTGCCAAACTCAGTTACTCGATCAATCTCAACTGTTGCAGCAGCCGGATCTACCTTCACCTTGCCGGCAAAGGTTAATTGCGCAACACCTAGGCGCTCGGCCAACATTGCTGGAACAACGCTCATACGTGCATCTGTACTTTCAGTTCCACAAATAACTAGGTCGTAACTACCTTTTTTAATTACTTCCGCTAAAACTAAGGAGGTAGCGAGCGCATCAGATCCAGATAATGCGGCATCGCTAATTAAAATTGCATCATCGGCGCCCATTGAAAGTGCCTTACGAAGTGCCTCAGTTGCGCGCTCTGGCCCCATTGAAATGATTGTTACAGAGTGACCACTTGCTTCGCCAACCTCGCCAGATGCTGAGTTTGCTTCAACAATTCGCAGCGCCTCTTCAACTGCGTACTCATCTAAATCATTTAAAACTGCATCAACACTTGCGCGATCTAATAGACCATTAGCCATCTTTTTCTCAGCCCAAGAGTCTGGTACCTGCTTTACGCAAACCGCAATCTTCATACCCCGAAGATTACTAGTTCCAGCAAGCGAGCCAATCTTTCACCCACCCTTAACCAACACTTAACCTAAATCTATAGTTGAGGCTTTGATCACACCTGATCCTTTAAACCATGAGAGTAGCGGTCGTCACAGAATCCTTTCTTCCCAACATCAACGGTGTTACCAATTCCGTACTTCGAATTCTTGAACACTTACAGGAGAAGAAGCATCAAGCATTGGTAATTGCTCCAAGTTCTGAGGGCACTCCCAGCGAGTACGCGGGATATCCCGTAAGGACAACATCTGCAATCGCGCTACAAAATCTTTTACCTGTCGGAATGCCGATGGGTTTGCCGCAAAAAAGATTAGAACATCTAATTGACGGTTTTGCACCCGATGTTATTCACTTGGCGTCACCATTTGCGCTTGGAAGTTATGTGGCCAAGATAGGCAAGCGGCTTGGCATATCGACCCTATCGGTCTATCAAACAGATTTAGGTGGCTTTGCCAAACAATATGGTTTTGGTAGCGCAGAAAAATCTTTGCAGAAAATTCTTTATCGAATTCATGCCCAAACTGATCGCACATTAGCGCCATCAACCTCTGCTTGCCTTGATCTTCATCTAGCTGATGTGCCAAATGTTTACCTGTGGCGCCGTGGTGTAAATGCAGAGTTATTTACTCCAAATAAGCGAAATCATAAATTGCGCAATCAATGGAAAGGTTCAGATCGCAGCAGATTAATAGTTGGCTTTGTTGGCAGATTGGCACAAGAAAAAAGAGTTAGTGACTTAGCAGCTATTGCTGGTGATCCAACTCTGCAGTTAGTAATTGTTGGCGAAGGGCCCCATCGAAAGAGATTGGAACAACAATTACCAAATGCTATATTTCTAGGATTTAAAAGCGGCGAAGAGTTGGCTGAAATTTATGCCAGCTTTGATTTATTTATTCATCCAGGACCTCGTGAAACCTTTTGCCAAGCAGTACAAGAGGCGCTGGCATCTGGAATTCCTTGTGTGGTGCCAAATACTGGTGGGCCAGCAGATCTGGTAACAAATAGCAAGACTGGTTACATTGTAAATACGAAAGATGAGAGAGAGTTACAAAAAATCATCCGAACTCACCGTTCACGGGTGGATCATAAACAGATGCGAATTGCAGCACGTGAATCAGTCAAATCAAGGACCTGGTCCTCAATTAATCAGGAGCTAATCAATCACTACCAGGAGTTAATCAACGATAAAGCAATCGTTGAACGTAAGCGACAGGAAGTAGTGGCGTGAGAATCATTCATATTGCTAATTTTTACGGCTCTACCTCAGGGGGAATTAAAACAACTATCCATGAATTAGGCCGAGGTTATAAACGATATGGACATGATTTTATTTACATCGTTCCTGGTCCCAGATTTTTTCAAGAAACAACGCCATTTGGGACTAGAATCGAACTACCTAGCAGAACATTGCCATTTACTGGTGGGTATCAAGTAATAAAAAGTAACAAGCAATTACTCACCCTGCTTGAATACCTAAAGCCTGATCGACTAGAAATTTCTGATCGATTTACCCTTTTCAAAGTTGGTAAGTGGGCAAAACAGATGAAGATTCCATCTGTCGTCTTTAGCCATGAAACCTTATCTGGACTTGCTAAACGCTTCTTTCCCTATATACCAACCTTATTTAGAAGATTTCTTGTGAACACTCAAAACCGTAGGCTCTCTAAAAGATTTGACCAAGTAGTAGTCACAACTGATTTTGCGGGTGCCGAGTTTAAGGCAATTGGTATATCAAATTTAAGAAAGATCTCACTTGGTGTTGATTTACAAAGCTTTACTCCTGACCGCTTTGACCGAAGGCTAAAACGAGAGTTAAAGGGCTCACATGATTTTCTACTTATGTACTGTGGCAGATTATCGCCAGAAAAAGAGCCGCAACGAGTACTGGAAGCGTTAACCGAATTACGAAAACGTGGCGTTAATGCAAAACTGGTTGTCATTGGCGGTGGCGCCCTTTGGCGTAAATTTAGAAAACAAACCACAGGACTACCAGTTAATATGGTCGGTTACGTAGCCAGCAGAGAAAAGATTGCCCAATATTTATCATGCGCTGATGTTGTGATGGCGCCTGGTCCATTAGAAACCTTTTGTTTGTCGGCACTTGAAACACTTGCCTCGGGCGTGCCGGTAGTTGCATCTTCTAGCAGCGCAGTGGGTGAAATTTTAGGAATTGATCAAGATGATCAAGCAGGCTTGGTTGCCGAAAATAATGGCACGGCCTTTGCTGCTGCGGTTGAGCAAGTGCTATTTAATAATAAGTTTAGGGTGAACGCACGAATTCGTGCCGAAAAATACTCTTGGCGTAACACAATAGATCAAATGCTGAGCATCCATGATGCAAAACCTCGCATGTACTCCACAAAACGAAGATTAAAAGCGGCCTAGATATGATTTTAGAAGCGGTCAAAGTACGTCCTACCTTTGTTGTCCTCGGAGATAGTGCTGCGTATGGAACCGGCGATGAGGTGCAGACAGGAGTGTTTCGCGGGTGGGCAGGATTTCTATCCGAAAATTTTCAAGATGGTTGTGATTACTTTAACTTCTCTCGTCCAGGAGCAAAATCATCTGAGGTTGCCCAGGTCCAATTAGAGAAAGCATTGCAACTAAACCCAGATATTTGTGCCGTGATTGTGGGTGGAAATGATTTACTAAGAAATGGTTTTGATCCAATTTCACTCCATGAAAATTTGCAATACATCTGCCGTAACCTATTAGCTCTTGGTAGTGAGATTGTCATGGTCGAATTACATGATCCCCTGCAACTGCTTAAATTACCAAAGTTGCTGGGCAGAGTTTTAAACAAGCGAGTAAATGCAGTTAATGCGGTCTACCGAAAAATTGCCCTCGAATTTGAGATTGTTTCAGTCAAAACCAGAAGCATTGAGGATGTTCACAATTTGCGAAATTGGCATATTGATCGAATGCACCCAGGGCCAGCTGGCCACTTTATGTTGGCTAGGAAGATCGCAGAACAGTTACGCAAACGTGGCTGGGCAATTTCAATTCCATCAAAGTTTGAGGTTAATATAAAATCTCGTACCGAAAAGATAAAGTGGATGCTACGAAATGGCACGCCCTGGTTTTTCAAGCGCAGTGTTGATTTATTGCCTGCAGCTATGATCTTAATGGTAATTGAATCAATCAAAGTTTTGATTGAAACGGTAAAGCCGGCAAAGCTCAGAAGTGAATTATCCTTTCTGTATCAAATTGAATCTGATCCAGAGAAGATTGAGTTACTGATAGCTAGTTAGATTTAAAGCTTGCAGATAATGTAACGTTTACCGTCTTCTCGATGGTTGAAACATCATAGACACCACCAGCAGCACGCTCTAGGGAGTTTATGGTTGTGACCTGAGTCGGACCGCTTGTTACAGATAACAATGGACCAACACCTCCGCCAACCGCCTCGGTGATCGCCTTTGCTCGCTCTTGCGCATCCTTCATAGCTGCGGCAAGTAGCTTTGATCGCATCTGATCTAAAGTTGAAATGTAGTAAGCCGGTCCATAATTTCCGACATTTACTCCGGTGGCAAGTAATGAGCCAATATTGTTACTTAATCTCTCAATTAACTTTACATCTTTGCTTCGCACAGTAACTGTGCGGTAAGCCTGATAGGCAAGAACCCGACCGGTTGGATTGCCATTGTTGTACTCGGGAACTGCATTGCTATTGATTGGACCGTACTCGATTTGGTCCTCAGCAATTCCACCATTTAATAAGTATTTCTTTAATGACTCTGCAGTTGCATCAATCTTTTTTACTGATGAAGCTAATGTTGGTTGTGACTCATTTAAATTCAAGGTCCAGACTGCATTATCTGCAGTTGCATCTTCAGATGCGGTGCCAGTTACCGTAATTGCATTTGCTGAACGAGATGCTAATCCGCCCCCAACTTGAAATAGGCCAAGCGTTAAGCCAGAGGATAAAACAGCTGCGGCCGCGATTATTGCGACAAAGCGATTACGTTCACTATTTTCCATATCCCTATCCTAGCCAATTTGGCTGAACTTTTGTTGATGAATCTCTGCGAGCGCAATACGAAATGGTTCTAATTCAATATCCCACTCACTCCCTAGGATATTTTCTAGATTACTTACCAATTTCTTTTGGCTAGTTGCAGTTGCAATAACTCTTTTAATCGAATTCTCATTAATCATTAACTCTCCGGTAGGGCCAGCACTTATTTGATGTAAACCTAAATCTGGTGTGCATCTAAATAAGATGCCATCTAAGTACTTTGAATTACTCTCATGAATTTCAAAGCGAATCAAACTCCAACTTTTTAAGGAGATAGCTAATTTGCCGGCAATATTGGTGGGCTCTCGCCAACTCATTTCCAGGGCAAATGCACCAGGAGATAAGGGTTGTGGGATCCAATCAAATTGGAGAGATTGGCCAAGTTGCTGATTGATAGCCCATTCAACATGGGCAATTAAGGCTGATGGCACAGAGTAAATCCGCAGATCACCAGCGTAAAAAACCGCTTTACTCATTATTTCCTCACTTCAGATCACTATATGTGACCTTCCCCAGCCCATTTAGCTCTGAAGTGCAGTACTGCTTAGTAAGAGATGTATACATCTCTTTTCACTATTCCTCAATAGCAGGGTAAAGTTTGCCTCAGTCCGACGCTTGGCAGTACCCGTTCCACGGTTTGTTGATTGGGTCTAGCTGTAAGAAGAAAGACCGGCGCTTATTGAATTAATAAGTGTCAAACATAATCGAAGGAATAAAAGCTAAATGGCAACAGGTACAGTTAAGTGGTTCAACTCTGAAAAGGGTTTTGGTTTCATTGCAGTTGATGGTGGCGGACAAGATGTTTTCGTTCACTACTCAGCAATCCAAGGAAACGGTTACAAGTCTCTTGAAGAGGGTCAAGCAGTTACATTCGAAGTAGTCCAAGGTCCTAAGGGTCCTCAGGCTGACGCTGTAAATCCTGCTTAAATAACCATTAACTCGAGTTTTTAACTCGAATTATTTAAGGCCTACTAGAAATAGTGGGCCTTACTTTATTTCCTAACCTCATTTTTTGGTTCAGGTGGAATTTCACCTAATCTTAGCTTCGCTGCATTAACAGCTTTTGCCGGCGATAAATCCTTGCCAGCTTTCCACGCCTCTAGAAATTTCCATGGCGCAACAACACCTCGCCTTACCCACCAGACACTGTTATCTGTAGGCCATGAGATGCCAAAGTGCAGATGTGGTTTAGTTCCACGAGCAGATCCGGTACTTCCAACCTCTCCTAATTTGGCGCCAGCAGCAACACGTACTCCGGCAGCAATTCCAGGCTCGATTTTTGATAAATGCGAACCGTAATATCGCACACCATCATCGCCAATTATTCCAACAGCTAGGCCGCCACGATCCTGTCCTAAATTTGTTTTTCCACTCCATACATCCTTTGCTAAAACCACATCTACTACTCCTGCAGTTGGGGCAACAAATGCACATCCTCTTTTTGTATTAATGTCGGTGGCTGGGTAATTGTGATGGTACTTGCCATAGGTAGCCACACAATTAGTAATCGGAAATACATAGATTGGTGCAGCAGTAGCGGGCGGCGTAAAAATTAATAATTGAGTTGGAATTATTATTGATAAGGCTAATACTCGAAGTAATTTCATACCGCGATTATCCTTATAAAATCTTGATCTATCGGGAGGTTAATCGAAAAAACTGCATATTCTGATCAAATCATCAGGATCAAGAGGGTGTAAGGCATACGCACCTGCTAATAATGGGGGCGATAGCTCAGTTGGTTAGAACCCCTTAGATCTGTCCATACGGAAAATACTGTCCCTCTTTTGCAAATCTACTTACTCCTATGGAAAGAGCCTGCTCATTAATTGCAAATCCAAGCCCAGCGCCTTCTGGTAATCCCCATTTTGGTGATTTCGAAATCGGAATTTCGGTCTCCAAGATATCACCCTCTATGTGAGCCGCCGTCTGTTGATTGCCCAAAACCAAATTAGATATTGTCAAACTTGCGTGATGAAAAGCTGTTGCTGCTACTCCCATTTCACCGTGAGTATGTCGGCAAACCTTACTTCCCATAACATTAGCCACATATGAAACTTGTTTGAATTTTTCAAGAGTTCCGACCCAGTATGGTGAAAAAGTATAAACATCCGCAACTTGATTCATAATCAATCGATTAGCATCCTCTTCGCTCCACAGGCCCTCATTTGCCGCAAGCGGGATCGAGGTTTTGCTGCGTAAATTTGCCATAAGTGACATTGGGTTTTCGGGAACTGGCTGCTCAATAAAATCAATATCGTAACGCTCAAATTTTTTTAAGTTTCTTGGAGCATCTTGAAGGGACCACGCACCATTTGAATCCAAACGTATGCGATTCTTAGGCCCGATAGCTTCCCTAATTGTTGCAACCATTTCCAATTCACGTTCAATGTCAATTCCAGTTTTTAAGTAGTAAGTTTCATAGCCGAAGCTCATTCCTTCAGCGCATTGTGCGGCAATGTCTGAAGTAGTTCCATGACCCAGGTAGAAGAAATAATCCACTTCTGACCTAACTGCTCCTCCAAGCAATTTATAAACTGGCAAATTTGCGCTTTTTCCGCAGATATCCCAGAGCGCCATATCAATTGCTGCCCATGCAAAATTACCTGTCGATACGCGATAGGCCCAAAGACCACGATGAAATGCATCTCGCCTTAACTCTGCAGAATTCCATGGCGATTTACCTTCGATAAACGGAAACATTGCCTTAATGGCAGCTTCTATCGAATAAACATCAGCGCCAGAACAAGCCTCTCCCCAGCCAACAACTCCATTATCGGTCGTTAGCTTTATGATCACTGATGTGACACCGCTTCGAAAAACAACTGAGCTAACCTCTGTTCGCTTGTAAGGAACATTTACGATAAAAGTTTCAAGGCTTACAACCTTCACCGGCGGGACTCCGTTCAATTCGCTGACAAAAAGAGTTGAAACGATCTAATTGCACCGTATCGAAATCTCTGACTTCTAGTCTATTTCAAATCCCTATGAAAGTATCCCCCTCGAAAGTTCACTTCCATATGTAAGGTCTGAATCAGGCTCGGTTATAAGGCCAGTAGAGCAGGTCGCGCTGTTCTATAATTCAACTGGGCTGGCTGCTAATTAGCAGTTTTTCGGTCATAGTAAGGCGGTCTTATAGAATGTGAAGTACAAGGGGCGATAGCTCAGTTGGTTAGAGCCCCGGACTCATAATCCGGTCGTCGTAGGTTCGAGCCCTACTCGCCCCACGTGAAAAAAACTGCCTTTCTAGATTTTAATCAGCCGGGGTTTTCAATCCGATCTGATCAGGTTATGGATGCGCGTGAAAGTAATTGGCATGCAACCACTCCATTTGGAATCGCAGTTTTACGTTATGAGGATGCCAACAATTTATTAAAAGATAAAAGACTCTTTCAGGGAACTCGAAAATGGCCATCTCATTATGGGATTAAGGATGGTTTGTTAGCTGATTGGTGGCAAAAAATGCTACTAAGTGTTGAGGGCGAAGATCATCTGCGACTTCGGAAATTGGCAGGTCCTGCTTTTTCGCCAAAAACTATCGAACCACTGGCGCCGTTTTTTGCAGCCCTTGCTAATGAGTTAATCGATAACTTTATTGATAAAGGCAGCTGTGAATTCATGAGCGAGTTTGCTGAACCATTCTCCGCCAGAGTAATTACTGGATTATTAGGTTTAGATAATGAGTTATGGCCAAAAGTCGCTGATTTAGCAACCAATCTTGGTTATGTTTTTAGCGTAACTATTAAAGAGGATTTGCCTTTAATTGAAGCGGGATTGCAAGGTATCTTAGATATCTCAAGTGAGTTAATCCAAAAAAGCCGGCTTAGCGCCAAGGATGATTTTGTCGGAACACTTCTAAAAGCAACCTTGGATGGAAAAGCAATCACCGATGAGGAGCTACTCTCGCTGGTCTCGCTTTTGATATTTGCCGGCTTTGATACAACCCGAAATCAAATTGGCTTAGGAATTAAGACCTTTTCAAATCATCCAAAACAATGGGAGTTGCTTGGAGAAAATCCAGATTTGGCACGTGTGGCGGTGGAGGAGATCATGAGAGTAAACCCCACAATCACTTGGGTATCCCGTGAGGCATCTGTTGATATCGAGTACAAAGAGTTAACAATTAAAGCGGGAACAACTATTCATTTATTAACTATTCCAGCTGGCAGTGATCCGAGAAAGTTTGTTAATAATGAGTTTGATATAACTGCCGAGCGCGCTCCACACTTTGGTTTTGGTGGTGGAATGCACCATTGCATCGGTCACTACGTTGCAAGATTAGATATGAAAGAGGCATTCAAAGCCCTTGCTACTCGACTACCTAACATGCGGGTTGCTCCAGGAGATACCTACCTGCCAGATAGTGGCAATACCGGTCCAACCAAAATGGTTATCACCTTTTAAATTAACCTTTTACTGCACCGCTTGCCAGTCCAGCAACAATTCTCTTTTGAATAAGCATAAAAAATATAATTGGTGGAACTGTATAAAGAATTGCACCTGCCATAACAACCTCTAGATCAGTTGCTAGCTCGCCCAACACAGTTGCAAGACCGGTTGAGGCCGGACGCTTTGCACTATCGAGAATAAAGGTTGTCGCGAATAGATACTCATTCCAGCCATGAAAAAAGGCTAATACTGCCGAAGCCACAATAGATGGTGCGATCAAAGGCCAAATTATTAACCGTTGAATCTGAAAAACTGAACATCCATCAATTAATGCAGCCTGCTCTAATTCATACGGAACACTATCAATCGCCCCTTTTAACACCCAAATCACAATTGGCATGACAAATGCAGTATTTACAATAACCAGACCAGTCAAACTGTTAATCAAACTTAACTTGATAAACACAGCATAAAGCGGCACTACTAATAAGGCCTCTGGAAGCATTTGTGTTGCAAAAAGAATAAAGCCAAAAAATCCTTTGCCGTAAAACTTTCTCCTGGATAATCCGTAAGCGGCAAATATAGCTAGAAGTAAACTCATTACCGTTGATCCTAAAGCTATAACAAAAGTATTTTTGACCCACAGCGCAATTTCAAGTTCATCAAATACATCTGCAAATCCGCCTAAGGACAAACTGTTTGGCCAAAGTTTAGGTTTTTCTAAGAACATCTCACTAGTGGTGGTCAATGCGGTATTGAACATCCAATAAATTGGAAAAACCGCAATAAAAGAGATCAGGATGACTAGTAATTGAATAGGGATATTTCGAATTCTTTTGGTAATAGTTAATTTACTCATTACATCGCCTCTTCTGCTTTTTTATTAGCTTTGAAGTAAAAGAAAGTAAGCAGGACTGAGAATACGAAACCGATCATTCCAATGGCAGCTGAAGAACCCAACCGGGAGTATGAGAAAGCCTCTCGGTATAACTTAATAACCAGGGTAGTTGTTTTCTCAACTGGCCCACCTTCGGTAAGAATCCAAATAATATCAAAACGTCTCAACGCCCAAATAGAGAGTAGAAGTGTCATTACATAAATGGTTGGCTTAATAATCGGAAAAGTAACGTGCCAAAGAATTTTTCGAGATGAGGCACCATCAATCATGGCAGATTCACTGAGCTCCTTTGGAACTGACTGAAGTGCAGCTAAAAAAATTAAACTTGTTAATGGGAAAGTCATCCAGATTGTGACAGCTAAAAGCGCTGGCATAGCTAAGGATGGGTTACTAAACCACTGAGTTCCATTCCCTCCTAGACCCAGAACCCGCAATGCATAGTTTGCAACACCATTTTGTGGATTAAATATCCACAAAAAGATCAGCGCAACGGCTACAGGAGGGGCGGCCCAAGGCAATGTGACAAAGGTTCTCACCCAAAATTTTGAGGCAGCGGTGCGATTCATTATCAATGCAGTAGTCATTCCAACAATTAAAGCTCCGATTACAGCCAATGATGCATAAGTAATGGTTACCATTAAAGCAGGCAAAAAACTTGAAGAGGAAAAAAGATTTGTGTAGTTATCTAGGCCAACATATGTACTTTCATTTGGATTGAGAGTGTTTGTCTCAGTAAAGCTGAGTTGGAGTCCTCGTAATAGTGGAAAACCTAAAATTATTGCTAAGAAAAAGAATGCTGGTCCAAGCAGAAACCAATTGGTTAACTTCGGTGAAACTCTCAAGATACCAACCTCTCTGACTAGAAATAAGGTGGGGTATTTTTCAATACCCCACCTTAGTTTTTCTTACTTACTTACCTAGGAGTTCCTTTACTGATTTTTGCGCCGCGTCGAGTCCATCCTTCACTGAAACTCCAGATCGAAGCATTTTGTCAACTTGGGTGAGAACAATGGTTCTGATCTCTTCAGTCGCTAGTTCAGCGCCTTGAGGAAGAACCAAAATCCCGTTTGGTGCATATTTTTGGAAATCCTTTAGCCAAGGTGCTCTTGCTACAAGTGCTGGTGGTGGAGCTTTTTTAGTAGCAGCAGCCTCCGCAGTCATAGCTTCCATAATCTTTGCTTGAGTAGCATCGGTGACTAGCCAGCTTATAAATGCTGCAGCCTCTTTTTGCTTCTTACTATTTGCATTGATATGGGTGCCGATCAAGATTTGAGCGTTTGCATCCTTAGGGAAAGGAGATTTTTCAATCACAAGATTATCCTTAATAGCTGGATTGCCTGTTGTATAAACTGTTGGCAAAGATCCATTATCAAGGGTCATAGCAATTTTCTCTTCCCAGAACAAACGACGGTATTCAGTCGCAGTTAGTCCCTGAGGAATGTACTTCTTGTCAAAGAAGTCCTTGTACTCAGTTACAGCTTTTTGCACTAGGGCAGAGTTAATTGTTGGATTACCTTTTGCATCTGTCCAACGACCACCGAAACCGAAGACGAAGTTACTTAGGTCGAACCACCATCCGCTGGTTTGAGTCATTGTATTTCTAAATGCAAAACCGTATTGAGTGGTTCCATTTGTAGTAGCAGCTGCTGCTGCCTTGAAATCATCGTAAGTTTTTGGACAAGTAAGGTTAGCAGCGGCTAGTAATTTCTTATTGCAAATAAGAGAGTAGCCGGTGCTTTGCCAAGTTACGCCGTATCGCTTACCGGACTTGATGTAGTTCTTATCATATGAAGCAAATCCAGCTTTTGGAGCTTTGATTGCTGGCAATGCAGAAACCAATCGAGCCTGGTTAGCTCTTAAGAAAACGTCGTAGTCAAAATTTACAACGTCAGGCCCGGACCGTGCGCCAAGTTGAGTCAAGATGGTAGTTGAATAACTTGCGTACGGGTAGGAAATTGATTTTACTTTAATCTTTGTTTGACTTGAATTATATTCATCAATTAATTTCTGAAGTGCTTCGCCACGACCTGGCTCAGCGAACTGCCAGTTTGAGTAGGTGATTTCTACGGGTTTTGCATGAGCAATGGATACTGGAATGGTTACCAATCCAAGTGCTAATACAGAACTTGAAATCACGCTAATGATTTTCTTAGCTTTCATATCTCTCCTTAATTAAGCGGTGGCTTGGCAATTAATTGATTTAATTGATAGCCCGTGATTTGAATCATAACGATTTTCATACCTTATGACTATAAAAATTGAGCAGTTTTTTTGCCATAAATGATCATCGCCTTATCAAAATATCTCAAAATATGAGAAATTCAGCCCATTTCTCAGTTTGGGCATAGCTCCATCAAGTCCTAAGGAGGCCTACCGGCCCTATGAGTCTAAAGGGCTGTTGTTTTCGCCTCAAATTATCTAGCAGTAGCTTCGGCATTAAACCGTATGGTGCGATTAGGTTCTGGGATTGAGTCTCTTCCTGGAACCTAATGATTAATGGAACTTTGTAATTTTCTAGTTTCAGTTGTATTCCTTAATCGAAAGCACTAGTTGCCGCATCGGTTGGGCCAAATGAGATTGCTTCGCTTACACTTTCGAAGTGAAAAGACAATTCCCAAGATGGAAAAATATCAAACCACTTCTGGGCTGGTCCCTTCCTAAATTTCCCCTTCAAGATCGCAAGTTAAAAAAAACGGTCAACCTTGCTGAGCTTCGAGTTCTAGCTAGCAAGCGTGTGCCAAAAGCGGTCTTTGATTATGTGGATGGTGGCGCCAATGATGAGATCTCATACAAGCGTTCGGCTGAAGTTTTTTCAAATGTGCAATTTAATGCTCGAGTCCTACGTGATGTCTCTAAAGTAGATTTAACAACCAGAATTGTCGGACAAGATTCTGCGCTCCCTATAATTTTTGCTCCCACTGGCTATACCAGAATGATGCATTATGAAGGTGAGCCAATGGTGGCCAAGGTTTGCGAAGAGAATAATTTAATCTACTCACTTTCGACTATGGGAACTACCTCATCCCAAGAGATCGCAGATCAGGTTCCTGGCGTTCGACGTTGGTTTCAACTTTACTTATGGCGGGATCGCAATCAATCACTTCAATTTATATATGGTGCAAAGGATGCTGGCTTTGAAGGCTTGATTCTCACCGTCGACACAGCTGTGGGTGGCATCAAATGGCGGGATATTCGAAATGGCTTAACAGTTCCACCAAAGATCGGTTTAAAAACATTTTTTGATATGGCGCTAAAGCCAAGATGGTGGGCTAATTTGCTAACCACCGCCCCGCTTGAGTTTGCAACCTTTCGTAACTTCAACAAACCTTTATCTGAAATTGCAGCTACCGTCTTTGATCCGGCGGTCACCTTTGCAGATGTGAAGTGGCTACGCTCGGTCTGGCAGGGTAAGTTGATAATCAAAGGCATTCAATCAGTTGAGGATGCCAAGCAGTTAGCCAAAATTGGCGTTGATGCAATTATTATTTCAAATCATGGTGGACGGCAATTAGATAAATCAGTGGTCCCGCTTGAGATTTTGCCAGAAATTCGTAAGGCAGTTGGTAAAAAAGGTAAAGGCACACAAATCTTTATTGATGGCGCAGTAATGAGTGGTGCTGATGTTCTTGCTGCTATTGCCCTTGGTGCAGATGCAGTTCTGATTGGACGTGCTTATCTTTACGGTGCGATGGCAGCGGGCCGTGCGGGTGTGCAAAAGGTGGTAGATACATTGCGCTTTGAGATGGAGACCGCTATGAAGTTAATGGGTGCGCGAAATATCGCAGAACTTACGCCGGAGTTTGTAACCCTAAGAAAGTAATTAGGCGTAGCGCGAGTGAAGCGCGCCATCAACCATTAGGTCAGCGCCATTGATAAAGGATGCATCCTTTGAAAGCGTAAACAAAATAACATTTGCAATCTCTTCAGGGCTTCCAAATCGACCATTAGGTGCAACTGATAAGGCATGTGCTTTCTCATCTGGAAATGTCGCCATATAGCTTTTCAATAATGGTGTGGCAGTTGTTCCGGGAGAGACTGAGTTAACTCGAATGCCATTCTTGCCCTCATCAAGAGCCAGGTTGCGAGATAAACCTACGATGCCGCCCTTAGCAGCAGAGTATGGGAAAAAGTTTGGACGAGACATTCGGCCATGAATTGATGAGATATTTACAATTGAGCCGTACTTTGATTTACGCATCGCTGGCAAACATAACTTGGCAACGTACCAACTAGATTTCAAATCAAGTGCAAAAAATGAGTTCCACTCCTCCTCTTGATACTCAACAGGATCGGCGTAAGAGTTACGTCCTGCATTTGAGACGGCAACTGTTACATCACCATAGGTTGAGGTTAATTTCTTATAAGCGCTTTCAAAGTTTTCATAATTTGTAACATCAGCATGTTGATACTGAACTTGAAAGCCCTCTTTACTTAACTTCTCAACCAGAGCTAGGGATTTGGCATCATCTATATCAACAAAGGAGACTTTGGCACCCTCTTTAGCGCCACCAATTACAATCGCTTCACCGATTCCAGCTGCCCCACCAGTTACAAATAAATGTTCGCCATTTAGAATCATGCTGATCGTGCTCCTAATCCGCCATCAACAGCCCAATCAGATCCACTTACATATGTAGATTTATCAGATAATAAAAATGTAACTACCTTGGCAACCTCCTCCGGCTCACCCATTCTGCCCATTGGCTGAATTGAGGTAGCACGTTCAGTGCGACCAGCCTCTGCACTTAACCAACCTTTAGTTAGATCGGTAAGAATGTAACCAGGAGATACCGCATTTACTCGAATCTGATACTTTCCTTCATCAAGCGCTAAATTTCGAGTTAATCCAAGAACCGCTGATTTTGCAGCGCCATATGGAAAAAATCCTGGGTAGGTCAGACGTCCATGAATTGAACAGATATTTACAATCGATCCTTTGCCCGCCTTGCGCATCGCTGGAAGGGCTAGCTTTGCCGTTAACCAAACCGGCTTCATATCAACATCAAAAAAATCATCCCACTCTTTATCACTCATGGTTACTGGATCGGCGTGAGAGTTAACGCCAGCGTTATTAACCACACCTGTTACCTCACCAAAGGCGATTGTTGCTTCGTTAAAAGCTTTAGAAAGTTCAGCAAATTTTGCAACACTAGCCTTTATAAATTTAACTGATGAACCAAGTTCTGCGGCTAATTTTTCACCCGATGCAACATCAATATCTACAAAGGAGATCTTGGCGCCCTCTTTCAGGCAATCACGAACAATCGCTTCGCCAATACCCTTCGCGCCACCTGTAACAAAAATATGATGACCTTTTAATTTCATAGTAATTAACCCGCCTTACTCGCTGATGACACCGCATTTAAAAATGCGGTTACATTTTCACTGACTTTACCTACACCGCCCTTTGTTAAAGGCCCACCTAAACCAATTAAATTAGCACCGGCAGCAAACCAATCATCAACAGTTCCTAAAGATATGCCACCGGTTGGGCACCATAGTTGACCCGGATATGGATCACGCAGCGCTCTTAAATGTGCTGGACCGTAGGTGCTAGCTGGAAATAACTTTAAAATATCTGCGCCAGCTTTTAACGCTCGGCCAACCTCAGTTGCAGTTGCAACACCTGGCATAGAAACCATATCTAAACTCTTAGTTTTTTCAATTACATCGGTATCGGTATTTGGCGAAACAATAAACTTTGCACCAGCTTTTTCAGCGCCCTTAACACCCTCTTTGCTGATTACAGTGCCTACACCAACAGTCAACTCTTTATTCTGTGACATCTTCTCAACAATATCTAATGCACCAGGTGTTGTTAATGTTATTTCAATAGCGCGGATACCAGCGTTGACCATAGCCTCTGCCATCGCTTGACCCGTTGCTTGATCATTTGAGCGAACCAATCCCATAATTTTGTGTTTCAGAAGTGCATCAACGGTTTTCATTAATCACTCCTCCACTTCCAGTTGGTAATCCAGTCCAGTCACCAAACATACTTGCTACAGATGCTCCAGACCTAGTTCCTTGACGCAGGGCAGCTAATGGATCCATTCCACTTAATAAGCCAGCGATAGTGCCGCCAGTAAAGGCATCTCCTGAACCAACTGGATCTACTGCAATGACCTTTGGTGGAATAACTTCACCATACTCACCATTTATCGAGTATCTGAGGGGCTGATCACCATTAGTCATTACTGCAATTACACAGCCACGATCATTTGCATCCTTTAATACCGATTTAGCATCTTTGCTACCAAAGACAACCTCATACTCACCTTCGCCACCAATTAAAAATTCAACATTGCTGGCTAATGGATTTAAGGTTTTTGCAGCATCTTCATCACTCCATAATTTACGCCGAAGATTTAAATCAAAGCTGCTCTTTACCCCAAGCGCTTTTGCTCGCAACAAAGTGTGTGCTACAGCAGCTGCGCCACTCATTGAAATTGCGCAGGTAATACCTGTTGTGTGCACCCAGCGAGCAGATGAGATCATCTGATCTGTTATATCTGCTGGCTCAATTGTTGATGCTGCCGATCCCTTGCGCAGATAACTAATTCCTACCGGTGCATCCTTACCAGGATTTCTAACCATGGCAGCGGTAAAAAATGGCACTCGCTTTACAGTAGAAACCGCAACACCTTCAGCAGCAATATCAGCGATCATTACATCACCTAACTCATCCATACCAAATCTAGAAAAGTATTCAGCATTTAATCCAAGTCTGGCTAGCGCCACCGCCACATTTACCTCTGCCCCAGCAGTTACTCGTTCATACTTGGTAGCGGTTAATACTGAATCTGTATCGCTGGAGATAAATACTGAAAGAGCCTCACCAAAGGTAAAGAGATCAACCTTCAATTACGCACCAAATAGATTTGTTTTTTTACCAACAACTCCTGGCTGTGCAATAAATAGAAAGCCAGCTTGTGGAAATTGATCCATATCAATCGCTTCGCCAGGATTTCCAACCGCAGATGTAATGATCAATTGATCTAACTTTTCACCAGCAAAACAACATGAGGTAATTTTCTGGGTTGGTAATTTAATCTCTGCAAGCTGCTTGCCAGTTTTGCCATCAAAGGATCGAACGCAAGAGCCCATCCAGAAGGCGACCCAGATATTATCGTCGGCATCTGCGCACATGCCATCTGGATAACCCATGCCATCAGTTATCTCAACCAATGTTCGACGGTTGCTGATTTGGCCATTGTTGTAATCAAAAACTTCAACCTTCATCGCTAAGGTATCGATGTAAAACATTCGGGTTTGATCGATGCTCCAATCCATACCGTTAGAGATTCCGACCTCGCCAAATAATCGATCTAGTTTTTTTCCATCTTTGCTTAATCGGTAGAAAGCTCCCTCATTGCTTTGATTCTCATAAGCCATCGATCCTAAAAATAATTCACCAGTTGGTGAAACCTTTGCATCATTCCAACGCACAACATTTTTATCTTTAAATCCATCAGCATCCTCGCGGGTTGGCAGCAGGTGCAATTTTCCATCAAGATCACGAAGTACTGGACCGTTTGCAGTTCCTAGTATCTCTCCACCAACAGTGCGTGGAATTTGAAAGCCAACATCTTCAGCAGTTTTATACTCACCAGTTTTACCAGTTACTAGATCACGCCATCTGATTTCATGGCCATAAATATCACACCACTGCACATGGTTATTTGAGGGACCAGATGAGGTTGGACCTTCACCTAATTGATTGTGCCGTGTATCAAATACTTCAACTGAGATTGTCATGCATTATCCCTTTAGCGAACCACTTAGTAATCCTCGTAGGAAGTAGCGACCTAAGAAGATGTAAACGACCAAGGTAGGAAGAGAAACGATTAAGGATGCGGTCATATTTACGCCGTAGTAAATCTGGTTAGAGGATCCAGTAATGAAGTTCAGTGCGGTAGTTGCAACAGATAATTTAGGTGATCCACCTGTTAAAAATATCGCAAAGAGGAAATCATTCCAGGCAGAGGTAAATTGCCAGATTAGTACAACAACGAAAGCTGGAATTGAAAGCGGCAGGATAATTGAGCGATAAATTCGGATCATTGATGCCTTATCAACTCGACCCGCTTCAATTAATTCATTTGGGATGCTTTCGTAATAATTACGGAAAATCAAAGTACAAATTGGAATACCGTAAATCACATGCGCTAAGACCAAGACATATATTGATTTATTAATACCTACCTCGGTTGAAAGTCGGACCAGCGGAATCATGATCGCTTGATATGGAATAAACATGCCAAAGAGGAATAATGTGAAAATTATGTTTGAGCCTCTGAACTTCCATTTAGCAAATACATAACCATTAATTGATCCAATGATTGCTGAAATAATCGATGATTGGATTACAAAGAATAGGGTTCTCGTCATTGAGTCGGAGATCGCCTGCGGGAAGTAATCAGTTCCATTCCATGCTACAGACCAAGCAGAAAAATCTAGCTTTTCTGGCAATTTAAAGGCGTTGGTTAGGTAAACATTTTTTACACCTTTAAGGGAGTTGATCACCATAACGTAGATCGGCATTACAACCAGGAACCAAATAAAGGTAAGGGATACGTAGCGGAAAATTAACCAAAACTTCTCTTTGCCATTTAACTTACGCTTCTTGTTGCGTGCGCTTGGGCTTGCGGTGATTAAGTCGACTATATCCTTACTCATCAGCGGTACGCCTGTTGTTTGCTGTTATAACGAAGGTATGGCACAACCACAATTGCGATCATGATTAGCAAAACAATGGCGATCGCAGTTCCTTTAGCGTAATTACGTTGATCAAATGTAGCCTCCCACATATAAACTGCAACCACTTGCGTTACATATGATTTTCCATTAATACCAATGATTAAATCAAAAACCTTCATTGAGATGTGGCCCAAGATAATAAGAATTGTTAACAAAGTTGGAGTCAACTGAGGAAATAAAACATGTCGATAGATCTGTGCCTCAGATGCGCCATCAACACGAGCTGCCTCGCGCATATCATCTGGAATTCCTCTAAACCCGGCTAGGAATAAGGCGAGTACATATCCAGACATCTGCCAGATCGCAGGGATAGCCATCGAAAACATTGCACCATTTTGAGAGACATACCAATCATTTTGTAAAAACCCAAGGCCAATTTTTTGCAGAGCTAGATTTAATCCGCCCGCCTCTTCATCTCGTGCTGAGTTTAAAAGCCAATTGAAAACTGTTCCCATGGCGATAAATGAGATGGCCATTGGGTATAGGTAGAAGGATCTGAAAAAACCCTCACCTTTAATTCCTTTTTCTAAAAGCAAAGCCATGATGAAACCAGTTACTAGGGTTCCGAGGATGAATACAACGGTGAATTTAACAAGGTTGCCCAGGGAGTGCGTAAAGCGCTCATCGGTGATTAGATCTGTGTAATTCTTTAAACCAACGTACTCGGTCTCTTTTTTAGTACCAGAGTTTTGATTTGTAAGTGAAACATTGACCGACCACAAAATTAGACCATACACGAAAATAATAACGGTAATTATTGATGGCAGTACGAAGAGTAATCCGCCTATTTTTGAGGAGATGGGGCGTTTGTTTAAATTAAGTTGCTTAGACACATCTCCCCCTTATCAAAAACAATTTGTTGCAGTGTACCTAAGAAAATAGAAAACTTTGCTGGGCGGTTTTATCCACCCAGCAAAGTTACTTATCTATGACTAACTATTAAGCCTTGCCAGCTTCGTAAGCTGCTGCAAGATCCTTAGCAAGTCCAGCATTATCTTTGAATCCACCTGAGAAGTACTTACCAACACCTGCATTGTATGCAGCCATCAGTGCGTTATTTCCAGTTGCTCCGTGAACTGTTGAACCGACTAAGCGATCCTGTTTCCAGTCAGCAGCTGCAGATTGTAGATATGCATCGTAAAGAGATAGATCTGAGTCGGTACGAGCTGAGATAGATCCCTTCTTTGGATTAAATGCATCCTGTCCAGCCTTAGATCCACAAACCTTCAACCATGCGATTGCAGCGTTGCGGTTTGGAGCGCCTACTGGAAGTGTGAATGAATCAGATAGCCATTGGTATGTACCAACAGTTCCTGGAGCTGCTGCATATGTGTAGTCAGTTCCTAGAACTAATCCATCTGATTGCCACTGTGCTGAAGCCCAGTCACCCATGATGAAGAATCCAGCTTTGCCGTCAGTTACTAACTTTCCAGCATCTGGCCAATCAAGGTTTCCTGCTCCCTTGTTTCCGTATGAAAGTGCACGTTGGAAGTTCTTGATACCAGCAGCAACTTCAGGACCTGTCCATGAAGTTGAACCGTTGTAAAGACCTTCAAACTTATCTGCACCCATTGACGCAAGTAGCATCCAGTCTAGAAGGTGAGCAATCGCCCAGTCTCCCTTTCCAGCAAGTGCAAGTCCTGGGATTCCCATTTTCTTGAACTTCTCAAGGTCAGCAAAAAACTCATCTAATGTTTCAGGAGCTTTTGTAATGCCAGCCTTTGTTGCAGTTGCAGGGTTCCACCACAAAACGTTTGCGCGGTGAATGTTTACTGGAACTGAGTAGATCTTTCCATCAACAGTAATAGCTTTGATTAAGTCAGATGGGAAAATTTCATCCCAACCTTCTGATTCGTATAGAGATGTTAAATCCTCTAATTGTCCACCACGTACATAACCATCTAGCTCCATACCAGCATGTGCCTGGAATGAATCAGGTGGCTCATTTGCATCTAACCGGCTTTGTAGAACAGCCTTTGCGTTTACGCCAGCACCACCAGCAACAGAGGCGTTAATAAACTCTGTATCTGGGTTTTCTGCGTTAAATACATCAACCATTCCTTGTAGACCAGCAGCTTCGCCACCAGATGCCCACCAGGTAAATATTTCAAACTCTGTGTCTGTATTTGCCGCATCATCACTTGATGAAGAACAGCCTGTGATGGCTAATGCCATTACAGATGCTGCAGCAATCAGACGAATTGAACCTTTACGCATTCAATTCTCCATTTCTTTTAAGAGAGTCTCTATAAGAGATTTGGCGCAACGAGGACCGTCGAACCTGTGATGATCTTTGCCTTTTCAGGTGAGGTCGTCAACGATCAACAGGTAAAGATTGCGCATCTTTTTACTTAATTCTTCTCAATTTACCTAAATGTTACAAAGATACCCGCAGGGCTCTAAAGTGGTGGTTAAGGGTTCTGGCGCCAGGCAAAAATAGTCGTAATCTTCTCTGCATGACCTCCAAAAAACATGACCTGAAAAGATTGGCCACAATCTTCACCGCATCCCTTGCATCTGATTGCTTAGATCATATGGGTTACCGAAATCAGATTTTGAAATCAGATATTGAAATGATCTCTGGCGAAGGCGTAATGATGGGTTACGCATTTCCAGTGAAGGTCGAGGCGGTTTTTGAAGCACCAGAAGTTCCTTATATTGGATTATTAAAGGCGCTAGATGAGGTTGGTGAGGATCAGGTTTATGTAACACCATCAAATAGAAATAATGGTGGTAATCATCCAGCAGCTTTTTGGGGCGAACTACTTTCAACTGCATGTAAACACAAAGGTGTAGCAGGTGCATTAACTGATGGCCCAGTCAGAGACACAGTAAGAATGCGTGCGATGGGCTTTAAAGTATTTGGTGTTGACACATCACCACTAGATATCAACTCTCGTTATGAAGTAGTTGCTCACAATGTGCCTTGTGTGATTGATGGCGTAACGATTAATCCAGGTGATTTGATTGTGGCTGATATCGATGGCGTTGCAGTGATTCCAGTTGATTTAATTGATGAGGTAATTGCTCGCGTAGAGGAGAAAAACTCTGGTGAGAATCTATTCCGTGATGCAGTTCGCCAAGGAATGCCACCCTCAGAAGCATTTGCCAAGTTTGGTGTTTTATAAGTGAAGCCTTCTTACAGATGAAGCCAATAGTTCAAGTTTCCTTAGATCTAACCGATATTAAAGAGGCGATGGAGATGGCGCACACCGCCATGCGCGCTGGTGTTGATTGGTTAGAGGCAGGTACGCCATTTATCTTGGCGGAAGGATTACATGGTGTTCGCGCACTTCGTAGCGAGTTTCCAAATACACCAGTTATTGCAGATTTAAAAACTATGGATGGCGGTTACTTAGAAGCGCAGATGATGGCAAAGGCTGGTGCAACACATGTTGTTGTAATGGCACGTGCACATCCAGAGACCATCAAGGTAGTTGTGCAAGCTGGCAAGGATTGTGGCGTAACAGTGATGGGCGATAATTTAGGGTGCGAAGATATGGTCGCCGGTGCCAGAATGCTTGAAGATTTAGGTTGTGACATGGTGATTCACCACATTGGTTATGACGAGCGTCGCGGAATCGCAGCTGCTGGAAAGGTTCCACCAAATCCACTTGATCAATTAAAGGCTGTCGTAGATGCAGTTGGAGTTCCAGTGCAAGCAGTTGGTGGCTTATCACTTGAACAGGCGATCGCTTCACCTTCCTACGGTGCACCACTTGTTGTAATTGGTGCTCCCCTGGCAATTGATGCAGATTCATTTTCACGAGGTGCTGGAAATGTGGAAGAGGTACTTCGTAAAATTTGCGAAAAGGTCCACGCCTACGGCGATATTGCAATTACTTCTAGAAAAAATTAACAGCAAGGATTAATTAATGAAATCTATCGGCGTAGTTAACTATTCATCTAAACCTTTAAGTGTGGAATTACAAGAGATTGAACGACCAGTTGCCGGTGATGATGATGTGATTATGCAGGTTGAAGCGGTAAGTGTTTGTGGCTCTGATCTTCATCAATGGCATGGCACCAACTCTTGGGCGGTTAATTACCCAGTTGTTTTAGGACATGAGTTTTGTGGTGTTATCGCCGAGCTTGGTAAAAATGTTAAAGCAGCTGGTAAGTGGAAAGAGGGCGATCGGGTAGTTACCGAAACCGCTGCGGTTATTGATGCTGATTCACCAATGACTCGAATTGGTAAGTACAACTTAGATCCAAACCGTAAAGGATTTGGTTATGGCGTAAATGGCGGAATGACACGTTATGCAAAGGTGGCATCTCGTTTGTTGCACCGAATTCCGGAAAATATCTCATTTGAGTTTGCCGCAATGACTGAACCTTGCGCAGTTGCATACAGCTCAACAATTGCACCTGGCTTTATCAAACCTGGTGATCGCATTGTTGTACTTGGGCCTGGTCCAATTGGTGTTCTTGCAGTTGCAATGGCCCAACTTGCAGGTGCTGAGGTTGCACTTGTTGGACTTGAAAAAGATCGCAACCGATTAAATATTGCAAAGGCTTATGGCTGTGAAGTAATTATTGGCGACGCCACTGAGTGGGCCAAAACTATTGATGGTTTAGGTGCAGATGGTGTTGTTGATGCAGCGGGCGTTAGCGCATCACTAAAACATGCACTCGATGTAGTTCGCCCCGACGGTTGGATCAGCAAGGTTGGTTGGGGTCCACAACCACTTGATTTCTCACTTGATCCATTGGTTGCAAAAAATGTAACGCTACGCGGCACCTTCTCGCATAACTGGCCAATGTGGGAGCGAGTACTTCGTTTGCTCGGCGCTGAAAAATTAGATTTAACACCGGTACTAGGTGGCGTATTTCCAATTGAACAATGGCAGACCGCCTTCGAGAAGATGCAATCTGGTGAAGTTCTAAAATCAGTTATTAAGCCGGTTTAATGTGGGGTTACTGATATGAGATTAAAAGGTAAGGTAATAATTATTACCGGTGCTACCTCCGGAATTGGTAAAGCGATTGCTACTCGCGCTGTTTCCGAGGGTGCCAAAGTTTTAATTCATGGGATTGAAAAATCAGATGGCGAAAAAGTAGTTTCCCAACTTGGCGCAAATGCATCCTTATGTATTGCTGATTTAGCAGATCCAGCAACACCAAAGAAAATAGTTGAGGCGGCTATCGCAGCGTTTGGTGGTATTGATGCGGTGGTAAATAATGCAGCGATTATCGAACGAAACAACTTAAGTGCTCTAACACCAGAGGCCTTTACCAAAACAATTACGGTTAATTTGCAGTCCGCCTTATTTTTAATCCAGGCTGCATTCCCCCACCTGAAAAAATCCCAAGGTTGTGTTTTAAATATTGGCTCGATCAATGCATACAGCGGTGAATCCTCACTGCTTGCATACAGTATTGGCAAGGCTGGTTTGCAAACGATGACTCGTAACTTAGCTAATGCCCATGGCGTAGATAAGGTTAGATTTAATCTAATCAATCCAGGTTGGATCCTGACCGATCGCGAGTATGTAGATCAGATTGCTAAGGGATTACCAGAGGGTTGGCCAGAAAAATTAGGCCGCGACAATATTCCCTTTGGAGTTATGAGCACACCTGAACAATTAGCAACCGCCTGTGTTTATTGGATGGGTGATGAATCAAAGCCATTTACTGGCTCAGTAGTTGAACTTGAACAATTCTCAATTATCGGCAGAAATCCAGAGAAGTAGATGCCAAAGTTAGCCGCCTTTCCTAAGGGATTCATTAAGCAATTAGTTGCTGGCCAAATGAGTATTTATGAGTGGATTAAATTAGGTAATGAGTTAAATGTTGATGGACTTGAGTTTTACAATGATTTTGCTGATGTAAAGGATGAAAAGAATTGGGCACAGATTCGCAAAGCGGTTGAAGATACTGGGATGGTAATTCCAATGATGTGTGCCTCACCAGATTTCACAATTCCAGATGCACAACTTCGTAAAAAAGAGATTGAAAAAGAGATTTGGTCCCTGGAAATGAGCGCAGCCCTTGGCGCAAAGTACTGCCGCGTTTTATCAGGACAACGCCGTAAAGATATTACCCGGGAAGAGGGTATGAATTATGTGGTTGATTCGATTAACGCTTGTATTCCAGCCGCTGAAAGCTTAGGTATTACCTTAATTATAGAAAATCATTACAAGGATGATTTCTGGACCGAACCTGAGTTTGCCCAGATGATGGATGTCTTTGTTGAATTAGTTAATCGAATTCCATCTCCTACCTTTGCGGTTAACTTTGATCCATCTAATGCTATTGCTGCTGGTGAAGAGCCACTTGAATTATTAGAAAAGGTAAAGCACCGAGTTGTAACTATGCACGCAAGTGATCGTTACTTAGCAAATGGCACCATTGAAGATCTGCGCAAAGCCGAGGGTGGAACCGCCGGGTATGTCTCATTTTTCAAGCATGGCGTAATTGGCAAAGGGTTAAATGATTACGATGCAATCTTTTCTACTCTAAAAGCGGTTGGCTTTGATTCTTGGATCTCTATTGAAGATGGTGTTGATGGTATGGATCAGATGCATGAGAGCGCGGATTTCTTAAGGGAGAAAATAAAGAAGTATTGGCCTAATTACCAGCCACGATAATGTTATTTAGCGGCTTACCTGCTGCCAATAACTCCAATTGAGATTTAATCAATTTTCGGGCCCGTGATTCAAATGCTGTTGTGTTTCCACCAACATGTGGTGAGATCAAAACGCCCTTAGCGCTCCAAAGTGGATGACCTTCTGGAAG
>CAMCXX010000001.1 GCA_945883755.1 Bifidobacterium breve | reverse complement strand
TATTAGATTCAAGAGGGCGGCCAACAGTTGCAGCTGCCATCTCATTAACTGATGGCAGTGTTCACACCGCCCGTGTGCCATCGGGGGCATCAACTGGCAAACATGAAGCAAAAGAGCTTCGTGATACGGGAAGTAAATTTGCTGAAAGTTTTTATGGTGGTTTATCAGTTGCTCAAGCGGTTTCAAATATCAATGAGAAAATTGCGCCAAAACTAGTTGAAGAGCAGATTGATTTAAATCTTGTAGATACCCAACTTATTGAGTTAGATCCATCTGCAGATCATTCATCCCTTGGCGCTAATGCCACCTTGGCTGTTTCATTAGCAGCCAGTCTTGCCACCGCACATTCACAAAATAAATCCCTGGCTAGATATTTTTCACCTGATGGTCCACTGCAAATTCCAATGCCGATGGTCAATATTTTGTCCGGTGGAGCTCATGCAAATCGCACTATGGATATTCAAGATATTTTGGTTGTACCAGTTGGCGCTAAAACCTTTACTCAAGCACTCTCCTGGATTGTTGCAATTAGAGAGATGGCTGCCAGGTTAGGTAAAGAGGATGGAAAGGTCACTAATTTAATTGCGGATGAAGGTGGCTTAGCTATCTCATTTGCCAGCATTGAAAAAGCTTGTGAGTTTGTAGTTAAGGCAATCGAAAAGGTTGGGTTAAATGTTGGCAGCCAAGTTGGCTTGGCTTTAGATATCGCAGCCACCCAATTTTATGATGGCAATAACTACAACCTAGCCACTATGAGTAAAAGATATAACCGGAGTGAGTATCTGCAATTTATGAAATCATTGGTAAGTAATCAGCCAATAATTTCTATTGAAGATCCATTTGCCGAAGATGATTGGCAAAGTTGGCAGGAGTTTTCATCCCAGATGCCAGCAAAACTGCAACTACTAGGAGATGACTTATTAACCACAAATTTAGATAGATTAAATAGAGCAATTGCCGAAAAGAGTGCCAATGCAATTTTGATAAAGCCAAATCAAAACGGCCTAGTAAGTGCAACCTTGAATGTGTTAAAGCAAGCTCGGGCAAATAACTTTAATACTGTTGTTTCAGCAAGATCAGGTGAGAGTGAGGACTCTTGGCTTGCTGATTTAGCAACAGGTTGGAGTGCTGGCCAGATTAAGGTTGGCTCCACCCATGGCTCTGAGCGAAATGCTAAGTGGAATAGATTGCTTGAGTTTGAAGCAACTGAAAATACTAAGTTTTTAAATCCTTTTAATTAATGTGAATGGCGTGGCACATAATCGCCACTGCTACCAACTAAGAAATCTAGATCTGCGCCAAGGTGTGCTTGTTGCACATGTTCGATATACATCTTGCTCCAACCACGCTCAGCCTTAGGTTTTGGTGGCACCCAAGCCGCTTTACGTTTTGCTAGCTCCTCCGGTGAAATAAGTAAATTCAATTTACGATTTGGAACATCTAACTCAATCTCATCTCCGTTTTCAACAAATGCAAGTGGTCCACCAGCAGTTGATTCTGGTGAAACATGTAATACCACTGTGCCGTAGGCAGTGCCACTCATCCTGGCATCTGAGATTCGAACCATGTCAGTTACACCTTGATCAAGCATTTTCTTTGGCATTGGTAAATTGCCAACCTCAGGAAATCCTGGATAGCCCTTTGGTCCTGAGTTTTTTAAAACCAAAATTGTGTCTGGTGTTACTGGAAGATTTGGATCATCTGCAACCTTTAAATACTCCTCGATCTCATTAAATACTAAAGCTTTTCCTTTATGTGTTAACAATTTAGGAGTTGCAGCAGATACTTTAATAATCGCACCATCTGGAGCAAGTGAGCCACGAACAACCACAATGCCAGCACCTGCTGCTTGGAATGGTTTATCAGCTGGAGTAATTACCTCTTTGTTCCAATTTTCAGCGCCTTCAATATTTTCCTTAACAGTTTTACCGGTAACAGTAATGTGATCGGTGTGAATTAACTTTGAAATCTCCTGCATAACAGTTGGTACACCGCCGGCATCAAAGAAATCCTCCATTAAAAATTGTCCAGATGGCATCATGTTAGAAATAACTGGCACATTACGCGCTAATTTGTCGAAATCATCAAGGTCAAGTGGCACGCCAACTCGGCCAGCGATGGCAAGTAGGTGAACTACTGCATTTGTTGATCCACCAATTGCTGCTAGAACTTTGATCGCATTCTCAAATGATTTACGGTTTAGCACCTTTGATGGACGAAGATCCTCTTCCACCATCTTTACAATTCGCCGGCCGGACAAATGAGCGAGCGCAAATTTGCGTGAATCAACCGCTGGAATTGCAGCAGCTCCTGGCAATTGCATTCCAAGTGCTTCCATTACACATGCCATTGTTGAAGCGGTTCCCATTGTGTTACATGAACCTTGGCTTCGTGCTGAGCATGACTCCATCGCCATAAACTCTTCAAAGGTAATTTTTCCACTGCGAACCTGCTCGCTGTACTTCCAAACTAAAGTTCCAGAACCAACTGCCTCACCACGGTAGCGACCATTAAGCATTGGTCCACCGGTAATCATGATTGCCGGAAGATCAACACTTGCAGCTCCCATTAATAATCCAGGAGGTGTCTTATCGCAATTACCAAGTAGGACAACACCATCTAATGGGTGAGAGCGGATTAACTCTTCAACCTCCATCGCCAACATATTGCGGTAGAGCATTGTGGTTGGTCGTTGTAGTGGTTCACTTAATGACATCGCTGGGAACTCAAGTGGGAAACCACCGGCCTCCCAAACTCCACGTTTTACAGCTTCAGCAACATTCTTTAAAGATCCGTTACAAGGATTTAACTCTGACCAGGTATTAGCAATTCCTATTACTGGACGGCCATCAAAAACATCTGGCGCATAACCTTGATTGCGAAGTCGTTCGCGGTGGATGTAACCACCCTTATCTTTTAAACCAAACCAATATTGACTTCGGCGATCAAACTTTTCTTCGCTCAAGAGATGCTCCCGCGGGTTGTGTTAGAGTTTTGCCATATCGTAGTTGAAAACCCCAAATCGGCTAAATCTGGTCAATTACTGAGATTGGCTGAACTTAAATTACTAAGGAGCGCATATGAAGATCGCACGATTAGGTGAAATTTATAAGGAGAAACCCGCTGTAGTCGTAAGTGAAACAGAGGCGGTCTTTGTTGATGATCTAATCAGTGATTGGAGTCGCACCGAGCTGGAAAATGGTGCGCTAGATAAGGTAACAAAGGCTGATCTTTCAAATCGGCCAAAGGTAAAGCTCTCAGATTTCAGATTTGGTTCACCAGTTGCAAGACCGACAAAGGTTATTTGTGTTGGCTTAAATTACGCAAAGCATGCAAAAGAGACAGGTATGGCAGCCCCTGCTGAACCAGTAATCTTTATGAAGGCGCCAGATACTGTAATTGGTGGCAATGATCAGATTGTGGTTCCACCTAACTCGGCTAAAACTGATTATGAGGTAGAGCTTTGTGTTGTAATAAAGAAAGATGCGTTGTACTTAAAATCTCCAGAAGCAGTCGCTGATTACATCTTAGGTTATACAGTTTCGCAAGATGTTTCCGAGCGTCACTGGCAGGTTGAACGAAGCGGTCAATGGGTAAAGGGAAAATCATTTCCATCATTTAATCCAATGGGTCCTTGGATTGTTACCGGTGATGAACTTAAAGCAAATGGTTTTGATCCAAGCAATCTACAACTATCTTGCACAATTGATGGTGAGGTCCGACAAAACTCAAATACCAATGATCTAATCTTTGGTATCAATCACTGCATTTGGTACATCACACAATTTATGGAGTTAAAGGCTGGCGATGTGATTAATACTGGTACCCCTGAGGGTGTTGGTATGGGCTTTAAGCCAGAGAAATTCCTAAAGGGTGGCGAGAAGATTGTTACTACCATTGAAGGAATTGGCACAATCACTAACTCAGTAATTAATTACAAATAATTAATTAAACTGATTAGATTGCTTTAACACCTCTTTCGCCATTAACAACCCGCTCAATTCCATAAGGATTGGCGTTTTGTAGCTGCGCTGGCAATTGATTATCTGGAAAGTTTTGATAAACAACTGGGCGCACAAATCGGTAGATCGCATCCAAACCAACTGATGTGGTGTGGGTGGATGAGGCCGGCCATTGACCACCATGATTTTGCGCAGCTGTAACTGAGACTGCAGTTGGAAAGCCATTCCAGATAACCCGGCCAGCTAATTGAGTTAATTGATTTACTAGCTCACTAACATTTTCAGTTGCACCTGCATGCAGCGCAGCTGTTAATTGACCCGCCATCGCCTTAGCAACAGTTAAAAATTGATCAAATGGGGCGCGAATAATTACAGAGGTTGGGCCAAAGTGCTCTTCCAATAGATCATCATGATTTTTAACATCTGCCCAATCAACTACAAAGATGGTTGGTGTGACGCCGAAGCCATCTGCATTATTTACACCAGAGATTACTTTTAACCCAGCAGATTTTGCTAACTTGCCGGTGCTATCGCTAAATCTACTTGCGATACCTTTATTTAAAAGTGGCCCCACCTTTTGCGCAGCTACATACTCTTCTACTTGCGCAATAAATTTATCACCATTGCTATCAGCTGGCACAATAATAATTCCAGGTTTTGTGCAAAATTGGCCGCTGCCAAGTAAGGCTGAATCCATTGCCGCTTTGGCTAACTCATCCGCTTTTTCAGATAACGCAGTTGGTGTGAAGAAAACTGGATTTAATGAACCCATCTCTGCATAAACTGGAATTGGCACTGCTCGCTCCTGGGATAATTTAATTAATAACTTTCCAACTAAACCTGAACCGGTAAATCCAATTGCAGTTATCTCTGGTGCCTGTGCCAACCAGTGGGTAATTTGCGGATTTATTCCTTGCACAATTGCAAATAGATCCTTTGATAAACCTTGGGATTGAATTGCAGAGATAACCGCTTCGTACACTAATTGAGATGTATTTGGATGGGATGGATGAGCTTTAACAACAACTGGACAGCCCGCCGCTAGTGCTGATGCGGTGTCGCCACCTGCAACTGAAAAAGCTAATGGGAAATTACTTGCCGCAAATACTGCAACAACTCCCAATGGTTGTTGGGTTTTGCGCAGATCAGGTCTTGCTACTGGTTGAAAATCAGGATCTGCTAAATCAATAATTGGTAGTAAATGTCCACCTTTTTTAACAAGTGTGGCAAAGGCGCGTATTTGAATAACAGTTCGCATAACCTCACCAGTTACTCGTGGCATAGGAAGTGCGGTTTCTTGATGAGCCATCTGCGCTAAATTTTCCTTTTGCGCCTCAATTGAATCAGCAATTGCATTTAATAATGCCGCTCTCTTACTTGGATCACTTTGTGCTAATTGTGCTTTAACCGCATCTGCAGCTTTGATCGCATTTAAAACTTGGGCTTGATCCCACTCGATGATCTCTTGGCCCACGGCTTGGGCGGTTGCTGGATTTTGGGCGGTAAATGTTTTGCTCATCTGCAAATCTTAACTGTTAATTTAGTAAGTTAGTTAATTAGTAACGGGGTGCATTTCGAGTGCGCTCAACCTTTGGTTTGCGCTGATTGCGCTTGCTCCAACAGATGCTATGCCAGTGCCGACGAGTTTCCGCATCATGTTCTAGCCAGGCAACGGTATGTGGCGTTGCCATTGGAATTACCTGATCACAGCCTGGGCAGCGGTATGGTTTATTTGAAGATGATCCGGTAATTTTTCTAACCACATAAATACCATCACCATGTTCTTCGATCTCATCCTCAACTTTTGATGGTGTGATCTCTCGCTCATTATCTATGCGAGAATTTTTACTAACACTCTTTTTTTTACGTGGACTCACAGCCCTATTCTTGCAGTTCGACTTCCGTAATGAAGACAAAGTAAGGCAGGATGTTGCCATGAGCACAAACACAAAGCCAGCGATTGAGATCACTGGTCTGATCAAACGGTATGGCCAGAAGGCCGCAGTAGATGGCATCGACCTTACTGTTTACCAAGGTGAAATTTTTGCTCTGCTTGGGCCAAATGGTGCTGGAAAAACAACTACAGTAGAAATTTTAGAGGGCTTTCGAAATCTAACTGGTGGCAAGGTCAGTGTTTTAGATTTTGACCCAGCAACAAAGGGTGAAGCAGGGCGCAAATGGCGCAATAAAATTGGCATTGTTTTGCAATCCACCACTGATGCAGCTGATCTTTCTGTGCAAGAGACAGTTGAACACTTCTCGCATTACTATGAAAATCCCCGCAATGTTGATGAGGTAATTGATGAGGTTGGCCTGCGTGAGAAGGCTAAGGAGTTAGCTAGAAATCTATCTGGTGGTCAGCGACGGCGGTTAGATGTGGCGCTTGGAATTATTGGCTCACCTGAACTGCTATTTCTAGATGAACCAACAACCGGCTTTGATCCAGAAGCACGCAGAGCTTTTTGGGATTTATTAAATAAATTGCGCAGTGAGGGAACAACCATTTTCTTAACTACCCATTATCTAGATGAGGCGGAGGCGCTGGCCGATCGAGTTGGCGTGATAACTGCGGGCAAGATCATTGAGATTGCCACCCCTGCCACCCTAGGAGATCGAGGCAATGCACCCGCCCGAATCACCTGGCTAGAGAATGACCAAATGCAGGAGTTAGAAACATCAGAGCCCACCGCAGAGTTGAAAAAACTTAGCGCCCGTTTTAATGGTGAAATTCCACAATTACAAGTAATTCGGCCAAATCTTGAGGATATCTATCTGCGAATGATTGGTGAGAATAGATGAAAACTTTGAAGTTAGGTTTACTGCGCGGGCGTATGGAGGTTAAGGTATTTATGCGCGGACGAGAGTCAGTTGTCTTTACCTTACTGTTCCCCGTGATCCTGCTTTTTATCTTTGGTTCAGTATTTCAAAATACTATCGCTCCCGGCGTAACCTTTAGCCAATACTTTGTGGCCGGCATGATTGCATCAGGTTTAGTTAATACCGGTTTTCAACAACTTGCGATAACCATCCCAATGGAGCGTGAGTTTGGCACCTTAAAACGTTTACGTGGTCGACCAATCTCAGTATCGGCATACTTCATTGGTAAGGCTTACTTAGTAACTATCTTGATGATTTTACAAACCGCACTGCTTTTAGGTTTTGGTGCAGCATTTTTTGGTTTAGATATACCAACCACATCAGGAAAGTGGATCACCTTTACCTGGTTGATTCTCTTAGGAAGTGCATGTTCTACTGTTTTAGGTATCGCCTTCTCTGTAGTGCCAAAGAGTGGCCGCGGTGCTTCGGCGATTGTTTCGCCAATAGTAATTATTTTGCAATTTTTCAGTGGCGTCTTCTTTGTCTTTAGTGAACTGCCAGTTTGGATGCAACAATTTGCCGCACTCTTCCCACTGAAATGGCTCACCCAAGGCATGAGATCTGTATTTTTACCTGAATCATTTGCTACGCAAGAGGTAGCGGGCAATTGGGAGCTTGGCCGAACTGCAATTATTTTAACTTTATGGTTAATTATTGGACTTATTTTCTCAATTAAAACCTTTAAATGGAGCGAAGAGTGAGATTAAAGAAGGCAATTGCGACTCTTCTAGCTATCTCAGTTGCGATGAGTTTTTCAATCTCTGCGGTTCAGGCAGCTACGCCAACCAGTAAGGCAACGGCTAAACCAACCGCTAAACCAACGGCTAAGGCAACATCTAAAGCAACTGCAAAGCCCACCGCCAAAGCCACTCCAACTAAAAAGGCTGTTACAACTAAGAAAGCGGTTACAACTAAGAAAGCTGTTACAACAAAGAAGCCGGTTGTAAAGAAGAAGAAAAAGGTTGTGAAAAAGACAGCAACTCCAATTCCATCCCCATCACCAGTTTGGCCGCCAGTTAAATTCACGGAGAATAAGGGTGTTTACGCAAAGATTCCTACTGGTAAAGAGATTATTGGTTTGATCTCAGCAAAGAGTGGTCTAGCAACAGATGTACAAAATTGTGAGCTAAATGCCTGTGGGGCTGTAATTGTTGCCGCAGAGTTCGCCTGTCAATGGTGGGAGATTAAATCAACGGTAATGGCGCCAGATCCTAATGATCCAAAAAAGCGAATTTTATTGGGAACATTAAGAACAACTTATGGCCTGCTCAAACCAAAAACATATGCAAATATTTTATTAATTAGCGATGAGGCTTTGTACACGCCAGGTTCGCTTGATCCGGCAACTGGAGTAGTTGGTGCTCCTGTGCTTCGACCAGGAATTGCAGTTGGAAATATATCTGCAATCTGTCATAAGTCAGCAACAGATGAAAAATTGCCGAGCAATATTTACCTACCTATTCGCTAGTTAGCGATTAGCTCCTGGAACCCATAACTCATCGCCCACACCCTTATTTACATAACGGGCTAATACAAAGAGTAGATCTGATAAGCGATTTAAATACTTAGCAGATAATGGATTTACTCCGCCACCAAAGCTATGAATTGCATGCCAAGTTGTTCGCTCTGCACGTCTGGTAACTGTCCGAGCAACATGCAATAAGGCAGCTGCTGGTGTTCCTGATGGAAGTACAAATGATTTAAGTGGTTTTAGTTCAGCGTTGTACTTATCGATTTGTGCCTCGATAAACTCAACTTGCGACTCTAGAACTCGCAATGGCTCATGCTCTGGCTTATCAACTACTGGAGTACAAAGATCGGCGCCAACATCAAACATATCATTTTGAATTCTTACTAATAATTTAATGATTTCGGCATCAGCTAATTGACCTAGTGCTAGAACTACACCGATGGAGGAGTTTGCTTCATCAACAGTTGCATACGCTTCAAGACGAGGATCATTTTTCGAGGTTCGGCTCATATCCCCTAGAGAGGTAGTGCCATCATCGCCAGTTTTTGTATAAATCCGAGTTAAATTAACCATAACCGCACCTTAGTCCAGCATTACTGGTTGGGCAATTACAATAAGTCTTATGGAACGATTTCGGGTAGTTGGCGGTGCCCGACTTTCTGGAGTTGTAAAAGTCGCGGGTGCGAAAAACTCCGCTCTGAAATTGATGGCGGCCACACTGCTTGCGCCAGGAAAAAGCACGATCACAAACCTGCCCAACATTGCAGATGTTGAATACATGGCAGAGTTATTAACTCGTCTTGGGTGCACTGTTAAAATTGATATGGCGCAATCACAGGTGAGTATTGATGTGCCAGAACAAATTACATATCGAGCTGATTATGATTTAGTAAGAAAGTTACGGGCATCAATAAATGTTTTAGGCCCACTACTAACCAGAGTTAAAAAAGCAGAGGTAGCTCTGCCAGGTGGTGATGCAATTGGATCTCGTGGGTTAGATTTTCATATTGATGGCTTGACTCAGATGGGCGCCCAAGTTCACTCAGAGCATGGTTATGTAATTGCAGAGGCGCCAAATGGATTAACTGGCGCGGCAATTACCTTAGATTTCCCAAGTGTCGGTGCAACTGAAAACATAATGACCGCTGCTACCTTGGCAAAGGGTGTAACTGTTATTGATAACGCTGCGCGTGAACCAGATGTAGTCGATCTTGGTGAGTTTTTAATTGCCATGGGAGCAAAGATTTCTGGATTGGGCTCTCACACCATCGAAATAACTGGTGTTGCTAATTTAAAGCCAGCAACACATGCCACTTTGCCAGATCGAATAGTGGCCGGTACCTGGGCATTTGCAGCTGCCATGACACGGGGTGACATAACAATTGAGAATGGCAGAGCAGATCATCTAGAGCTACCGCTTGATAAGTTAGTTGCAGCTGGTGCGGTAGTTACGACAACTAAAGGTGGTTTTCGAGTAAAGATGGATCGGCGACCATCATCAGTTGATGTAGCCACACTTCCCTATCCTGGATTTCCAACAGATTTACAACCGATGGTTATTACCTTAAATGCAATTGCAGATGGCACCTCATTGGTTACAGAAAATGTCTTTGAAGGTAGATTTATGTTTGTTAATGAGCTGCTTAGATTAGGCGCGAAGATTTCAGTAGATGGCCATCACGCAGCGATTACTGGAATTGAACAGTTGTCGGCCGCACCAGTTGCAGCAACCGATATTCGAGCAGGTGCTGGCTTGGTTTTAGCCGCGCTCGTCAGTGATGGTGAGACCATAATTGAGGATGGATTTCATATTGATCGTGGCTACCCTGATTTTGCAAAGCAGTTAACTCAATTAGGTGCTGATGTCACAAGAATCTAACGGTATGGAGCACAGCCATCCAGATCGAAACCTTGCGCTTGAATTAGTTCGAGTAACTGAAACAGCAGCTGTTGCTGCATCTGCTTGGGTAGGTCGCGGTGATAAGGATGCCGCTGATGGCGCAGCGGTTGCTGCGATGCGCAAGATGATAAATACCGTTGATATGCAGGGTGTAATTGTGATTGGAGAGGGTGAAAAAGATAATGCCCCAATGTTGCACAATGGCGAAGCGGTTGGAAATGGTAATGGGCCAGAGTGTGATGTAGCGGTTGATCCAATTGATGGCACCACTCTTACATCCGCTGGTTTAAATGGTGCAGTAAGTGTGATTGCACTTGCTCCTCGTGGCTCAATGTTTGATCCAAAGGATGTTTACTACATGAACAAAATTGTTACTGGCCCAGAGGCGGCATCAGTTATTGATATCACCGCACCAGCTGGTGAAAATGTTCGTCGGGTAGCAAAGGCAAAGGGTGTAGATGTCAGCGATATAACTGTGATTGTGTTAGATCGTCCCCGCCATGATGATTTGTTAAAAGAGTTACGAGCAGCTGGCGCTCGAATTAGATTGATTAGAGATGGTGATGTGGCAGCAGCAATTGAAACTGCTAGACCAAATACTGGAATTGATATCTTGATGGGAATCGGTGGCACCCCAGAAGGAGTTGTAACGGCAGCAGCTATGCGAGCACTCGGTGGTGTCATTCAAGGCCAACTGCATCCGCGCAGTGATGGCGAGCGCGAATCTGCTAAAAATGCTGGTTATGACCTATCTAAGGTTTACACCACAAATGATTTAGTTTCATCTGATGATGTCTTCTTTTCTGCAACGGGAATTACCGATGGCGAGTTATTAAAGGGTGTCAGACATACCGCATTTGGTGCAGTCAGCCACTCATTAGTTATTAGAGGAAGATCAAAAACTGTTCGAATTATTGAGACTGAGCATCGATTTAATTAAGCTTTCAATTACAGGTTTTAATAAATAAAATTAATTAGCGCTCTCACCCAAAATAGAGACTCGATTATTTGCAACTGATATAAAGCCGCCATGAATTACAAAATCATTGGTTGAGCCGTCAGCAGCTTTAATGGAAACGGTGCCATCGGCAAGTACCCCAAGAAGTGGTGCGTGGTCCGGAAGAACGCCCAGATCTCCCTCTAGTGTTCGCGCAGATACCATCTTCGCCTCACCAGACCACACCCGCTTCTCCGGGGTAACTACCTCAACTCTTAACATGGCCATTTACTGTCCGTCCTACTTAGGACTTAGCCAACTCTGCTGCTTTACGTTCCACATCATCTAAGCCACCACACATAAAGAATGCTTGCTCAGGAACATGGTCATACTTACCATCGGCGAGCGCTTCAAATGCGGTGATGGTCTCTGACAATGGAACAAATGAGCCATCTAAACCGGTAAAGACCTTTGCTACGAAGGTATTTTGGGACAAGAAACGTTGAATACGACGAGCGCGTCCTACAAGAATTCGATCCTCTTCAGATAGTTCATCAATACCAAGAATTGCAATAATGTCTTGCAGATCCTTGTAACGCTGCAGAATTTGCTTGATGCGGTTTGCAACCCGGAAGTGGTGCTCACCGATATAACGTGGATCCAAAATACGTGATGTTGAATCAAGTGGATCTACCGCAGGATAGATACCAAGCTCAGAGATTGGACGAGACAACACTGTCGTTGCATCTAAGTGAGCGAAGGTGGTGTGCGGTGCTGGGTCGGTGATGTCATCAGCAGGAACGTAAATTGCTTGCATCGAGGTAATTGAGTGACCACGAGTTGAAGTAATGCGCTCTTGTAGCTGACCCATCTCATCGGCAAGTGTTGGTTGGTAACCCACTGCAGATGGCATACGACCTAGAAGTGTTGAAACCTCAGATCCAGCTTGGGTAAAGCGGAAGATATTATCGATAAACAAAAGTACATCCTGCTTCTGCACATCACGGAAGTACTCAGCCATAGTTAATGCAGATAGCGCAACTCGCAGACGAGTACCAGGTGGCTCATCCATCTGTCCGAAAACCAATGCGGTCTTATTAATAACACCAGTCTCGGTCATTTCTAGGAACAAGTCATTACCCTCACGAGTACGCTCACCAACACCGGCGAATACAGATACACCACCGAAGTTTTCAGCTACACGGTAAATCATCTCTTGAATCAAAACTGTCTTACCTACACCGGCGCCACCAAATAGACCGATCTTTCCACCCTTTACATATGGTGTTAATAGATCGATAACTTTGATACCGGTTTCAAACATCTCTGTCTTTGATTCAAGTTGATCAAAGGCTGGTGCGGTGCGGTGGATTGGCCAACGCTCCTTAATATCTAATGATGATGTTGGAACATCTAGTGATTCACCCAAGGTATTGAAAACGTGGCCCTTTGTTACATCGCCAACGGGAACCGAGATCGCAGCTCCAGTGTCGGAAACAGGTGCACCACGGACCATGCCGTCAGTTGGTTGCATCGAAATCGCGCGAACTAAGTTATCGCCGATGTGCTGTGCGACCTCGAGGGTTAACTTCTTGGTCTCACCGCCTACTGTTACATCAACATTTAATGCGTTGAAGATGGCTGGCATTGCATCGGCGGGAAATTCAATATCCACTACCGGTCCAATTACACGGGCAACACGTCCGGTTGCTGTTTTAACTGACATTATTCGCTCCCTGCGCTAGCTGAGGCCAACGCATCTGCGCCGCCTACGATTTCACTGATCTCTTGGGTAATTTCGGCTTGACGGGCCGCATTTGCAAGTCGAGTTAACGACTTTATTAATTCATCAGCATTGTCAGTTGCTGATTTCATAGCGCGACGGCGAGCTGCATGCTCAGAGGCAGCAGATTGCAACATCGCGTTAAATACTCGAGCCTGAATGTAGCGAGGAAGAAGTGCATTTAAGACCTCACCTGCATTTGGTTCGAATTCATACATTGGCAGTATGCCAGCTGGTGCAGATGATTCAACAACCTCTAGTGGCAGCATTCGCTTAGCATCTGGGGTTTGGGTGATCATCGATTTAAACTCGGTATAAATAATATGTAACTCATCAACACCATTTAGATCGGTTTGGGCATCTGCAATGAAGGCTGAGATTAAAGAGTCAGAGACCTCTTTTGCATTTGCATATGTTGGGTTATCGGAAAAACCTGACCAAGATTTGGTGATCTTGCGGTTACGGAATTTATAGAAGTTAATTCCTTTACGTCCTACTAGGTATGGATTTACCTCAAGGCCACGAGATTCAAGCAGGGTAACTAATTGATCGCCCTCTTTAATCGCCGCATTTGAGTAGGCACCAGCCATACCTCGATCAGCGGTAATAATTAAAACCGCCGCCCGCTTTGGATTTTCAGATTCAGTTGTTAATGGGTGATTGGTATTTGAGAAGGATGCAACAGCGGAGACAGCACGGGTCAACTCATTGGCGTAAGGAGATGAGGCAGCAACCTTTTGTTGCGCCTTAACAATGCGCGAAGCTGAGATTAGCTCCATCGCTTTGGTTATCTTCTTAGTCGCCTTTACCGACCGCATACGGCGGCGATAAATACGAAGTTGGGCACCCATTTGCTTACTCTCTTATCTCTCTATTTATCTTTTAACCGATGGAACTTGACGGGTTATTTGCTCATTATCCAAATCAGTTAATGCATCAGCTTTTTTCTCATTTACAACTGGTGCAACCGATGGTTTGAACTGTGCTTTGAAGGTAGTGATCGCCTCTTCAAGAGCTGCAACAGTGTCATCACTTAGCTCGCGAGTTGCTGAGATCGCATCATTGATTCCCTTGCGCTCACGTGCAATGAAATCTAAGAACTCACCTTCAAAGCGGCGGATATCTGGAACTGGAATTGAATCCATCTTGCCAGTTGTTCCTGCCCAGATTGAGGCTACTTGGCGCTCTACTGAGAATGGTGAGTACTGACCTTGCTTTAATAACTCAACCATTCGTGCACCACGCTCTAGCTGTGCCTTTGAAGCAGCATCTAGATCTGAACCAAAAGCTGCGAATGCTTCTAGCTCACGGAACTGTGCAAGATCAAGACGCAAACGACCAGCAATCTTTTTCATCGCCTTAGTTTGAGCAGATCCACCAACACGAGATACTGAAATACCTACGTTGATCGCTGGACGAACACCTGCGTTAAATAGATCTGTCTCTAAGAAACACTGACCATCGGTAATGGAAATTACGTTAGTCGGAATAAATGCAGATACGTCATTACCCTTTGTTTCAATGATTGGTAGGCCAGTCATTGAACCGCCACCTAACTCATCAGATAACTTGGCACAACGCTCTAGCAAACGGGAGTGTAAATAAAACACATCGCCTGGGTAAGCCTCGCGACCCGGTGGGCGCCTTAGTAATAGCGATACTGAACGATAAGCCTCAGCCTGCTTTGAGAGATCATCAAAAATAATTAATACATGTTGTCCGTTGTACATCCAGTGCTGACCAATTGCAGAGCCGGTGTAAGGAGCTAGGTATTTAAAGCCAGCTGGATCAGATGCCGGAGCAGCCACAATAGTTGTGTACTCCATTGCGCCAGCAGCTTCTAGTGATCCCTTAACAGATGCAATTGTTGAACCTTTTTGCCCAATTGCAACATAAATACATTTAACCTGCTTCTTTGGATCACCAGTTTTCCAGTTTTCTAACTGGTTAATGATGGTGTCAATTGCAATTGCAGTTTTTCCAGTTTGACGATCACCAATGATCAATTGGCGCTGTCCGCGACCAATCGCAGTCATTGAGTCAATCGCTTTAATTCCAGTTTGCATTGGCTCTTTAACTGGTTGACGTTGTACAACAGATGGTGCCTGAACTTCAAGCGCACGAGTTGTTTCAGCTTTAATCTCGCCCTTGCCATCGATTGGCCGACCTAGTGCATCAACAACACGACCAAGGAAACCATCGCCAACTGGAACAGAGAGAATTTCTCCAGTACGACGAACAGTTGTTCCCTCTTCAATGCCGGTGAACTCACCCAAAATAACCACACCAATTTCGCGAACATCTAAGTTCAGCGCAAGTCCTAGTGTGCCATTTTCAAACTTTAATAATTCATTGGTCATAGTTGATGGCAGACCTTCGATTCGAGCGATGCCATCACCTGCCTGAGTTACTGTTCCAATCTCATCTTTAACTGCAGCGCCTGGTTTATAGGCAGCCACATGCTTTGCCAGTGCATCGCGGATCTCATCCGGACGGATAGTAACTTCAGCCATCTTCTTCTCTTCTCTCTCTTTATTTAACTAGAACTTTTCGTTCTAGTTAATTCTTTGTTTTAGCTTACGAGCGCTCTGCTCGCCTCTGTTAAACGATTAATTACAGTGCCATCGATAATCTCATCGCCGTAGCGAATCGAAATGCCACCTAAAACCTTAGGATCAACCTCAATATTTATCTGGACCGCTTTTCCAACCTCTTTCGCAAGAGCTGCACTTAACTTCTCCTGTTGAGCAGAGGTCAATCCAACCGCTGTGCGAATATGGGCCACCATGCGATCTTTACGTACCGATACATAATGTGAGTACGCGGCCAAGGTGGCGTCAATATTTCGCCCTCTGCGCAGTACAGTAATTCGGCGTAATAAATTGATAGTTGAGTTTGCGTACTTTCCTTTAATAATTGATTCAAGAAGTACAACCTTGCCCTCATCTGAATCTGCCGATGTATTTAGTGCTTGACGTAATTCAGGGTTAGCAGTTAAAACTCGAGCGAAATCAAATAATTGATCCTCAAGCTTTGTAATCTCATTATTTTTGTCGGCCGCAACCGCTTGTGCCTCAACTGCAAATTGCTCTATTGCATCAGCTAACTCAGATGGTGAGGACCAGCGCATCCCGGCAGCGCTTGCCAAAAGAGATTGCGCAGCAGAGCCAATCTTTCCAGCAAATAGATTTGAAATTAGCTCAGCTTTAGCCGCGACATCTCTTGCATTATCAGTCAATGCGCGACGGACTCCAACTGAGGTACTTAAAACTGTAAGAATTGTAAATAGATCATTGGAAAATTGGGCAGCATCATCAGATGAAAGGGGTTTAACCTTTTCATCTAACATACCCCGTAGCGAGAGCACTGATACTCTGCTGGTGCCACCCAAAATTTTCATAATTACTTACTCTTCTCCAGATCTGCAATAAAGCGATCAACAATTCGTGATTGACGGACCTGGTCATCTAAGGCTTCTCCGACAATCTTTGATGCGAGCTCTGTTGCAAGTGCGCCGACCTCATTACGTAATGAGGTAATTGCTTGTTGGCGCTCTGCTTCAATACTGGCAGATGCAGCTGCAGTAATTCGAGTGGCCTCTTCTTGTGCTTTCGCCCGCAGATCTTCGATGATCGCAGCTCCTTGCACTCTGGCATCTTCACGAATTTTTTGCGCTTCACCTTGGGCATCTGATAACTGAGATGTGTATTTTTGCAGGGCAATCTCAGCCTCTTGTTGCGCCTTTTCAGCACGTTCGATTCCGCCCGCAATTGCATCGGTTCGTTCGGCAAATGCTTTTTCAAACATTGGCACCACTTTGGAGCGAAGTAAGAGGAACAACAGAGTGAAGGCGATAGTGCCAACAATTAATTCAGCGGTATGCGGAATTAAAGGATTCGCTCCTTCGCCTGCTGCTAGGTTACTTACCGTTCTAATAGACATAAGTAGTAAGAGTTAATTGCTAGAGAACGAAAGCTAGAACTAGTCCGAACAATGCCAACGCCTCTGCAAGGGCAAAGCCTAGGAATGCGATCGGTTGCAAAACTGAACGTGCTTCCGGTTGACGTGCTACACCACTTATGTAAGCAGCGAAGATCATGCCAGTTGCTATTGCGGGTCCGATTGCAGATAGGCCATAACCGACCAGGTTGAGTGTGCCTTCCATTTCATTTCCTTCTTTCTCTTTTTATCTAGATCTTTATCTAGATAGATTTGTATTATTGCTTTTTATTACCGGTTAGTGCTCATCTGCTAATGCACCCGCTATATAAAGGGCGCTTAGCAGCGTAAAGATATATGCCTGTAAGCATTGAACCATAAACTCAAAGAAGGTTAGGCCAATTCCAAAGGCAAAAGCGAATGGGGAGAGTAATTTAAGGCCGATTACACCTTTTAATAGATGATCTCCACCTAGTATAAAAACAAGTAGCAACAAGTGACCCGCAAACATATTTGCAAATAAACGTAATGAAAGAGTTAGTGGTCGAACTACAAAGTAAGTGGCAAGTTCAATTGGGGTAAGTAATATATAAACCGGCTTTGGCACGCCTGGCATAAACATGATCTCTTTCAAGTAAGGCAAGATACCTTTGTGCTTAATTGCCACATAATGGAAGATTACAAAGGTAAAAATGGCAAGAATGTATGGAAATGAAACCCGTGACATGGGCGGAAATTGCAGTAACGGAACGATTCCAAAAATATTATTTGTTAAAATAAAGGTAAATAAAGTAAACAAATATGGCACAAAGCGCATGAACTCGTGGCCAATCACATCTCGAGCTAAATCATTACGCACAAAAGTGTAAATAGATTCGCCGGCAAATTGGAGCTTGTTTGGCATGATTAAGGCTTTACGAGAAGCCGCGATGAAAAATGCACTAATCAGTATCACCGATAAAAAGACTAGAAAGATTGGTTTGGTTGTGTAAGGGTTATCAAGAAAAACGGGTGGTAAATCAAAATCTGCCGTGCTTGGTGGTTTAAATCCCTCATCACCTGAAAGTAGCACGCTCAACTTTTACTCCTGAAAATAAAGGGGGGTCCGACGGGGTAAACCTTATGTGTAAGGGGATGGTTGTGTGAAATTTATTGGCATGTGATTTATGCCCCTCTCAGTTAAATCAAGCATGCGGTTAAAGGCCAGATTGAGAGTTTTACTAATTAATCCCGACCAAAGCGCAGCCATACCAAGTAGATGGCTGCTCCAGCACCAAGCAACATTCCCACAAGGAGAAAGTAATTAGTTCCGAGCCAACGATCTACACCGAAGCCAATTCCACCCCAAATAATTAACCCGGAAAGTAAGTAACCAACTATGGACCAAAGCGCACCCTCTTCATTTCTAGAGTGGTTTAAATTATCGCGGTTCATTGCTTACTCCTTATTATCGGAATTTACCTTTGGAAGTGGCATCTGAAATCGAATCTTCGTAAAGCTTCTTATTTCAGCTACCAACCACGCCATCGTAATCACAAGAGCAGATATTGCAAAACTTGTACGGTCAACTGTGCTGCGATCGGTGAATTTCGTGATCAGAAATAGGAACACTCCCATGAAAATTACTTTGGCAAAATAAGAAAACATCGCCAACATCATGGTGACTATTGGGTCTAAATCTCTAGAAATTCGCGCCACCAATAGGTGAATACTAAAAAATATTATTACTGTTATCGAAGCTAGAGCACCACCAAAAAAACCAGATTTACCATTTAGCACAGTTACGACGATTAGTGATAGGGACGCAACTAATGTCGCTGGTACGATTGCACCGCGCCAAAGTTTTTGCTCACTCATTAATTTTCAACCAGATTCTCAACTTGCTCCAAGATCTATTTTGTGCGGACATGATTTTTCTCGATCACCTGACTGTTCTTACTTTGCTTAATTACCAGTACAGATACGGCAAAGATAAGTACGCCTGATAACAGGGCGAACCAAATTGGAATAAAGGCAGCTATTGCAGTTGGTACGGCAAACATCGCTGTCCAAAGATAAAGAACTACTGTTGTGCGTTGTTGCGTTAATCCCATACGCATTATGCGGTGGTGAATATGTTCTCTATCTGCCGAAAAGGGCGATCGCCCAGCTCTCAGACGACGAATGATCGCCATCGCAAAATCCAACAATGGAATAGCTAAAACGGTAAATGGCAAGAGCAGTGGCAGGAGCGCATTACCTGAGTTTTCAGCAGTGATTGCTGATGCATCAACCTGACCAGTTAATGTAATAGCTGAAGCGCTAATCATTAATCCCAAAAACATTGCGCCAGAATCTCCCATAAAGATCTGTGCTGGATAAAAATTATGCGGTAAAAATCCTAGACATAAGCCGATCACAATTGCGGTAATTAAAGATGGTGCACCTGCGCGACTAAATCCATTGATAACCGCCAAAAGGTAGGAGAAGGCGAAGAAGGATGCGGCGCAGATTGCCACAATTCCAGTGGCTAATCCATCTAAACCATCGACAAAGTTAATTGCATTTATTACTACCATGACAAAAACAATTGTCAGTAACTGGCCAATATTTGCCGGAACTGTTGTGATTCCATTTATTGGCAGCCATAAAATTTGTACACCGTAAATCAGTAAAATTCCACCAGCCACTGCTTGACCTGCAAATTTTGTAATTGGATCAAGTTCAAAGCGATCATCAATTAAGCCAAGAAATAAAATAAAGGTACCGGCAAGAAAGATACCGGTTGCTTCTCGACCAAATGATTTGGCAACTAATGGTAAGTGGTTAACTATCACCAAAGTCAGCGCCATCGATAACCACATCGCTAAACCACCCCATCGTGGAGTTGGCTTAACATGGACATCACGGGATCTAATCTTCATCACCGCACCAGATTTAATTGCTAGATCTCGAACAAATGGGGTAATCAGGTAACAGATAATTGCGGCGATTAAGACAGTTACTAGATATTCGCGCATATCTTCTTAAACTTTTTTACTTATTTTGCAGGAGCTGGGTAGACCGGGAATGCGCTGCACAATTGATTGACCTCAGCCTTTATTGCCATTGCCTTACTTTCATCATCCCCATCTTTAATTGCGCGAGCAATTAATGAAGCAATTTGTTTCATCTCGCTAGCGCCCATACCTTGAGTTGTTGTGGCTGCGGTTCCGACGCGGATTCCAGATGTGACTGCCGGTGTCTCTGGATCATATGGAATTGCATTTTTATTTAACGTAATTCCAGATTTACCACATCTCTCATCAGCAACCTTGCCGGTTACACCAGTTGATCTAATATCAATTAGCGCTAAGTGAGTTTGGGTACCACCTGAAACAGCGCGCATCCCCTCATTAACTAAATCACTTGCCAGTGCCTGACAGTTCTCAACTACTTTTTTAGCGTATGCCTGATAAGAAGGTGTAGCGCACTCCTTAAGTGCGATCGCCTTGCCAGCAACTGCGCTCATGATTGGACCGCCCTGCATGCCTGGAAATACCGCTTTATCAATCGCTGCTGCGTGCGCAGCTTTAGCCAAGATCATGCCACCGCGTGGGCCACGTAAAACCTTATGGGTTGTAAAGGAGACAACATCTGCATAAGGAACTGGGGATGGAATAGCTTTTCCAGCAACTAAGCCAATGAAGTGCGCAGCATCTACCCACATAATTGCGCCAACCTCATCACAAATTTGGCGTACCTTTTCAAAATCAATCAATGATGGATATGCGGTTGCACCGGAGCAAATCATCTTTGGTTTATGTTCAATTGCTAAATCCCGCAGTTGATCATAATCAATTAACTCATTATCTTGACGAACTCCGTAAGAAACTACGTTAAACCACTTACCAGAGAAATTTACCTTTGAACCATGAGTTAAATGCCCACCGTGAGGTAATGACATCGCAAGTACTGTGTCACCAGGTTTTGTAAATGCTTGGTACACCGCAACATTTGCGCTTGCACCAGAGTGTGGTTGTAGATTTGCATGCTCTGCGCCAAATAATTGTTTGGCTCGTTCATTGCCAATCTCTTCAACCTTATCAACCTCTTCGCAGCCACCGTAATATCGCTTTCCTGGATAACCCTCAGCGTATTTATTTGAAAGTGTCGAACCCATCGCTGCTAAAACTGCAGGAGATGTAAAGTTTTCGCTAGCGATTAATTGCAAACCATTACGCTGTCTCTGTAACTCAGAGATAACAACCGCTGCAATCTCTGGATCTTGGTTTTGCAGCGCTGTGAAATCTGGCCCGTAATACTCTTGGGTAATCGGATGGTTTAGCTTTTTATCAAACATGGGATAAGCCTAAAGGTTTGCTCGAAAAATGCTAGTTATTTGCTATTGAACTAGGTGACAATATCTGGGATAACCTCAGATAATTGATTGTTATTGATCACACCACTGCGCTTGATCTGCAGGGAGCTGCCAGTTGCATCAATTATTGTGCTCTTACCAGGTGAGGTAATAACGCCATCGGTAAAGATCACTCCAATATCACTCTCATTAATTGGCAGTGCTGCTAAATCTAAGGTGGCAGCTTTTCCACTTAATGCAGCGGCGGCAACGACAAGTGGCCCAGTACTTTTCAAGATTTGTAATAAAAATTTGTGATTAGGAACGCGAAGATTTACCTTACCTAATCGACCATTATCACCCAAGTTCCAGCTTAAGCCTGGTTGCACATTAAAGGTGATTGACAATGGACCAGGCCAAAATTTCTCAATTAATAATTTAATTTCACTTGAAATAACTGTAACTAAGCCAGTTAACACTGAAGCATCTCGAATAAAAACTTGCGGAACCACGCCCTCTGCATCACCGCGCAAAATATGAACCGCTTTAACCGCATCCTTTTTAAAGGCATCACATAAGTAGATATAGCCAAACTCAGAGGGTGCAACAATTACTTCGCCGGCATTTATATTGCGAAGTGCAGTTTCAACGGCAATATCAAATCCCTGATCTGTCAGATCAATTCGCTGGGCCATCAATACTCCTGATTCTCACCTTAAACTCTGATGCCAGATGTAAATCTATCTCGACCAGTTAAGTCTGAGATACCTTGCAGGTTGGTAAATTGATCGGCCATAGCTCGCTTAATTAACTGACCCTGGCTCTCATGGTGCTCAATTATGAAGTAACCATCGCTTTTTAATAACCGAGCTGCCGCTGCAATAAATTGCACAGGTACCGCCATGCCATCACCATCGCCACCACGAAGTGCTAACTCTGGTTCAAAACCAATTACATCATGTGGCAGCGGTTGCTGGTTTGGAATATAAGGTGGATTAGCCACTACAACATCTGCCTTCACACCTTCTAGTGCAGTCGCAACATCTTCAACTACTACCCGAGTCGCTAATTCATACTTACTTATATTTAAATTTAACCAATGTGCTGCTTCTGGTGATTTTTCAACAGCAACAACAGTTACATCTAATCCTTTAATCGCCGCCTCTGTTGCAATTGCGATTGAGATCGCACCGCTGCCAGCACCTAGATCAACCACACTCTTAATCTCTGAAGTATTGGAGTTATCTAATTTTTTACTTTGCAAAAAACCAATTACACGGTCGACTAAAACTTCCGTCTCTGGGCGGGGAATTAACACCCCTTCACCCACCGATAACTCTAAATATCTAAATGGTGCGCTACCAGTTATGTACTGAACCGGTTTTCCTAATACTCGTTGTTCAACTAAACCTTGAAACTCTTCAGTTATCCGGGCTATCTCCTCGTTAGGTAATTCAAAGGTAGAGGTGATTAATTGTTTACGGGATACGCCAATAACATGTGCCAATAAAATCTCAGCATCTACGGCAGAGATTTGATTCTTCTCAAATAGAGCAACCGCATCTCTTAAAAGATTACGCATACTTGCCGCTAATTAATTTTCGCCAGCAAGCTTTGAAGCTCGATCACTATCTAGAAGTGCTTGAATTACCGCCTCTAAATCACCATTCATAACTGAATCTAAATTATTTGCCTTGTAATTTACCCGGTGATCACTTAACCGATTTTCTGGAAAGTTATAGGTGCGAATTCGCTCGCTGCGATCTACGGTACGAACCTGAGATTTACGTTCAATGGCTGCAATTCGTTCTGCCTCTTCTTGTGCAGCCGCCAACATTCGAGCACGCAGGATACGAAGTGCTGACTCTTTATTTTGCAATTGGCTCTTCTCATTTTGGCAGGAGACAACAATTCCAGTTGGGATATGAGTAATTCGAACCGCTGAGTCAGTTGTATTTACCGATTGTCCACCAGGTCCACTAGATCGATAAACATCGATCCGCAGATCATTCATATTTAAATCAACATCTACCTCTTCTGCCTCTGGCAAAATTAATACGCCAGCTGCCGATGTGTGGATGCGACCTTGTGACTCGGTTTCTGGCACACGTTGAACACGATGCACTCCACCTTCAAATTTTAATTTAGCGTATGGCGTCTTTCCTGGCTCTTGAACTCCTTTGGATTTAATTGCAATTGAAACATCTTTATACCCACCCATATCGCTATCGGTGGTCTCAATTGTTTCAACCTTCCACCCCTGTTTTTCAGCGTAGCGGGTATACATACGAAGTAAGTCACCAGCAAAGATCGCAGATTCATCACCACCAGCACCAGCTTTAATCTCCATAATTACATCACGATCATCATTTGGATCCCGCGGTAGTAACAACTCCTCTAATTTTTCTGCCGCCTCATCCCTAGTTGCTTCAAGGGCTGCGATCTCACTTGCAAAGCTCTCATCTGCTTGCGCTAGCTCTTTACCGGCAGCTAAATCCTCCTCGGCTAACTTCCAGGCACGGTAACCAGCGATAACTGGGCCAAGTTGGGCGTAACGTTTTCCAAGTGATCTAGCTTTATTTTGATCAGAGTGAATTGATGGATCAGCCATCTGTTTTTCAAGTTGGTCATACTCAACAATTAACTCATTAGCTTTGGCAAACCGTTCCATTTACTCACTCCTTTCTTCATTTTTGAAGATTATTCCTTTAAAGATAATAATGTTGAAAATAATAAAAAGAGAGCGCACCACATCAATCGATGTGAGGTGCGCTCTCTTTAAAAAAACTACTTAGTGCCTGGCTTCTCGCTCTTTCCGAAACGCTCTTGGAACTTGGCTACGCGGCCACCGGTATCAAGAATTCTCTGCTTGCCTGTGTAGAACGGATGACATACGGAACAAACTTCAACGTAGATCGATCCAGTTTCCTTTGTGCTGCGGGTTGTGAAAACCTCACCGCAACCACAAGTAACTTTTGTCTCCACATATGCTGGGTGGATCTCTGGCTTCATTTTTTCTTCTCTCGTTTATTACTGGGTCAGAGGTTTAACTCTGTGAACCAGTAGATCCGGCGCTTACCGGGGGGTGTAAAGAATAACTTGTAAGGGTAGGACTGAGCAAAACTGATCGTAAAAAAGTTACTAATGATCAGTGATTAAGCGTCAGCACTCTCCTTATTTGATCCACTATTTGAAGTTGAGGAGGTTGGCATATCTCCACCCGCAACAGTCTTTTGAATCTGTAGCAAGAACTCAACGTTGGACTTAGTGCCCTTCATCTTTTCTAGCAACAGCTCAAGTGCTTGTTGTGGTTCAAGTGCATGCAGTACTCGACGAAGTCGCCAAACAATTCCAAGCTCCTCAGTTCCCATCAAGATCTCCTCTTTACGAGTTCCGGATGCAACTACATCAACAGCTGGGAAGATTCGCTTGTCCGCAAATTTACGGTTGAGAATCAACTCCATATTTCCAGTTCCCTTGAACTCTTCAAAGATAACCTCATCCATCTTTGAACCAGTATCAATTAGCGCTGTTGCCAAAATTGTTAATGATCCGCCATTTTCAATATTACGTGCGGCACCAAAGAACTTCTTTGGTGGATACAAAGCTGCGGAGTCAACACCACCAGAAAGAATTCGACCTGATGCTGGTGCTGCGATGTTGTATGCACGACCTAATCGGGTGATTGAATCAAGTAGTACAACTACATCATGGCCTAGCTCTACTAATCGCTTTGCTCGCTCAATTGCTAACTCTGCAACTGTGGTGTGATCATCGGCCGGACGATCAAAGGTTGAAGCAATAACCTCGCCCTTTACAGAGCGTTGCATATCAGTAACCTCTTCCGGGCGCTCATCAACTAGAACCACCATTAAATGACACTCTGGATTGTTAGTTGTAATCGCATTTGCAATAGATTGCAAAACCATTGTTTTACCCGCTTTTGGTGGAGAAACAATTAAGCCACGTTGACCCTTACCAATTGGTGAGATTAAATCAATGATTCGGGTTGTTAAAACATTTGGTTCAGTTTCAAGGCGTAATCGCTCTTGCGGATAAAGTGGAACTAATTTAGAGAACTCAACGCGATCACGTGACTTCTCTGGTTCAACACCATTGACTGTTTCAACTCGAACTAATGCATTGAATTTTTCACGACGCTCGCCTTCACGCGGCTCACGTACTGATCCAGTGATGACATCGCCTTTACGCAAGCCATACTTGCGAACCTGTTGAAGCGATACATAAACATCATTAGGTGTTGGTAGATATCCACCGGTGCGAATAAATGCAAAGCTATCTAAAATATCAAGTAAGCCACCTACTGGTAGAAGTACATCATCTTCGGAGATAACAATTTCACGCTCTTCGCGAAAGCCTCGATCACGGTTGCGATTGCGATCACGATTGCCACGATCGCGGCCTCTGTGATTATCACGGCCACCATCACGATTAAATCGACGATTGTTATCGCGATCAGAGTCATTTCCGCCGGAGTTATTACCGGAGTTGTTGCCGGAGTTATTGTTGGAGTTACCTGATGATTCATTATCATCATCTGCTGAATTGTTATTTGAATTCTCAGAGTTACTGTTATTTCTATTATTACGGTTGTTTTGTCGTTCCATACGACGAGCCTCTCGTTCATTTTTCGCGGCCTCACGATTTGCGGCCTGCAGATCGCCGATTGCTTGGACCAGCTCTGCTTTCTTTAAATTTGTGGCATCTTCAATTCCAAGTTGAACCGCTGTCTTCTTTAGATCACTTACTGCCATATCAACTAATTCAACTGCGCCTTTGCTTGCGGCTGCTTTCTTAACTGCCATACTCTTGTTTTTTTCCTTTGATTTGATTTTTCCACCATCTGGTAAAGGATTGTGGCTTTGGATTTATATTTACCTGTAGAAATTTCTTTGGATTTCTTAGGATTTTATTTATCTGTCGCACTTTCCGACGAGGCTAAATGTAGCACAGTCAGATAGGTTGCCAAAATCAAGGCAAAAACCGCGGAAGCTCTGCTTTTTATTGAACTCCACTTTGTGCAATGGCTATCTTCATCGCATTAAAGCCTGGTGCCAATGCAGGAATCTGATCAATCTCACTCTCATCGCCAGCGTAGAGAATCATTACTGACGGCCCAGCGCCTGATAAAACAGCAGCAATCCCAGCACCACGTAACTTGTTTATTAAAGCAATAGATTTAGGCATTACTGATTCGCGATAACTTTGATGCAGCAGATCTGCGGTAGCGGTGAACAATAAATCTGGTCGCTGTGCTAATGCGTGAACTAACAATGCTGTGCGGGTTGAGTTTAAAGTCGCATCAAGGTGTGAGATCGACTCTGGAATTAATTTACGAGCTTTCGCAGTTGGCACCTGATTATCGGGAATTAGCAGAAGGGCCTTTATTCTGGAGTCTACCTTTAAATTAACAGCACGTCCGATGCCATTTTCACTCCAGGCGATTGTGGCACCACCATAAAAAGCTGCCGCAACATTATCTGGATGACCTTCAAGTTCAGTTGCCAGAGTTATTAACTCCTCATCGCTCATGTACTCATCCCCGGTTAAAACTAAGGAACGAGCAAGTGCTAATCCACCAACAATCGCGCTGGCTGATGAGCCAAGGCCACGTCCATGTGGAATAACATTTAATGAACGAAGTGCAATTCCCTTTGGCTTCTTACCCATAAACTCAAAGCCCGCCATCATGGCGCGGATTACTAAATTTTTTGAATCCTTCTTGACCTCATCTGCACCTTCACCACTGACATCTACATCAAATGTGGCATCATCTAAAATTTGTGCGGCGTACCGATCCCGCATTTCTAAGGCGATGCCAAGACAATCAAAACCTGGGCCAATATTTGCACTAGTTGCTGGCACACTGATTTGCGACATAGTTGCCTTGAAAGTTACACCGGAGTTCATCTTCTTCGCTGACATCTGCTAATCCTATTTCTCTCTATTAATTACTTTAAACCAATAATTTTGGCCGCTTTTTTAGCATCCACTGAAACAATTATTGGTTTAGGGGCTGAGTTTAAAACCCACTGTGGATCTTTCAAGCCATTGCCAGTAACAGTAATAACAATTTTTTTACCACTTGGTAATTTCTTCAATGATTTCAACTTAATTAGGCCAGCAATTCCAGCTGCACTAGAGGGTTCAACAAATATTCCCTCCTTTGCCGCCACCAACTTGTAGGCGCTTAAAATCTCTTTATCAGTTACTGAATCAATTAAACCCTTTGATGCCACCTTTGCGACAACCGCCTGTTGCCATGATGCTGGATTTCCAATCCGAATTGCAGTTGCAATTGTTTCAGGTTTTTTAATTACTTTATTTTTCACAATTGGTGCTGCACCAGCAGCTTGAAATCCCCACATCATTGGCTTTTTACTGGCCAACCCATCTTGGTAGTACTCCCCATAACCCTTCCAATAAGCGGTGATATTTCCAGCATTTCCAACTGGCAGTGCATGAATATCTGGCGCATCCCCCAGTAAATCAACAACCTCAAATGCACCAGTTTTTTGTCCCTCAATTCGATATGGATTTACTGAATTAACTAATGCAACTGGGTAATTTTCAGAGAGTTCGCGAGCTAGATTTAAACAATCATCAAAATTACCTTTTACCTGCAACAGGGTTGCACCATGCGCAATCGCTTGCGCTAATTTGCCCATTGCAATTTTTCCTTGTGGTACTAACACAACTGGATTCATGCCAGCCTTTGTTGCATATGCAGCTGCGCTAGCACTGGTATTTCCAGTTGATGCACAGATAACTGCTTTGGCGCCATCTTCGGCAGCTTTAGAGATTGCCATTGTCATGCCACGATCTTTAAAGGATCCAGTTGGGTTTGTACCTTCAACCTTTAGCCAAACCTCATTATTTAACATCTCCGATAAAACGCAGGCAAATACAAGTGGGGTGCCACCTTCGCGCAAAGAAACAATTGGAGTTTTCTCACTTACTGGAAGGCGATCGCGATACTCCTCAATTACACCACGCCATTGATGAGCACCAGATTTTTTCTTAAAAATTCCCATTTACCTTTAAATCTCACCTTCAACACGAAGCACGCTTGCGACATCGGTAACTGAATCTAACTTAGAAAGATCTTTCACAGTCGCACTTAGCGCAGATTCTTTTGAGATGTGAGTCATCACAATTAACTCAGCCTTATCACCGGCACCAGATTGCCTTACAGTTTGAATCGAAACTTGATTTGATGCAAAAACATGGGCCACACTCTCAAGTACACCTGGCTTATCTGCCACATTTAATCTGATCAGGTAACGAGTTTGAGTATCACCAATCTTTGCGATTTTAAGATCTGCGTAATCACTCTCGCGAGGTCCAAGGCCACCAGATAATTTATTTCTAGCAACAGCTACCAAATCTCCCAAAATTGCAGAGGCGGTTGGCTCACCACCAGCGCCACGTCCGTAAAACATCATTTGCCCAGCTGATGCTGACTCAACAAAGACCGCATTGTATGAATCTCTCACTGATGCAAGTGGATGCGCTCTAGATATCAATGCCGGGTGAACCCTTACCGCAATTGCACCATCATTAGTGACATCAGCTATAGCTAGTAATTTAATTACCAGATCCATCGCCTTTGCTACCTTCACATCAGTTGCAGTGATCTTGCTAATTCCCTCTTTGTAAACATCTAAATCAGTTACCCGAGAATGAAAAGCAAGCCCCGCCAGAATTGCAGCTTTGGCAGCAGCATCGCCACCCTCTACATCTGCAGTTGGATCAGCTTCGGCAAAACCAAGTTTTTGTGCTTCTCGCAGTGCATCTTCAAAGGCTGCACCATTTTCATCCATCTTAGTTAAAATATAATTTGTAGTGCCATTAACAATTCCCATTACTTTTAATACCTGATCGCCAACTAAAGATTCGCGCAGTGGGCGCAAAATTGGAATTGCACCAGCAACCGCTGCTTCATAGTAAAGGTCAACATTGGCATTATCAGCAGCTGCATAAAGCTCTGCGCCATGTTTGGCAAGAAGTGCTTTGTTTGCAGTAACTACAGATTTTCCATTTTTTAATGCAGTTAAAATCAATTCGCGAGCTGGCTCAATTCCGCCAAGCAACTCAACAATTAAATCTACTTGTGGATCACTTACAACAGATTTCAAATCTGATGTTAAAAGTTCATCCGGTACGCCATAATTTTTTGATTTTGGATTTCGAACAGCCACCTTAACCAATTGCAGATTTGCACCAGCACGAGTTGAAAGATCAGCTTTGTTGGCAAGTAATAAACGGACAACTTGAGAGCCGACAACACCGCAACCCAATACTCCGATTTTAAGAGTTTTACTCGACATCATTGGAGAAGTATCTCAAACTTATGACAGTCGCCGTGGCGCTTGAGTTACCTCTAACGCGAGCAAATCTGCCTGGTTTTCTCTGCGCAAAATTGTGCGGGCAGCGCCATCTTTTACTGCGATTACAGCTGGCCTTGGAATATGGTTGTAATTACTAGCCATGCTGCGGCCATAAGCGCCAGTTGCTGGAAATGCCAATAAATCACCGGGTGCAATATCCGCAGCAAAATTAATATCAAAAATTAAAATGTCACCAGTCTCGCAATGCTTACCAACCACCCGAGAACTTATTTTTTCAGAGGCAGATTCACGATTAGCTAAAAATGCAGAAAACTTTGCGCCGTAAAGAGCGGGCCTAATATTGTCACTCATTCCACCATCAACTGAGATGTAATTTCGAATTGTGCCATCCTCTAGGGTGACTGATTTTGTAGTTCCAACCTCATAAATAGTTGTTGTAGTTGGCCCAACAATTGCTCGACCTGGCTCGATTGAGATTATTGGCAGCGCTAACTTAAATCTTGCGCACTCCTCTTTAATCACCTTTGCTAAGGCGGGTAACACATCTTGTGGAGAGATAGCGCTCTCCTGTGTTGTGTAGGCAATTCCATAACCGCCACCAATATTTAACTCAGGTAACTCGGTGCCAAATTTTTCTTTAATTTCAGCCAAGGTAGCGACCAACCGTTGGGCGGCCATGGTGAAGCCGGTAACCTCAAATATTTGTGAACCGATATGGCAATGCACACCAATTAAATTTAAGGATTTATGGGTTAGGGTTTTTTCAACTGCAGCTACTGCTGCACCACTAGCGATTGAAAAACCAAATTTCACATCCTCATGAGCGGTCGAAATAAACTCATGGGTATGGGCTTGAATACCCGGTGTTAATCTGATGTAAACATTTTGAATCTTGCCGGCAGATTTTGCGATTTGGGCAATTCGCTCAATTTCAATAAATGAATCAATCACAATTGTGCCAACGCCGGCATTAACTGCCATCTCAATCTCTGCTACCGATTTGTTATTGCCATGGAACTCGATTCGGTCAGTTGGAAAATCCGCTGCCAGTGCAACCGCTAATTCACCACCTGTACAAACATCTAAATTAAGTTCTAGCGCTTTGAGCCATTTCACAATCTCAATTGAGATAAAGGATTTTGCTGCATAGTAAAGCTTTCCATTGGCAAAGCTTTCTTGTAAAGCACTCTTCCAAGCGTTGGCTCTTAGGAAAAAATCCGCCTCATCAATTACAAATAAGGGGGAGCCAAACTCTTTTACTAGAGCCGAAGCTGTGCACCCAGCAATTGATAACTCACCGCTAATATTATTTTTACTTAAATCAACTGGCGCATTGTTGAATTTTAAATTGCTAGAAAATGGTGAGGTTGGATATTTCATAATTTTCTACATCTTCTCCGGAGCGCTAACACCTAGCAAATCTAAAGCATTGCTGATCACTTGCGCGGTTGCTAGCGAGAGGGTTGCTCGGGCGCTGTTTAATTCAGAGCTTTTTTCATCGCCAAGTGGAAGGACTCGGCAATCATTGTAAAAACGGTGATACACACCAGCTAACTCCTCGGCGTACCTTGCAACTCGATGCGGCTCCCGTATTTGTGCAGCACCTTGAACTACTCGAGGAAACTCTGCCAATAATCCAATTAACTCTCGCTCACGTTCATGAACAAGTAGCTCTGGTTTAAATTGATTTACTCCGTAACTAATTCCTAAATCTTTTGCATTTCGCAGCACTGCACAGATTCGAGCATGTGCATACTGCACATAATAAACTGGATTCTCATTTGTATTTTTGCGAAGTAAATCCACATCCATCACCATTGGCGTATCAGTTGGATATCTGATTAAGGTGTATCGCGCTGCATCGACACCAACTTTTTCAACCAACTCCTCCAATGTAATTATGGTGCCAGCTCGTTTAGAGAGTTTTAACTCTTCTCCGCCCTCCATAATCTTTACCATTTGCCCAATTAAAATCTCAATATTTAACTTTGGATCATCACCTGCACATGCTGCAATCGCTTTTATTCTGCCAACATATCCATGGTGATCGGCACCGAGCATATAAATGCAAAGATTAAATCCACGCTCTCGCTTACTTACATAATAAGCAGAGTCAGATGCAAAGTAAGCAAATGAGCCATCTGATTTGATCATTACCCGATCTTTATCATCACCAAAATCAGATGTGCGCAGCCATACTGCGCCATCTGTCTCATAGACATGGCCCTGGCTCTTTAACTTCTCTAGTGAATGAGTGAAGAAATCATTTTCATATAGGGATTTCTCGGAGAACCAGGTATCAAAATGAGTACCAAAATTATCTAATACTCCTTGTTGTTGCTTTAACTGCAACTTATAACCGGTATCTCGAAATGCATTAACTCCATCTGCTTCAGATAGCTTTAGAAACTCTGGATTACTTTTCACAATCTCATTTGCTAAATCAATTATGTACTCACCATGATAACCATCTGTTGGACGCTCCTGGCCTAATGCAACAGCTCTGATTGAGGCGCCAAATAAATCCATCTGATTTCCACGATCATTTATATAAAACTCACGAGATACTTCAGCACCAGCGGCGGAAAGAACCCGTCCTAATGCATCACCAACCGCCGCCCAACGAGTGTGTCCTAAATGCAGCGGGCCAGTTGGGTTAGCACTAACAAACTCTAAATTTACTTTCTTATCACTTAACCAATTGCCATGTCCGAATTTTTTTGCTTTGCTTAAAATTTCAATTACTACCGCTGTCTGGGAGGCATTATTTAAAGTTATATTTATAAACCCAGGTCCTGCAATCTCAACCTTGCTAATTCCGGCTTTACTCAATAAATCATTATCAATTAATGATTTAACAATTAACTCTGCAACTGCTCGTGGTGCTAGGTCAGATGATTTTGCGAGCGCAAGTGCAATTGAGGTTGCATAATCACCATGCTCACGGTTTTTAGGTCGATCTAACTTAATCGCTTTCGGAAGCTGGGCGTTAATCTCACCCGCAGCAATCACTCGCTTTAGGGCATCAGCGATTGCACTTTGAACCAGCGCTTGTGCTGAAGATTCACTCATTTGAGCAAGGTTACCCGTTGCTACCTTTAACAAGGGTGAGGGTTTGGCGCTGATGCCCAATGCACCGTAATCTTGCCCCCTTGCCCACTCTTTTTTGGTGGGTGAAATTGCGGGAGTGGTGAAATGGCAGACACGCAGGTCTTAGGAACCTGTGCTTCGGCGTGTGGGTTCAAGTCCCACCTTCCGCACAATGTTTACATCAACTTTAAACTGAGGTTGCATCGAAAAATGTTGCCTCATTTAGATTGTAAGCAGATTAGCTCTATTTAAATCACCCTTGTTTTAACGCTACTTGCACGAAAGGATCAGATCATGGCAGAGAAGAACTTTTTATCCTGGGTTGGCTTTAAGGGCGAAAGCTCTGATGCCCCCGCTCCTTCTGCAAATGCGCTCGAGCGAATTCGACAACTTGAATCTCAATTAAGTGACATGCGCGCTCGCCGTGACATCACCTCTTTGACTCGAGAAGAGTTTGAAATTTTGGCGACTGAAACCGCCATGAGCATTATTAAATCTGCCCAAGCGCGTGAAGCAAAGGCAAATAGCGCTGCGCAAAAGATTATCAACGAATCAACCCGTGAGGTTAAGGAAAAATTAGAGTCGGCAGAATCTAAAGCAAAGGCGATTTTAACCGCTGCTGAATCACGTGGCCGTAAATACTTGCAAGCTGCTGAAGATGATGCAGATGAGCTTCGTACCAATGCAGAGGCTGAAGCAGAAGATAGCTTAAATGAATCTGCTCGCGAGGCTGCGCAATTAACATCTGCAGCTCGACGTGAGTCACAAAAGATGATTGAAAGTGCAGCAACTCAAATTATTGATTACCGCAGCTGGTTATCAACTGCAATCTCAGAGGCGGAGCGATTGCACCGCAGTCAAAACGCTTCGCTAAATGCTGCCGAACAAGCGATTGCGCAAACTCGCCTGAAACTACAACAAGCTTTTGACCGCTTAGCCGAACTACAAATGGATATAAATGCCAACTTAGACTCTGCTAATAAGCCATCTGGTAAAACATTTGTTTCTGGAAAAGGTAAACAAGTTGCTGCTGCTGCTGCGCGAAGAGAAAATGCTGAGAAGAAGAAGGCTTCTGCAAAGAAAAAGAAGTAGTTGGTAAGAAAAAGAAGTTACTGATTGCATCATGAGTATGAGCTCTGAAAAGCCTGTCCGCCACATTGCATCCATCGATGGATTGCGAGCAATTGCTGTTACTGCAGTAGTTCTCTATCACCTTGGAATTTCTTGGCTGCCTGGTGGATTTTTAGGAGTTGATCTTTTTTTTGTGATCTCTGGTTATGTGATTACCAGATTAATCCTTGACTCAATTAATAAATCTGGCGCCTTAGATCTACGTGGTTTTTACTGGGCCAGACTTCGCCGCATTTACCCTGGATTTTTATTTATGGTATTTAGCACCATTATTTTTATTGGCGTATGGGCACCAGAAGCAATCAAGAGATTTCTAACCGATCTGCCTTACGCGCTAATAGGCATGATGAATTGGGCGTTGGTTGCTCGCCAGCAAGATTACTTTGAAACTGTTGGTCGGCCGCCATTGCTTCAACACACCTGGTCACTTGCGGTTGAACTTCAGTTTTACTTAATTTGGCCGATAATTTTGCTGACAGTGTTAAAGTACTTTGGCAAAGCAAATGTTGCACGGGCGGCATTAATCATTGCAATGTTCTCTGGAGCTGCATTATTTTTTGTCTCCCTTCAACTAGATGCAGCAAACGCACAGCAAGTAAGCCACATCTACTTTGGAACAGATACTCATAGCCTTGGTTTATTTCTAGGTTCAGCCCTTGCTGTAAGTTGGATTCCACAAAATTTAAGTGCCAACATTGCAAAACGGGCGCAAGATGTCATTGATGGCATCGGAGTATTTGGTTTGTTGGGATTAATCGCAACCTTTTTATTTATTGATGCAAATAATGCCACCTCATATCAAATAGCATTTCCACTTGCTGCAATCTTCGGCTGTTTAGTGATTATCTCCCTAGTTCATCCCGCTTCTAGATTTGCGCCATTGATAAGTAGTGCGCCTTTCACCTGGGTGGGCCAACGAAGCTATGGAATTTACATCTGGCACTGGGTGGTATTCCAAGTTACCCGGCCCTCTGTAGATTTAACGGGAGAGAGCTGGGCGCTCTATTTAGCCAGAGTTCTGCTGGTTCTAGCGCTAGCTGATATCTCACTTCGATGGGTTGAAATTCCATTTCGCCAGGGAAATATTCAAAACTGGGTTCGCGGAATTAAATATCGTGCACCGAGAGTGCAATTGCGCCATAAGGCATACATTCTTCTTTCAATTCTCTCTTTGGTCGCGGTTTCTGCATCTATCTCTGCCCAAGCAATAAGTAAGTCAGATTTAGCAGCTAAGCAATTGTTAAATGAGAGCATAATTGATGAGGATGAAGATCTGGCAGCTACTACAGGAGATCTCGGAAGTACTACCGGTGTTTGGGTTACCGGTGATTCTGTAATTCTAGGAGTTCGGGCAAAGTTAGAAAGACAGGTACATATCTCATTAATTAACGCCAGAGTAGGGCGACAAGCCCCTGAGTTACTGGCTGCGATGGGTGTTGATCAGATAGCAGTTCCGGAATCACCTATTGTCTTTAACTTAGGCAATAACAATAAATTATCCTTAGAAACTGTTACCGATATCTTTGAAACAATAAAGAACCAGCCACAAATTATTGTTGTAAACACGGCAGTGCCAAGATCTTGGCGGGATGAAAATAATAAAATAATTGATACAGTTGCTGCGAATTATTCAAATGTAAAGTTAGTTGATTGGAATAAGATCTCAGAAGGTAAACCACAATTATTTGCACCAGATGGTGTGCACCTAAGCCCGATTGGCTCTGATGCTTATGTTGCTGCAATCTTGGATGTATTAACAATTCCAGCGAAGTAAATCTGTAAAAAAATAATCCTCATCAATTTCTCGATGAGGATTATTAATCTTCTTTTTATTTACTCCCAGCTGCCTGGCAATCCAAAGATCTTGCCATCAACTACGACTCCATCGGAGTAAACAGTTGAAACCTTAACTTGGGCCCAACTATCTGTTCCGGTTTTTGTAATATCTTGTGAGAATTGAGTTGCTGGAACTGTTGCAACTAAGTTCCACTCAGTTGAGCCACCCTTGCGAAGTTCTAAGTTGTAACCGGTAATGCCCTCGATCGCACTTTCTGGGGATTTCCAGAAAACAGTTGCGCCAGTAGCGTTGTATTGAGCAACAATCTTGGTTGGTGCTTCATGCGCTGCAAGAGGTGCTGAGGTTGTCTCAGATGCTGACTCAGATGGCATCGGTGCAGCAGACTCAGATGCAATTGGAGTTGGCGTTACTGTTGTTGATTCATCATCTGATGATCCACTAGCAATAACGGCAATCGCCAAAATTACAATTCCAAGAACAACTGCAATCAAAACCTTATTTGATGAGTTACCAGAGGATTTGCTGCTCTTGCTTGGTGAGTAAGAGCCACCTGCTGGTTTTGGTGTTGTAGAAATAGTTGATACTGAAGAACGAGAAGATCCACCTAGTGGAACTGGTGGAACTTTATATGTTGCGGACTTCTTACTTGACTTACGCTTAGCGGTTTTCTTTACAGCTTTACGAGCGGTGCTCTTCTTTGCTGTTGAACGCTTTGCTGTTGAACGTTTTGCTGTTGAACGCTTTGCAGCTTTCTTAACAGCTCTCTTTGGCGCTTTGCGTGCACTTTTCTTTGCAGCCACTTAATTACTCCCTTACTTAGTTGAAACATTTCACTGACATTTTGTGCAGATTAGGTTTTAAAAATTTCTTAGCCTTAAGGATACATGAGTGATTACAGATGCAGGCTCAAGGTTGGCACAATCGCACGCATTGCCAGCCCGCGATGGCTAATCCTGTCCTTCACCCCCGCACCAAGTTGCGCAAGTGTTTGGTCAAAACCCTCTGGGATAAAGAGGCTGTCGTAGCCAAAGCCAGCCTCACCAATGGCAGCTTCGGCGATCTCACCTGACAACTTGCCTAACTCCTGCGCCTCAAAATCTAAATTTAGATTGGTAAAAACCACCGCACAGTTAAATTGTGCCTTGCGATCTGGGCGAGCAACATTACGTAGCTCCTTTAACAATCTCTCATTATTTAAACGATCTCGCTCGCTAGCTATCTGACCTTGATATCCCGCAAATCTGGCGGAATATATGCCGGGGGCACCATTTAAGTAATCAACAAATAGCCCACTGTCATCAGCTAGCGCTGGTAGATTGGTAAATTTAGCGATCGCTCGAGATTTTAAGAGAGCATTTTCAATTAAAGTTTTTCCAGTTTCAGCAACATTTGGCATATCTGGAAAATCACTTAACCCTAAAACAATTACATCACCAGCATATTCGGCGAGCAATCTTTTAAACTCATCAATTTTGCCTTGATTATGAGTTGCTAAAACTAATTTACGCAATTTTTTAACTGGTAACTTATAACAAGGCTTGTGCTTGCAACTTACTCAATTGCAAACAGCCAGCTGAACCCAGATCTAATAGATTATTTAACAAGGTGCGATCAAAGGGTTTACCTTCGGCGGTTCCTTGTACCTCGATGAAATTACCATCACTGGTGCACACAATATTCATATCAGTCTCGGCAGTTACATCCTCTTCATAACAAAGATCTAGCATTGGTACACCATTTATAATTCCAACTGAAACAGCAGCTACTGATTGCGCAATTGGATTTGCACTTTCTGCTACATGTCCCTTGCTCTTTGCCCAGGTAATTGCATCTTGTAGCGCAACATATGCACCAGTTATTGCGGCGGTACGTGTGCCACCATCTGCCTGTAAAACATCGCAATCAATCACAATTGTGTTTTCGCCCAACGCCTTCATATCAACTACACCGCGCAATGATCGACCAACTAATCTTGAGATCTCTTGTGTTCTGCCACCTAATTTTCCTTTAACACTTTCGCGGTCAGAACGGGTATGAGTTGCTCGTGGCAACATCGCATACTCACTTGTAACCCAACCTGCGCCCTTTCCAACTAGCCATCGTGGAACACCGGGAGTAAATGAGGCCACACATAAAACTCGGGTGTTGCCAAACTCAACTAATACTGATCCCTCTGCATTATTTAACCAATTTCTAGTAAAAGAGATTTTGCGTAATTGATCTGGCTCTCTTCCATCAATACGTGCCATTTTCTGCTCCTCTTCAACCTTTTTGATTTATCTTGTGGTTAATCTTGAAAAAACTTAAATCTTTTGCGAGACGCTAACCACCTCAGGTCCCAAAAATCTACGAGCTAATGCACTGAACTTATCGGCTGCTCCCGTTGCCACAAAATTATGGGTAACTGGGCCGCCTGACTTATTTACTAAATCCTGCTCTACCAAGATTCGGTATAAATCCTTTGCAGTTTCCTCTGCACTTGAGACCAAGGTGACCTCATTTCCCATTACATATGAAATAACACCGGTTAATAATGGGTAGTGAGTGCAACCTAAAACTAAGGTGTCGATCTTCGCTGCAGAAAGCGGTGCTAAGTAATCCTGCGCTACCTTTGTGATGCCAGCGCCAGCAGTTTCACCGCGCTCTACATACTCAACAAATAATGGGCAGGCGATCGATGTAATCTCTAATTTTGGCGCTGCCGCAAATGCATCCAGATAAGCCTTTGACTCAATAGTTGCAGTGGTGCCAATAACTCCGACCTTGCCACTTCTAGTTGCAGAAACTGCGCGACGAACAGCAGGCGCAATCACCTCAACCACTGGAATTGAGTACCGCTCTCTTGCATCACGTAGGACGGCAGCACTTGCAGTGTTACAAGCAATCACAATTGCCTTAACGCCAGCATCGACTAGTTGATCCATAATCTCTAAGGCGTAACCTCTAACCTGCGCCAATGATTTTGGACCATAAGGTCCGCGAGCTGTATCGCCCACATAAAGAATTGACTCACCTGGCAGTTGATCAATGACCGCCCGAGCAACAGTTAAACCGCCCACCCCGGAATCAAAGATCCCAATTGGAGCGGTGGCGGCAGGGGTTGCGGCGGTTGGCGCCTTCTCTGGACTCATTTGGGTAAGTGTAAGCGGGGCGGTATTTCTTTCCCCATTTCTCAGGATTTCACGCTCAGGAGGGGTAAAAATTTAAAGAAATTCTGTGAAATTACTGCGTCCAGCCTTGCCCAACCTGTGAGTAACCACCATCCTTATGGCAGGTGGACGGTGCTAGCGATCATATGAAGTTAGCAAAGCCCACTGGCTTACGCCCAAAAGGGTATGAGCAAATTAAATGCCTATGGAGGCTATTTAAATGACATCAATCGCATTAACCGATGGTCAGTACAGCGTAATTTATAACATCCTTTCATTTGGACTTATATCTATGCTTGCTACGACCGTCTTCACACTAGTTGCACAATCACGTGTACTTCCTAAGTACCGTGGCGCATTAATTATGTCCTCAATGGTTACCTTCATCGCCGCTTACCACTACTGGCGAATCTTCAACTCCTTCAACGAGTCATTTGTTGATGGAAAGATCATGGTTGGAACCGCTAAGGGAACCTTCAATGAGGGTTACCGTTATGTTGACTGGATCCTTACTGTGCCACTACTTCTAGTAGAGGTAATTGCTGTACTCGCTCTAGCTAAGGCTGCTGCATCTTCATTGATCAACCGCCTAGTTCCAGCAGCAGCAGCGATGATCGCACTTGGTTACCCAGGCGAGCTTTCATCTGACACAAACACAAAGATTATTTGGGGTGTTCTATCAACACTTCCTTTCCTATACATTCTTTATGTTCTATTCGTAGAGCTATCAAAGTCTCTAGATCGTCAACCAGCTGGAGTAGCCGCAACTGTTGGCCGCTTACGTATGTTGTTGATCGCAACATGGGGCGTTTACCCAATCGCTTACTTACTTCCAATTATTGATGCAGCAGGTGCAGCCTCGGCTGAAGCATTTGTTAATCGTCAAATTGGATACACACTCGCAGATGTTGCCGCGAAGTGCGTATTTGGTCTAACAATCTACAAGATTGCAAAGATGAAGTCAGTAGCAGAGGGAATGAAGGAAGACGCGTAACTCTTCTTTTTAACTCTAGAAAATCTGCGGTTCCTGAAAGTTAGGAACCGCAGATTTTTTTATAGGTGATCTAAAAGTTTCTCTTGAATTCCACCTAACCAGAAATAAACCGCTAATAAAGATTTCTTAGGCTCACTATCTGGCATTAACTCATACTCTTCAAATGTATCTGGCTCGACCTCTAGCCGAACCGCTAATGCCAATCGAAGATCATTTAGCGCAAGTAACCATTGTTGGGCATCACTAATTGAAATATCCGCCTTGGGCAACTCATGATCAACTGGAAAAACTAACTGCTCTCGTAGATACATTAGATGTTGTTGTTTGATCTGGCGCAACCTGGGTTCGGTAAATTTACGAAACTCATCCGCAGCATCGGGATCGGCATATGCATTTGGTAGCAAACGATTTAAAACTGGATCCTCAGGTGCTGATAATGGCTCCATGCTCATCAACTGCGCCGCCATTAATTGTGCAAAGGGATCATCTGATTGATAGTGGTGGGTGAAGTTACGCTCACCTAATAATTCAAGTAATTGTTCAACTAGGTTAATTAAAATATGCAATTCATCATTGCTAAGTGCAACTGTTAAATCACCAGTTGCCGGTGTTCCTTTAAACTCCCCCATGATCATCTCTTTGCAGCGTTGCCCATAAACCATGTTCATGTAGTCGCTGAACATCATTCTCCATAGCTTCCCGAGAGCCTGCTGCAACCACTGCTTTACCTTCGGTATGAACCTTCATCATTAACTCGTGTGCTTTCTCTTTGCTAAAGCCAAATAATTTTATAAATACATAGGTTACATAACTTTGTAAATTAACTGGATCATCCCAAACAATGCATACCCATGGTCGATCAAAAAACTTTGATAAATCTAACTCGGAGAGCTCTTCGGTCTCGGTACTCACGCCCTTATTATCTTATGAAAACTACCGAACTAATAGTGAGTATGCCTGACTGGTTCCAGCATTTGCCTGTGCGGTGTTGGCCAGTACCGCTTGATAGGTTGCTAATCCTGCCTCTTTCTCTAACAATGTAAATCTAAATTCACCACGTTGATCCGTTGTGACGCTGCCGAAGGTCGATCCATTTCGCCGGACCGTTACATTAATTGCCGCAGCCGCCGGCAGAATCTGGCCAACTACCTGATAGCTCGCGTTTGCTTTGACGGAGGCGGGCAGATTTAAATTAACGGTTGGAGCTACGGTAATTACCTTCTCGCTACTTCGACCCTCTGAACGCTCCCAACTTGCCTCACTTACCAATCTAATCTGACTCTTTTGGCCCAAAATTGCCGGTGATGTAATAACTCCATTTGCATCTGTGGTACCAGCGGCAACACTTCGCCAATTTGTATCTGTTGGGCCTTTAACTTCAAACTGCACATTAACTCCGACAACTGGGGTTTTATCAGGTAGTGAAAATTTGCCGGTTAGGTTAAATAGATTTCCATAACCAACCTGCTCGAGATCAGTTGATATCTCACTGACAACAACATCAGGAGCAATTGCTTTCGCTGCATTATTAATTGCTTGTGCCGCCGCTAATGTCTCTTTACCAAAGCTCCATACTGCTACTCCACCTAAGCGGTACTTGCCAACTAAAAGTGCGCGTGCTGCATAAGATCTCTCATCTGGGTACCAAGCAGTTCTAGATGCAGTACAAGTAATTGCGCTATTTGTTGGATCGGTATACGCCTTTTGGTAGGTAAATTTATTTTCACCAATGGTTGCGTTATAAACAGCGGCACCACCATAAATACTTGGCAAATTAACCGCATCCCGCATTGCAAGTGCAGCTCTACCACCAACAACTATTGAGGTTGCAAAAGCTTTCGGACAAACGCCATCTACTTTAGTAATCCAATCTCTGCCATAACCTGGAATACCAACATAAACTTTGGAGGCGGGCATCTGACTTACTGCATACTTAACTGCATCCTCGGTCCAATCAAGTGGACCAATTGGTCCAGCATTCACCGTTGAGAAGTCATAAGCCATGATTCTTAACCGATCAATGTGTGGCCCGATTTCAGCCCAGGCATAAACCCAATTTCCAGCCCGCTTCGTAGCACGATCAAAATCTGGCGGTGTTGTTACTGATAATAATTTTCCATCTGCGCGAAGTGCAGCAGAGATCTCCTTTATAAATGAGACCCAATTGGGTTTCATTACTACCCAATTTGCTCGGGTTTCACCCTTTGCATAAAACTTTTCAAAATCTAAATCAATTCCATCATAATTATACTTTGCAACTAAATCTCTAATGCTTTTTACCAATACTGCTCGTCGTGCTTCATCAGCTAAAATTCCAGCTAAGACTCGAACTGGTTGATCATCTGTAATTGATGGCAGGATGACAAAACCACGTTGTCTTAAATCAGCAATTGCCCCGGTGATTGGCTTTGTGTAAAGACCCAAGGCGTACTTATCGCGAATATTGGATTCACTTAATAAGCCATACCAAAATGGTGAAACATCCTTAATTACCTCATACTTAAAATTTGTATCAACCGATCGAAGGTAAACAGTGGGTGAACCATCCATCCAACCAGACAAAATTCGTCTTGGCGGATTCTCAGCATTTGCTGAAGTGAAGACAGTTCCAGATATTGCAAGAATAAATGCAACAACGCAAATACTGAATTTCCTCATATCAAGATAGGTTAACGGGTGAAACTTAAAATTTACTTCAAGGAAGCGTGGATCTCTTTACATGTTGGACACACTGGAAATTTTTGCGGGTCTCGGTTAGGAATCCACTTCTTGCCACATAAAGCTCGTACAGGTCTGCCAGAAACTGCAGATTCGGTAATTTTGTTCTTATCGACATAATGCGAAAATCGCTCGTGATCGCCCTCATCAATACTTAAAGGCGTCTGTGCTGGCTTGGTTTTTTCGAGAAGATCAGAGAGAAAGCCCATGCGTAAATATTATCCTGATCAAGGCGCTTGCGATTAGGCTCTGCTCATGAAGGATCTACTTCGCACCAGCGATCTATCCAGGGCTGATATTGAGTTGCTGCTCAAATCTGCTACAAAGTTTGCTGAGAAGCCATTGTCTGCCAAGAAACATCTGGCTAAAAAAACTGTTGCGGTCTATATGACCAAATCATCAACTCGAACCAGATTAGCCTCAGAGACCGCAGTTGCGCACTTAGGTGGCTCACCAATTTTTTTGCGAGGTGATGATCTTCAAATTGGTCGTGGTGAAACCATCGCTGATACCGCAAAGATTATCTCTGGCTTTTGTGATGCCTTAATAGTCCGCACCTTTGCTCAATCTGATGTTGATGAGCTAGGAAAGTTTGCATCTATTCCAGTTATTAACGCACTAACTGATGATGATCATCCAACTCAATTACTTGCAGATTGGATAACTATTCGAGAAAACTTTGGTAAAAATATTGCCGGCCGAAAATTTGTTTACTTAGGTGATGGCAACAATATGGCTAATGCTTGGCTGATTATGGGTGCAACTATGGGTGCAAATGTTGTTGTTGCAACACCATCAGGTAAATGGTCACCTAAGCCAGAGATAGTAAAGCAGGCGCAATCACTTGCTAAAAACTCTGGTGGCACAATTGAGATCAGTAATGATCCAGTTGCAGCAGCCAAGGACGCTAGCGTTTTATACACCGATGTTTGGATGTCAATGGGAGATTCGGAATCTGATCGCAGTGAAAAGTTTGAAGCACTTTCACCATTTGCAGTTACAGATAAGTTAATGAAGCTCACCGCTAAAGATTCAATATTTATGCACTGCCTGCCAGCACACAGAGGTGAAGAAGTAAGTGCTGATGTAATTGATAGCACTAAATCGGTAGTCTGGCGACAAGCATTCCACCGACGAACCACCATTCAAGCCCTGCTATTTCATCTAACACGTGGTGATCTGAGCGGAAATTAACGGTCTAGCACCGTAATAAGTTAAGTAAGAATTAAATTGAGGGTAGATTTACCCAATGCGAGTAGCCGTTCCTAAAGAGATTAAAGATGGCGAAAAGCGGGTTGCCCTAGTTCCAGATATTATTTCAAAGTTAAGTAAGGCTGGACTTGAAGTAGTTATTGAATCTGGCGCTGGCTTAACTGCACAAGCATCTGATAAAGATTTTGAAGCAGCTGGTGCGGTTATTAAATCAGGGGATGTATTAAAGGATGCAGATGTAGTTTTATCTGTTCAGCCATTAACTCCAGCGCAAATGAGCTCACTTAAAAAGGGCGCAATCACAATCTCATTTTTATCTCCATCTGGATCTGCCGATTCAATTACCGCTGCTGCAAGCGCTGGTGTTACCGCTTTTTCACTGGAATCAGTTCCACGTATTTCACGTGCTCAATCAATGGATGCACTTACCTCACAAGCATTATGTGCCGGTTATCGTGCTGCGTTAGTCGCTGCTGAATTATCACCAAAGTTTTTCCCATTACTTATGACCGCTGCTGGCACAGTTACACCGGCAAAGGTAGTTGTGTTAGGTGCAGGTGTTGCTGGCTTACAAGCGATTGCAACTGCAAAACGTTTAGGTGCAGTCGTCAGTGCATATGATGTTCGCCCCGCCTCTGCTGATGAGGTTAAATCCATGGGCGCAAAGTTCATCACACTTGAGTTAGAAGCACTTGAAGGTGCAGGTGGCTACGCCCGAGAGATGACCGAGGAGCGCGCAGCTAAACAACGGGAATTACTAACACCATATATTGCAGCAGCTGATGTTTTAATTACCACTGCAGCTGTTCCAGGTCGTACTGCACCACAATTAGTAACTGCGCAAATGGCAGCCCAGATGAAACCTGGATCAGTCATTGTTGATTTGGCATCTGAAAGCGGTGGAAATGTTGAAGGCAGTGTCGCCGGTCAGGTAATTACAACAAGTGCCGGAGTAACTATGTGGGGCGGTAAAGATGTGCCAAGCCAACTGCCGTATCACGCATCCATGTTGTTCTCGCGCAACGTTGTAAATCTGCTCTTGTTAATGAGTAAAACAGTTGATGGTAAGCCAACTGGTGAGATCTCCCCTGATTTTGCCGATGAGATTATTGATTCAGCTGCGCTAACTCATGCTGGTGCAAAGAGAGAGCGGAGTAAGTAATGAGTACTGAAATTATGAGCACTGAATTAGCCTTACTAGCAATATTTTTACTATCTATCTTTGTTGGCTTTGAGGTTGTATCTAAAGTTTCAACCACCCTACACACCCCACTTATGAGCGGTGCCAATGCGATTCATGGTGTTATTTTGGTTGGTGCAATTATTGTCGCCGATCATTCAAAGACAACCTTAGAGTTAACGCTATCTACTATTGCAATTGTGCTGGCCACGATAAATATGGTTGGTGGCTTTGTAGTAACTGATCGAATGTTACAAATGTTTAAGGGCAAGCCAAAAGAGAAGAAGCAAAGTGATGAAGCGGGCGGTCAAAATAAATGAGCCGCGATATGTATGATCTAATTGGTTTAATTGCTGGTATCTGTTTTATCCTAGCCCTTAAAGGATTATCCTCACCAAAATCAGCTAGACGTGGAAATCTAATTGGTGCTCTTGGTGCCACTATTGCAACAATTATTGTCTTCTTCTACGCAAATGATGGCAAAGCATTAAATAACCAGCCATTAATCCTTGGCGCGATCGCCTTTGGTGTTTTGGTTGGTGTGCCAGCTGCCCGTAAGGTGCAGATGACTCAGATGCCGCAATTAGTTGCTTTGTTTAATGGTGTTGGTGGTGGCGCTGCCGCACTTGTAGCAATTGTTGAGTATTTAAAGCTGGGTGAAGGTGCAACCGCAGCGCAGGTTGTCGCAACTGTCTTTACCGTAATTGTTGGATCGGTATCTTTCTCTGGGTCAATTGTTACCTTCTTAAAGTTACAAGAGTTGATGACTACTCGCCCAGTAATTTTGCCATTTGGCCGTCAATTAATCGCTCTCTCTGCCATCTCAGTTCTAGCAACTGGTGGCTGGGTAATTGCATCTGGCGGCACATCTCCGCTGTTGATTAATGCGCTTTTATCCTTAGTATTTGGAATTTTATTTGTACTGCCAGTTGGTGGCGCAGATGTTCCGATTGTTATCTCGCTATTAAATGCATTTACCGGTTTAACCGTTGCAGCAAGTGGTTATGTACTTGAAAATACGATGTTAATTATCGCCGGTACCTTAGTTGGTGCTTCCGGCACGATTTTAACCCGCTTAATGGCACAAGCTATGGGCAGATCATTGTTCGGCACATTATTCGGTGCATTCACCGCAAAGGCATCAGCTGGCTCTGACGCAGCAGAGGCGCGCCCAGTTAAATCTGGTTCACCTGATGATGTTGCAATTTTGCTTAATTACGCCCAACGTGTTGTTATCGTTCCAGGTTTTGGTTTAGCGGTTGCTCAAGCCCAACACACAGTTCGCGAATTAGCCGATCTCTTATCAAGCAAGGGTGTTGATGTGGCTTATGGAATTCACCCAGTTGCCGGTCGTATGCCTGGACATATGAATGTGTTGCTAGCTGAGGCAAATGTGCCGTATGAACAATTAGTTGAGATGGAGGAGATAAATCCAACCTTCCCACAAACCGATGTTGTTCTAGTAGTTGGTGCAAATGATGTGGTTAACCCAGCAGCTAAGACAACTCCAGGTTGCCCAATTTATGGCATGCCAATTCTTGATGTTGATAAGGCGGGCAATGTAATTTTCCTAAAGCGTTCGATGCGCCCAGGCTTTGCTGGTATTGAGAATGAGCTTTTATATGATGCCAAGACCACTCTTTTATTTGGAGATGCGAAGGATTCGCTAACTAAGGTAGTTAGCGCGCTTAAAGCGCTGTAATTCACAATCTAGATTCCAACAAAAATAAAGGTTGGAATATCCATAACATAAATTTTGTTATACACTCTGAAGTAATTGAAAGTTCAACATCTTCAATTAACCAAGAAGCTCGAGGAGTTAACAGATGCCAGCAGTAACCGTTGCCGATATCACCGTACTGCCTCGCGTTGTTGCAGATCCTGTTTCCTCTGCTCGCAGAGTTAAATCTGTTACCACCGCACCTCAAGGACATGAGGGTGAAGGCTTTCCAGTTCGTCGCGCATTTGCCGGAGTTGATTTAGCAGATTTAGATCCATTTATTCACTTAGATCAAATGGGTGAGGTTGAGTACGCACCTGGTGAACCAAAGGGAACACCATGGCATCCACATCGTGGCTTTGAAACAGTTACCTACATTATTGATGGAATCTTTGATCACTACGACAATCATGGTGGCGGCGGAACAATTTCCGATGGCGATACCCAATGGATGACCGCAGGTGCTGGAATTTTGCATATTGAAACTCCACCAGAGCATTTAGTTATGAGTGGTGGGTTATTTCATGGTTTCCAACTTTGGGTAAATCTGCCAGCTGAGAAGAAATGGTCACCACCGGCTTATCAAGATTTACGTGCTTCAGATGTTGCGCTTTTGTCATCAGCTGATGGCGGTGCATTACTTCGAGTAATTGCTGGAGAGGTTGCTGGCCATAAGGGTCCAGGCTCAACCCAAACTCCAATCACAATTGTGCATGCAACATTGCAACCAGGTGCGCAGCTTCGTCTGCCTTGGAATCCAAATTACAACGCACTTGCCTATGTTTTGCATGGTCATGGCACAGTTGGCGATGAGAAGCATCCAATTAAAACAGGACAGTTAGTGACCTACCGCGATGGTGATGTCATTGTTATTTCAGCTAATACGGTTCAAGAGTCTCGTGCTCCGCAGATGGATATTTTAATTTTGGGTGGACAGCCAATTAAAGAGAGCGTTGCGTGGATGGGTCCCTTTGTGATGAATACAAAGGCTGAAGTTTTAAAAGCATTTGATGATTTCCAAAAGGGTGTGCTGGGTGTGGTGCCACCTGATTGGAGCAAAGCGGTTCGCCCGTTGCAACGAGATGGTGCTGGACATAAGTTGAGTGGTGTTCGTCCTACTGGTGACATTAAAGGTGTGCATAACACTCCTGATGAGTTAAATGTGAGTGGGCAGAGGGAAGAATAGGTTAGGGAGCTTTACCAAAAGTGTTGCTATTTATAGCTAGGGGCAGAAGCCTAAACAATTCAAAGACAGACATATCGTATGAAAGCTTTTGGTGACATACTTAAACAATGAGTCCAGCAGACATAAAGCAAGCTATTGCCTGGGGTTTACTAGGTGCCGTTATTTTACTCGGATATGATGCATATACAGGTAGAAACAGTTCTGATGAGGTCAAAGACCAATCAACAATCCAAGACCAATCATTAATCGGAAAGCTTCGGGATGTAGGCACAATATGTGTTCCTTGGACTGACCCTGCCAAATATATGTGTGATGTGACATACGATTTGACGAACAACTCAGATGAGCCTGTAAAAATATATGGAGATGTATTTTTACGGGTGGATTCTCGAACTTATCAAGCTGATTCTAGTGACCAGTACAGTAATGCCACTGATTACATCTCGACCACGCTCAATCCAGGTGAAACCAAATGGGCTCGAACTAGTTTCCAAGTTCCAATTGATGGAGAAATCAAGCAATTATGGATTGGTGATTTAGACCTTAAAAAAGTTGTAATCTCTATAAATGCTTTAGCTGAGACCTTTGATAATTAACAGAAGACTATTATTTTATAAATATCTTTAAGTTAGTGCCGACTAGGTAAAGATAGTCCTAGACTCAAGCAAAAGGGGGTCTTGCCGACCAGTGATTACTCTTAATCACCAGGTCGGCAGGACCACCCTTTGATTACTTGTCTAGGCAACATACTATGGACCTTATGAAGTCACTTGCCCTGCTAGTTTCATTGCTAATGATGACAATGTTGGTTAGTGGTGTAATTGCCGTGCTCTTAACTTTTCGCAAAACTAGAGCGATGTCAAATTTGACTGCGAGACCCCTGCAAAGAATTGTGACTCTGGCACTTGCTGGTATCTCATTTTTAATTGGTCTGCAAATATTCACTCAAGTTAATTCACTTGGAGGAAGAATCTTTGGCGGAATTGGAATTATCTTTGCTTTAATCGCAATCTATCGAGTCTTTAAGAAATAAGTGGAGGTGCCGGGAATTGAACCCGGGTCCTCTAGCTATCATCCAAGTCTTCTACGGGCGTAGTGCAATTATCGTTTTCTCAGTTCAAACTCTCACATGCACAAGTAGTTTACGAACTCAGTTACAGTTTTATTTCCCCATTAATCCCCGCAACATGATTAGAGGTAAGTTCTCTAGCGACGTTAGATCCAGAGGCGAGAACAAACTCTGGGTAACGGACATCAGAGCTAGCTTAGGCAGCTAGTTGATAATCAGCGGCAGTTTTACTTGCGCTTATGTTTTGCCATGTTTTTGTGGTTAACGAGATCATCACGGCTTCCTCGGCCCGCTTCCCTTGAAGTAACGACTAAAGTCGAGACCGATCACCCCCAAGATTAAAGCGATTTACTATTTCGATATGTAATTGTATTTGTAGTGAACCACATATTTTAGAGGGTTATTCCAAAAACTGATAATCCTGATAAAACTACTAGTCGTAATCCTGATCTTTACTTCGCTTACCGCCCTTGCCAGAGTTTCTTCTAGAAACCTCACGGGCAACCTCACGCTCAGCCTGTTTCTCCATCAAGGTATTTCGTTTGTCATGTGCTTTCTTACCCTTTGCGATGGCAATCTCAATCTTGGCTTTTCCATCTTTAAAGTAAAGCGATAGCGGAATCAGGGTTAATCCACCAGCCTTGATAACTCCATTAATTTGTGCAATCTCTCTTTTATGAAGCAAAAGTTTTCGCTCACGTCTTGGCATGTGGTTGGTCCAACTACCTTGGTTGTATTCGGGAATATGAACTCCACTTACCCAGATTTCACCATCTCGAGCCATGGCGTAACCATCAGTTAATGAGGCACGGCCAGCACGTAATGATTTAACCTCTGTACCAGTTAATACCAAACCGCACTCATAGACATCCTCAATAAAGTACTCATGGCGGGCGGTCTTATTTTGGGCAATTATCTTTTTGCCTAACTCTTTAACCATAGGCAGCCTCGACCTAAATCGGTCTAATTAAACCTTTAGGTACTTACGCAATGTAACAACAGAGGCAACGCTACTTACAATTAAGCCAGTTGCTAGTAATAGCAGTGATGCATTTAGGACATCTGTCCATGTAAAGAACTGTGTGAAGGTAAGTAATGGTGCAACTCTTTCATCAACCACCCATTTAAAGCCAGCTAAAAATCCAGTAGCAACTACCCAGCCTGAAATAGCGGCGAAAATTCCTTCTAGCAAAAATGGTAGTTGAATTGAGAATGAGGATGCGCCAACTAATTTCATTACGCCGGTTTCACGGCGACGATTGAATGCGGCAATTCTTAAGGTGTTGCTAATTAATAGGGCAGCGGTTAAGACAGAGGCTAAGCCAATCGCTAGAGCACCATTTCTTAATACTCCTAATAATTTAAAGAACTTATCTAAAATTGCTCGTTGATCTTGAACGATATCAACTCCTGGTCGACCACTAAAGGCGCTATCAATAACAGCAAACTTGGTTGGATCCTTTAACTTAACTCGGAATGATTCTGGTAATTGATCTGGTGTTACATTTTGGGCAATTGCAGAACCTTCAAAACGTTCCTGAAAACGATTAAATGCTTCAGCTTGGGTCTCATAAAAAACCTCATCAACCACCGGAAGATTTTGCAGATCACGTTGAATCGAAATTTTCTGTTCCGGTGTAATTACGCCATTAGAACAGGATGGTGAATCTGAAAGTGAACCGCAAAGAAAGATTGAAACCTCAATCTTGTCATACCAATAATCCTTCATCACTTTAACCTGTGAGTTTGCCAATAAACCAATTCCAAGAAGGGTCAGTGAGATCGCTACGGTAATCATTACCGCAAAGGTCATAGTTAGGTTTCGGCGCAGGCCAATACCGACCTCTTTAGCAACAAACTTTGCTCTCATGTTTCTACCCTATCCGTCTCGTCTTTAAATTCCCGTTAATTAACCTGTGTAGCCGTAAACACCACGAGCTTGATCGCGGATTACATGGCCACCATCTAACTCAATTACTCGCTTTCGCATCTGATCCACAATTCCTGAATCATGGGTTGCCATTACGACTGTGGTGCCTTCGCGATTAATGCGATCTAGCAACTTCATAATTCCGACAGATGTTGCTGGATCTAAATTTCCAGTTGGCTCATCCGCAATCAAAATAGCTGGCCTTGATACATAAGCCCGAGCAATTGCTACACGTTGTTGTTCACCACCCGATAACTCACCAGGTTTTCGTTCAGATTTCTCTTCAAGTCCAACTAACTCTAAAACCTCTGGTACCTCACGACTTATTTGTTTGGATGAGTAACCCAGCACATGCAAAGTGAAGGCAACATTTTCAGCAACAGTTTTATTTGGTAACAACCGAAAATCTTGGAAGACGGTACCAACTTGGCGGCGTAAATCAGGAATCTTATGGTCTTTCAAGGTATTTAAATCCTTGCCAGCTACATGGATAGTTCCAGCAGATGGTCGCTCTTCTCGCAGCACCAATCTTAAAAATGTTGATTTACCAGAGCCAGATTGACCAACTAGGAATGCAAACTCACCTTTGGTAATTTCAAGATTGACACTATCCAGCGCAGCCCGCTCTTGCTTGGGATACATCTTGGACACATTTTCAAAACGAATCACTTAACTAAGCCTTTCGGTAGTTAGCCTAATTTCCATCGTTAGCCTAATTTCGGTAAGCCCCCAGTTTAGATAAGTAATGGGTATATTTCCTGATTTACACGCAATTTAAATAATTTAAGGAGTTTTACCTGCGAATTTTATGCGTGATTTGCCTGAGAATTTAATTATGTGAAATTAATCGCGGCTTTTTCGCCACTTGATTCCAGCTTCAATAAATCCATCAAGATCCCCATCTAGCACCGCTGATGGATTTCCAACTTCAAAATCAGTTCTTAGATCTTTCACCATTTGATAAGGCGCTAAAACATATGAACGCATTTGATTTCCCCACGAACCAGAGTTATCACCCTTTAATGCATCCATCTTTGCTCGCTCTTCTTGGCGACGCCTCTCTAACAACTTTGATTGCAAAACTGCCATCGCGGTTGCTTTGTTTTGAATTTGTGAACGCTCATTTTGGCAGGAGACAACTATGCCGGAAGGTAGATGTGTGATTCGAACTGCAGAATCTGTTGTGTTAACTCCTTGACCACCAGGACCTGATGAGCGATAAACATCAACTCTTAAATCCTTTTCATCAATCTCAATATGATCACTCTGTTCAACAACTGGAACTACTTCAACACCAGCAAATGATGTGTGCCGGCGAGATTGTGAATCAAATGGTGAGATGCGAACTAATCGGTGAGTTCCCTGTTCTACCGATAGGCGACCATATGCATACGGGGCTGAGATTCGAAAGGTGGTTGATTTAATTCCCGCCTCTTCGGCATATGAGGTTTCTAAAACGTCGGTCTTATATGAATGGCGCTCACAAAATCTTAAGTACATACGCATCAACATCTCTGCCCAATCAGCTGCTTCAACACCACCAGCCTCTGAACGGATAGTCATTAAGGCATCACGATCATCATATTCACCGCTAAGTAATGTTTGAACCTCTAAATCATTTATTGTTTTTGTTAAGTTATCTAACTCTGAATCAATATCTTTATACGCAGCCGCTTTATCTGCTTCGGCATCTGCTAGTTCAATCATTACCGGTAGATCATCTAATCGAGTGCGGATACCTTGAATTTTATTTATAGTTGATTGCGCCCTTGATAACTTAGAGGTTACTACCTGGGCTTTTTCTGGATCATCCCAAAGATTTGGCACACTAGCTTGGGCCTCTAAATCTGCCGCTAACTCAATTAACTTAGGTAGATTTAATACCTGTTCAATTGATTGCAAAGTTATATTTATCTTTGCGATTTCATCTGCATATTCACGTGCGGCCATTCGCAAAGAGTAATGCTAAGGCAGTTGATATGGCGAGTTAGCGCCAACTGTTGCACTTATTTCGATTGTTTTCGGATTACTCATACCTTGAAAGGGTATATCAATTGGAAGCTTACCTGTAATAGCGATCTCTGCTTTAACTTCAAAGATATTGCAATCAAAGTTAATAACCGTTATCTCCTTACCAGAGACGGTTGAGTTTGATATCAACTTCATAAATACAGATTTGGCTTGACTGCAGTCAATTGGAACTCGCTTTTCAAAAGTAAAGCGATTTAACTCTAGATAGTATGCGATTCTATCTATCTCATGAGCTGAGCGCTGAATCGCCGACTCACCAACATTTATTAGCTCTCTCTTTGTCGAGTATGCAGAACCGATGTTAATAGAGATGAAGATTAAAGTTAGGGAGATAAGAAAAAATCCAAATGAAAGTGGAATTAAAGATCCTTTTGATTGAAATCGCCTTAGCGCCATAGATCGACGAACTCGCTGGCCTCTGCAACTACATCTGAGGTTAATCCATTCACACCACTTGCACTCACTTTAATTTGAACAGTAACTTTTCCACCTTTGACTAAACATGGTGATTCTGAACAATTAATTGTCATCGCTATCTTTCGCTTGAATTTTTCACCATCGCTTAACCTGCTTTGATATAGATCAATTACTTGATAAGCCCTCACCCGTGCCAACTCATTTGAAGGGCTGGTAACAAATGCTCGTACAGATTGACGAGCAAGATTCTTTGCCTCACTTATAGCCATAGATTTATCATTTATTAAAACCACCATAACAAGTAGTGCTGTAAAAAAAGGTAGGGTGAAAACCAAGAACTCTGATATTGCTGAACCTCGTGTGCTTCTAAGCAAGATACCTAACTTCATGATAATTTTTTATTGAATGCTTGATTCATCAACAACAATAGAAAGCAGCTTTACCTTGCTGGGCCAAAAGCGGCTGAGTAAATTTCGCTGACTTACCTCTCGATTCCTAATCAAGAGCTCGCCTCCGCCAATCATCGATAACCTCTCGTAATCTTGCTGACCGCCCATGCCACTTCTTGCGCTGCTTTGCATTGCCGCTTCAGATATCTTTTTTTGATCCAGATACCCACCAATATTTCTATTCATGGAGAGGAAAAGCAATTGCAGAGAGATTAAGAAAATCACAACCTGCGGAAGTATGGTTAGGAAAGATTCAACATTTCCCTTACTTGAAAATGATAGAGATAATTTTCGTACTCTGAAATAATCCATTTTCTATTATTTGATTCCACCCATTGCATCTAATGAGTTTCTCAAAATTGTTGTAAGTTTTGGCGCTGCAATCGACCAAATTCCAGTTACCAAAGCGGTGGTCATTAATACAACTAGAACCCATCCTGGAACATCCCCACGACTCTTTCGATTTAGAAATGCTGTTGATTTTGATGCATTATTAAATTGTCTTTGAATCATCAAATTAATGTCGATCATCTTTACTAAAAACTTCTCTTTCATATGATCAGTGCTCCCTTTTTCTCTATTTCTTTCCGCTTATTTAAGTAGTTGGATCAATCAGCTAGAACCAAAAGTTATTGGCTGTATTGATTTGTCCAGCGATAAAAGGTATCCACTTCTCTATTGACTGAGATTTAAACTTCAGGAATCTGTGGATAAGCTCAATATCCAGAGTTGCTTAAACCATAAATTGATGGCCAAACTGCAAAGAGAATTGAGGTAGGAAGAATCAAGAAAACAACTGGCACAAGAAGTGCAATCTCACTCTTTCCAGCCTTATTTAATAAATTCACCTTGATCTCTTTATTTAGTGAGCGCACCTGATTTTGTAAGGTATCAAGTATCGGGGAACCACGTTCAGATGAGACTCTGACTGCGTTGAGTAATCTCCGGACTTGAGCGGAGTTAGTGGCTGAAGATACATACTCTAAAGTGCTAAATAAATTACCATTATTTTTGTAATTATCTAGGCTTGCTTTGATTAGCGCGGTCAATCTGCCACTGCTCCTTTCGCTGATGTATTTAAGAGCAGCAACAGAGCTTTCACCAGCTGAAATCATAATTGCTAGCATTTGCAACATCTTTGATAACTCTTGATTTAGCTCGGCCTGATTTATCTGAGATCTGGTAATTACCCTTAATATTTTTGTTAAATACATCTGCTGTTTGGTGTAATTTGAAATTGATAAAATTCGGAGCAACTCACTTTTAATAATGAACAATGAGTAGAGGGTAATCGGCGCAATTAAAAGGAGAATATATAGATTAATCCGGCTCATAGCGCTTTCACTCTGTTTTTATCTATCACAAAGAGTCGCTTAGATTTAGGTAGTTGGGCAATCTTTTGCATCCAAAAGTAAGCAATTACCGAAGTGAAAACCCCGGTTAGAAGAAATATTTGGCCAGTGCTCTGCTGATAAGCAATTCGCGCACTCTCCTGAGTTCGCAGGATTAGTAGTAATAGCCAAGGTGCAATCGCAGCCAAAATAGCAGAGTTTTTAATCCAGCCAAATCTAGCCATAATTTCAGATCGAATCGCAATATCTTCAGTCAAAAAATCAGCTAGCTCGTGCAGAATTTTTATTGTGTTTCTGCCACCGAATGCATTTGCATATATCAAGGTTTCAAATAATTGATCAGCATTTGCATCGTTGAATTGATCTTTTAGGCTCTCAATCTCTAATTGAAAATCACCGCCTTCTCTCATGTTTGTAGCAAATCTTTTAAAATCTATTTGCACACACTTTGGACCAACATTTCCTAAGCTCTCAAGGGTCTCAGATATTGACATGCCAGATTGCAAACCAGAGATTATGAGTTCAATTACCTCTGGTAAGGCGTTGTTTCTGGCTCGAATTAATGCCTCTTGTTTTAATCTGACCCTTAAGAGAACGGCAGAAAAGATGAGCATCATTAATATTGTTAGGTAGGTGGCAAACCTCATTTTGCTTCAGTCATATTTCTTTTAATTTTAAACAAACTTTCAATGCTAGATAATCCAGATATGTACTCTTTGCCATTCCATTTGTAAATTGAATCTACCTCCACTTGATTCATTTCAACTCGACCGGTGACAGCCGCAATTTCAGTAACTCTTCGATTTCCAGTTAAATCCATATTGCATTGAACAATCAAATCTATGCTTGTACTTATTGCTGGGTTTATAAATGCTTGGGTGATGTTCTCGCCAGCTAGTAGTGGGAGAAGTTGAAGTTTTTGTATAGCGGAACGGGCTGAGTTTGCGTGAATGGTTGCCATTCCCGGTAAACCAGAGTTCAACGCAATTAGTAGATCAAGTGCTTCAGCCTCGCGAACCTCTCCGACAATTAACCTTGAAGGTCTCATCCGTAACGCCTCTTTTATTAAACGACGCAGGGTGATCTCTCCTTCTCCTTCAAGGTTGGAGGTTCTAGTTTGTAATGCAATCCAATCTGGAAGTTTTGGCTTTAACTCAAACACCTCTTCAATACTAATTACCCGTTGATCGACTGGGATAGCGCTAGCGCAAGCATTGAGAATGGTTGTTTTACCTGCCTGGGTTCCGCCACTAATTAATATATTTAAACCTTGTTCTACCGCAAAAGTTAACTTCTCTGCTATTTCATTACTTAAAGAATTCAAAGCTACTAAATCTTGTAATGAACTGCCTTGCATTAAATGTTTTCTGATATTTACCGCCCAATGCGTTGCCGTAACCTCTGGAATAGCAGCATGTAATCTGCTGCCATCAGGCAATCGAGCATCTACAAATGGGTTAGTTACATCTAATCGACGCCCTCCCCAAATCAATAATCTTTCCACAAGATCTCGAATATCACTCTCTTGCAAAACTAAATTAGTCAGCTGGCTCTTTCCTTTGGTTGCGACAAAGATGCGATTTGGTGAGTTAATCCAGACCTCTTCAATCTCAGGGTCATCCATTAATGGTTGTAGGTAGCCAAATGCGGATAATTTCTGCATATCGAGGATCATAAGCACTTCTCGTGATGATGCAGTGAAGTTAGTTTCAACTGTGGAAGGTGCAATAAAAACCCTAACGGTACGAGTTTATAAACTCACTTATCGTGATATTTATTGTTCAACTTCGATGGTTATAACTTGATTTGATTAAGGCGTAGATTTATTAAAACTTGGGTTTGTTAAAAATAAATTTACGGTACGGGATGAAACTCTATTGAAAATGCTCTTTATCTATCTTTTCATACCACTGAAGCTGAGATTCACCTAGGGTGTAATCAATTACCGAAATTATTAAGTTGCTGGGCGCTTTTTCTTTGATTCGATCAACTAACTTAGATGAATCAGAGCTTGTTTTTACTTTAATAAAAACCCAAAAACCATGAGTTGAAACTCTTCCTATGCAATCAACCTCTCTCAGCAATCTCTTAATCTGAAAGTGAATCTGGATTAATTGTGATTCTATTTCTAAAACTTGTTCCTGAATCCCAATGGATGTGATTGAATTAAAATCTAAATTGACTGAGATAATTGTTAAATTTTCTGAATTTCTCTTACTTAGATTCACCTCTCTTTCAATAATTTGATTAAGTCTATTTGGCGCTATTGCACCAGTGAGCAGATCAATCTCGCCATCATTTTCAAAGTAGATTTCGGCAAGTAGTTTTGGGGTTATCTCCATGATTAAGAAACAGGGTAATATGCAAACATGAATTGGAGAAGTGTGCTAGCCCTCGAAAAATCCAGAGTTCGGGCGATTTATCTCTTGAAGTTTGAGGCGATCATTATTTTGCTGGCCACCTCGTATCTGATAATCGCACCACTCTTCTCAACCGTCTCACTGCCAAACGCCCTAGGGGCAGAAATAGTTTTTGGCTTGTTGGGGTCAGCAGGTCTGTGGGTATCAGCTATTGGCTTTAAACAGAGGCGGTCATATGGACGAGCTCCTGCCGTGTTAGCTAATTTAATCGCACTTGGTGTTGCCTACTACATGATTACTGGAAACTTTTTACTAGTTGGAATTCCGCTTGCAATACTCGCTTTGGTAACAATGATCTCAGCAGCGCTTGGATACAAAGAATAATTCAAAGTTCAAGAGTTTGTTTATTACTTACCACTCAACTATCTGACGATCCTCCCAAAGAAAACCAGTTTTATCTACCGCCGGATCAAACTCTCTCGTTGCTAACCAAATAGCAGTTTCTGCTCCTTCTTCGGCTGAACGTGGTGCATCTGGTCCACCCATATCTGTTCGTGAATGGTTTGGACAGATCGCATCTACTAAGAATCCACGAGCGCCATTTCCAGTTTCATAGGAGAGGTTTTTTACTAATGCATTAACACCAGCCTTGCTAATTCGATAAGGAGCTAAGCCGCCATGTGTTCCAGGACCTGACATTCTGCCAAGGCATGCGCTGTAAACAATGACGCGAGAGTTATTTCGTACCTCGGCCATTGCTGGTGCTAATTGATTTATCGCAGTGAAGACAGCATCTAAATTAATTGAAAGAGTTCGGCGCCACTCATCATCATTAGTTTTTAAAGTCTTTGACACCTTCTCACTCATTACGCCATGAGCTAAAACTAAAATATCTAATGGACCAAATCCATCTGCAGTTGCTTCATTGGTAATGTCAAGTAAAACCTCTCGAAACTTTTTACTATCTGCAACATCTACCGCACGATACTTACAACCTAATTTCTGCGCAGACTCTGCAGCTCGGGCTGCATCCTTACCTATGATGTAAACCGAAATGCCTTGCGCAATTAACCCTTGCGCGGTGGCGTAGCCAAGGCCACGGGAGCCACCGGTAACTATTGCCCATTTCATGAGATAACCCTGCCTGTCGAAGTGCATTTGCGCCACTCGGCCAATCAACTCAAGCAAGCGGTGGGTAATTTTGGTGGCTGTCCTCACTTACTTATGTGAATTTTGAGGGTTCTTACGCACTAACTCAAGAGATAAGATAAGAAGTGTAAATTTCCTTAATCCTGGGATAACAGCCAGTTTGATCGAGCGAGTTTGAAGGAGTTAATAAGTGACATCAGCCGGCGGCAAGACACCAGCTAATCACTTTGGTGGCACCTTCGGTCCAAATGAGTGGCTAGTTCAAGAGATGTATGAGCGCTACCAACAAGATCCAGCATCAGTTGATAAAGCTTGGTGGGATTTCTTTGCAGATTTCAAAGGTGGATCCACTCCTCCGCAAAGTAATTCAAACCAAAGTAATTCAAACCAAGGTAATACAAACCAAGGTAATACAAACCAAAGAGGTGTTCCGCCAACTCCCAAATCACAACAACTTTCGCAAACAGTAACTCCTGCTTCACCTGTTACACCAGCGGCAACCATCTTGCCAACTGCACCAGTTGCTCCAGTTGCACCCGTTGCAACCGTCGTACCAACTGCGCCAGCTGTAACCGTAGCGCCAACTGCTCCAGCTGCACTTCCAACATCACAATTAGCACCAACTGCAAGTGATATTGCATTATCTACTGCAAAGCCTGCCGATCCAATTGTTAAACCAATTCCAACCTTGGTATCTCCTGGGGCTGCAACTGTTGAACCATTAAGAGGTGTATCTGCTCGCGTTGTACAAAGCATGGAGGCCTCATTAACTGTTCCAACTGCAACCTCAGTTCGAGCAGTACCTGCAAAGTTAATGATTGATAATCGCACCGTAATTAATAACCACTTAAAGCGTGGCCGTGGTGGCAAGGTTTCATTTACTCATCTAATTGGTTACGCAATGATTAAAGCGGCTCGAGCGATGCCAGAGATGAACTCATTTTTTACCCAATTAGATGGCAAGCCAGCGGTTGCACACCCTGAACATATAAATCTTGGTATTGCGATCGATTTGGCAAAGGCGGATGGTTCTCGTCAATTACTTGTTCCTTCAATTAAAGGTTGTGAAGAGTTAGATTTTGGTCAATTCTGGGCAGCTTATGAAGAGATGGTTCGTAAGGCACGTACTGGCGCATTAACAGTTGAAGATTTTGCTGGAACCTCAATGTCATTAACTAATCCAGGAACAATTGGCACAGTTCACTCCATCCCTCGCTTAGTTCAAGGCCAAGGCATGATTCTTGGTGTTGGTGCTATGGATTACCCAGCAGAGTTTCATGGCGCAAATGAAGAAACGCTTGCAGATCTAGCAATTAGCAAAGTAGTCACACTTACTAGTACCTACGATCATCGAATTATCCAAGGTGCACAATCTGGCGACTTCCTGCGCAGAATTCATGAGATTTTGCTTGGTGAAGAGCAGTTTTATGATGAAATCTTTGAAGCGCTGCGTATTCCATATGTTCCAATTCGCTGGGTTGTGGATAAGCAATTTGGCAAAGATGAAGAGATTAATAAGACGGCACGTGTTCAAAAATTAATTGATGCTTACCGAACAACTGGTCATTTAATGGCAGATGTTGATCCGCTGGCATACAAACAGCGCTCGCACCCAGATTTAGATATCGTAAATCACGGCTTAACCCTTTGGGATCTAGATCGAGAGTTTGCCACTGGTGGCTTTGGTGGAAAATCATTTATGAAGTTGCGCCGAATTCTTGGCGTGCTTCGTGACTCATACTGCCGCTCCGTTGGTGTTGAGTATATGTATATCTCAGAGCCAGCTGAACGAAGATGGATTCAAGATCGTGTTGAGGTGGGTGCGCCTACAACGCCACGTGAAGAGCAACTTCGAATTCTGAAAAAATTAAATAGCGCAGAGGCCTTTGAATCATTCTTACAAACCAAGTTTGTTGGCCAAAAGCGATTCTCTCTTGAAGGTGGCGAATCTGTAATTCCAATGTTGGATGCTGCGATCTCCGCTGCCGCTGATGCTGGTTTAAATGAGGTCACAATTGGTATGCCACACCGTGGTCGCTTAAATGTATTAGCAAATATCGCTGGTAAATCATATGGACAAATCTTTCAAGAGTTTGAAGGACATTATCATGACAATGAGGTTCACGGCTCAGGCGATGTTAAGTACCACTTAGGTACTAAGGGAGTTTTCACCGCTGAATCAGGTGCAACAACCAAGGTTTATCTGGCAGCAAATCCATCACACTTAGAAGCGGTTAATCCAGTATTAGAAGGTATCACTCGCGCCAAGCAGGATAAGTTGCGTGCTGCAGCTGGTGATTTAACTGTTGATGAACAAAGCACATTCCCGGTTATGCCAATTCTGCTTCATGGTGATGCTGCATTTGCGGGACAGGGCGTTGTCTCTGAAACTTTATCCCTCTCCCTCCTTAAGGGTTACCGCACTGGCGGAACAATTCACATCATTATTAATAACCAGGTTGGCTTCACTACATCGCCACATGCCGCTCGTTCTTCAACCTACTCAACCGATATTGCAAAGATGATTGGTGCGCCGGTATTTCATGTAAATGGTGATGATCCAGAGGCATGTGTTCGCATTGCTCGACTTGCCTTTGCTTATCGTCAAGAGTTTAAAAAAGATGTAGTGATCGACCTGATTTGCTACCGTCGCCGTGGACACAACGAGGGTGATGAGCCAAGCTTTACCCAACCATTAATGTACAAATTAGTTGATGCTAAGCGCTCAACTCGAAAGCTTTACACCGAAGCATTAATTGGTCGCGGTGACATCACAGTTGATCAAGCTGAAGCGGTTCTGCGAGATTATCAGGAGCAATTAGATGCGGTATTTGCATCGGTTCACAACACCCAGCCCGAAGAGGATCCAAATTGGAAGGCACCGGTTGTGTCAGCTCCAGAAACTGTTAATACATCAGTTGGTGAACCAATACTTCGAAAAATTGTTGCAACTCAAACCACAATCCCAGCTGGTTTCACTGTTCATCCAAAGTTACTTCCGCAATTAAGTAAACGAGTTGAGATGCTTGATGAGGCAACAGTTGATTGGGCAACTGGTGAGATGCTGGCATTTGGCTCACTCCTATTAGAAGGACATCCAATTCGCATGAGTGGTCAAGATGTTCGCCGTGGCACATTTAGTAATCGCCATGCTGTAGTTGTTGATAAAGAGACGGGCGCCGATCTATTCCCACTGCGTGGATTAGTTTCAGATCCAAATCAATTCCATATTTACGACTCATTCCTATCGGAGTATGCAGTGATGGGCTTTGAGTACGGCTACTCAGTTGAACGAGAGAATGCTTTAGTAATTTGGGAGGCACAGTTCGGTGATTTTGCTAATGGTGCACAAACAATTATCGATGAGTTCATCTCATCCTCTCTACAAAAGTGGGGCGAGCGCTCCTCTGTAGTACTTCTTTTGCCTCATGGATATGAAGGACAGGGACCGGATCACTCATCAGGTCGAATCGAGCGTTTCTTAACACTTTCTGCTGAACAAAATATGACAGTTGCTCAGCCATCAACTCCAGCCTCGTACTTCCATCTACTTCGTTGGCACATGAAAAACCCAGCTCGCCGTCCATTAATTGTCTTTGAACCAAAATCTATGTTGCGGCTTAAAGCTGCAGCTAGCGGCTTAGCAGATTTTACAAATGGCACATTTAAACCATTGATTACCGATTCAAAGGTAATTAATGCGTCGAGATTAATCTTCACATCAGGCAAGGTTTACTACGATTTAATCGCGGAGCGAGAAAAATTAGGTGAAAGCTCAACTGCAATTGTGCGAATTGAGCAGCTATATCCACTTCCAATTGATGAAATTATCGCCGAGATTAAAAAACATCCATCAGCAACATTGCTTTGGGTACAAGATGAACCGGCAAATCAGGGACCATGGCCATTTGTTTCAGCTACTGCACAAGAAACCTTCCCATCCCATGAAGAGTTAAATGGTCGAAATCTGCGTCGTGTTTCTCGCCGCGCAACTGCAAGTCCTGCCACTGGAAATCATCATCTGCATGAAGAGGAACAACACGCATTAATGATGGAAGCCTTTACCCGCTAATCACCTCTCGGTTTTTATAAAGCGCTTGGCCCGTTTCGGTATCTAAAAATAAGCTTTTCCGTAATGGCATCGGCGGCAATCCAACCCCACTTACGAGAATCGGTGCTGGCTGGGTTATCTCCCTCTAGCCAATAGATATATCTACCCGCTTCGCTACTCACCCGCTTAACTCGCTTTAAAAGTTTTATGCCAGCTCGCTCTGGGTCAGCGATTAAACAAACCGTATCTACCTTAAGCGGGTGTGAGTTACTACCTATTTTTTTAACAAGTAACCAATCACCTGGCAAAAAGGTGGGTGACATCGAGGAGCCGGAAAGCTTTACCGTGCTAAATCCCAACATGGCGAGTATCCTCGCACCACTAGTTAAAATTTAAAAATGGAGGAAAGATGATCAAGAAGTTCATTACTTCAAGCTTTGAACCCAAGCAGATTGCATTTGCACATTGTGATCTTCCTTGTGGAGTTTACGATCCAGCGCAAGCAAAGATTGAGGCATTATCAGTAAAGGCGTGTATGGAGAAGTACGCCGCAAGTAGTGATCCAGATTTTAAATCTCGTGCAGTTGCAATCAAAGAGGAGAGATCTGAGTTAGTTAAGCACCACCTTTGGGTGTTGTGGACTGATTACTTCAAGCCAAATCACTTTGAAAGCTACCCGCAACTACATGCTTTATTTAATGAAGCAACCAAGTTAGCCGGAGCTGGTGGCAGCAAGGGCACTAATGATGTTGCAGTTGCTGATAAATTAATTACCAAGATTGATGAGATCGCCGAAGTATTTTGGGCGACAAAGAAGTAGTTTAAAAACTAAGAGACAGAGCTTTGTGGTCGCTCCGCCACCATCGTTTCGGCGGCGGCGCGAGCCATAAATGAAACACGTTCGACAAACTTTCTTGTTACCTGACCATTAGCGATCAAACGTGCATGTTGATGCACTTCAACCTCAAAAATTAATAAATTACTATCAAAGCTCAAACAGCGAGCGGTAGCGTGAATCTCGGAGCCAACACCAACTGCACCAAAAAAATTTAAAGTAGAGTTTTCAGTAATTGTTGTCTCGCCAAAATCTAGAAATTCAATTATGCAGGCGCTGCAGGCGCTCTCCATCAAACTTAAAATATTATTGGTTGAAGCTACCGGTAGATCATTAATACCTTGCGCAACAGAGGTGTCTCCTGGTCGGATAGTCATAGTGGACATACCCACCGTACCGATTACCTGCTCAGCCTTCATAATCACAAGATTAGTGATTAATTAATTATTCGCGTGGAAACTCTCTACGGATTTTGCTAGTAATTTCAATCTGAGTTTGGCCATCCACTGTTATCTCTGTGTAAGTGCTCTCGGTATATGTGGTTTCTGTGCGCATAGCCATCTCTTGATGTAGTTGTTGGGTCTGCTCGATTAATCGCTCATGTAACGAGGCTGGGGCTGGTTCATTGCAACAGCGAGATAGCAGATTGCGCATTAGTAGAAGAGATTGACTCTCCTGCTCCATCTGATTTTTACAAGGTGGGCATTCGCCAAAATGTATTTCAACAATATCTAATTGATGAGCATCTGAGATCTCTTGATCAATAAACAAAACAATTAATGGCCGAATCTCAATACAAGGAACATCATGGTGGTTTCCGCAACTCATTTTTGATCACCACCCTTAACTGTGAAGCCCCGCTCCTTGGCGTAAGCAGCTAAGGATTCTCTTAATAATTTACGGCCTCGGTGCAGACGTGACATAACTGTTCCGGTAGGAACACTCATGATCTCAGCAATCTCTTTATAGGAGAATCCCTCAACATCTGAGAGATAGACCGCCATTCGAAAATCTTCCGGCATAGCAGCAAGTGCATCTTTGACATCACGGTCTGCAATATTTTCTAAGACCTCATCCTCTGCAGATTTACCAAGATCACTTGTATGTGATGCAGCATCTGCAATCTGCCAATCCTCTAACTCACCGCCACTTAATAGTGGGCGGCGCTGATCCTTGCGATAATTATTTATAAATGTTGTGGTGAGAATTCGATATAACCAAGCTTTTAGATTTGTCCCTGGTTCAAACTGATGAAAGCTAGTAAATGCTTTAGCGTATGTATCTTGTACAAGATCTTGCGCATCCTGTGGATTTTTTGTGTACCTAAGAGCTGCGCCATAAAGGGCTGATGCAAAAATTAATGCATCCTTTTCAAATCTGGCAGTTCGCTCAACTTGACTCTCTTTTTGCCGATCAATTACCGCCGGTAAATTTGCATCCATAACAGTTAGATCAATCTCAGTTGAATTATTGGCACTCTGATTACCGCCACCTTGATTGCTGCTATTACTTTTTGTATCTCGCATTTGGGCAAAGGCTACTCCGATTGGGGATGAGGTAATTTCAAAGCTTTTATTAAAGTTGCTCTTTTGTATCTGCGAACTCTCAGTAAGAGTGATGCCTACCTTGGTACCAGCCTGAACCTGCCCAGTTGGATGCAAAATTTGTGGCATAAAACTCTAAACAAAATGTGAGCCAGATCTATTCCCGATGATCTAAAAACTTCAAATTCACAGTTAAAAAAGGGTTTGGGGCTCACCTATCTCAATTGGTGCAATTAACTCAGGGCCATTATTTCTAGTGGCATTAACCATGGTTGATACTGGATCAGCGATCAAACCCTTTGCTTCATCTGGAAAATCAAGAAGGGCCTTTAACTCAGCCACATCATTTCTCTTGCCATCAAGCCAAAGATCCCACCGATCATTTGGCAAAAAGGTTGGCATCCGATGATGGATTTTTTCTAGAAAATCTACTGCAGGCCTAGTAATTAATGCAGCACTCTGCCTAACAACTCCACTTTCATCCTGCCATGATGAGTAGATTCCGGCAAAGGCTAATGTTTTTTCACTTTTGCTGTGAATATAAAAAGGTTGTTTGCTAGGAAATTGTCCAAGCTCTGTCGCCCATTCATAATATCCAGTAGCTGGTATCAAACAGCGATGATACTTAAAAGCATTTTTAAAGGTTGGTTTAACATCAACGCTTTCAGTTCGAGCATTTATCGCAGAGCTTTGGGATTTGATCGCCGCTTTAAGTGATTTACTCCACGGTGCAATTAAGCCCCACGAGAGATTTACTAATTCACGTTTTGCATCAAAGTTATTTCTAATTACATATATCTCCTTGGTTGGCGATATATTCCAATCTGCTGGTAGCGCTTTTCCGACATGACCGGCGGTGATCTCAAACTCCTCAATCAACTCCTCGGGTCGCTTAGAAATCGCATAACGTCCGCACATAAGCAGAAGATTACTCAATCTCACCCCACAATGGATTACGGGTAGAATCAGCGCAATGACAAATTGGCCAGCGCCCTTTATTGAGAAGAGAGATCCTTCTCGTGGCATAAACGCAGTCATTACAATTCCTGGTTCAAAATCTGTTACCAATCGTGCATTAATACTTGCTGCGATCTCCCAAACTCCCTCAACTATTCGCCGGCCACTTTCATCACGTGATACCGATTTAATGGTTAAAGCTTTACGTTCACTTGGTTGCCAGATTGATGAGGTCAAAAGTGAGGATGGCTTTGATTATGTAGTAACACCTAAAAAATTAATGGGGCCAGCGCAAATTGATGTTGGTAATGCTGGAACTGTCATGCGCTTTCTGCCACCAATTGCCGCATTTGCAACTGGTTTAATTCACTTTGATGGCGATGCCAGATCACATGAACGACCACTAGCTCCCGTAATTGCCGCACTAGAAAAGTTGGGCGTAAGCATTGAGCATGGAAATAAGCACCGATTACCTTTGACGATAAATGGTGCTGGGAAAGTTAAGGGTGGGGTTGTTGAAATTGATGCATCAACATCTAGTCAATTTGTTTCAGCATTACTACTAATGGCACCAGCAACCGAACTTGGTATCACTATTAAAAATATTGGCGACTCACTTCCATCACAACCTCATATTAATATGACGATATCGATGTTGCGTTTATTTGGTGCAACTGTTGAAGTTAACTCAGATTCAACTGGTAAATCTAAGGGTTCATGGCGGGTTCTGCCTGGAAAGTTAACTGGCCAGGATTTAATTGTCGAGCCAGATCTTTCAAATGCAGCGCCATTTATGGCAGCGGCGATGGTTTGTGGTGGCACAGTTGTAATTAGAGATTGGCCAAAGCAGAGTACGCAACCTGGTGATCAATTAAGAGAGATCTTTACCAGGATGGGTGCAGATATTAAATTTACGCAGGTGGGTTTATCAATCTCATCCGGTAGTAATTCATCCAACTCACCACTTAATTTAATATCTGGCATAGATATTGATCTACATGATGTTGGCGAGTTAACCCCATCAATTGCAGCGGTTGCAGCCCTTGCTAGCACACCATCAACCTTGCGAAATATCGGACACCTTCGTCTGCATGAGACTGATCGCTTATCAGCACTTGCCACTGAGATTAATCGGTTGGGTGGAGAAGTAATTGAGAGTGCTACAGATTTAGTAATAAAGCCAAAACCATTATCAGTGGATTCATCTGCAGCACCATACCTATTTAAAACTTATGAGGATCACCGGATGGCAACTGCTGGTGCAATTATTGGGCTGGCTGTGCCAGGAGTAATTGTAGAAAATATTGAAACAAGTAAGAAAACTCTTCCTAATTTCCCAGAGTTATGGAGCCAGATGTTGGGCTCAGCCGGTAGCGCTAATTAATGAGTCGATTCGATGAATCAAATTCATGAGTAAGCGTTATCGGGATGAGGATGATGTCCGCGTAAATCAATCAAGACAGTTTGGTGCCAGCAATAAGGCCAGAGCGCGTACTAAGGATCGCCCCGATTACTCAGAGGCGCAGAGTGCAAAGATTATTGAGGTAGATCGCGGACGTGTTAAGTGCCTACTAGTTGGTGGCGCAGCTACTGAAGTAATTGCCATGAAGGCACGAGAGCTTGGTAAGAAATCAGTTGTAGTTGGTGATTTAGTTTCAGTGGTTGGTGATTTAAGTGGCAAGGAGGGCTCCCTTGCTCGAGTAGTTACAGTTTTGCCGAGAAAAAACTCCTTAACTCGAACAATTGATGATCATGTAAATGATGAACGAGTAATTGTGGCAAATGTTGATCAAATGGGGATAGTTGTAGCGGCTGCTAATCCTGAGCCACGTGAAGGATTTATTGATCGCGCACTAGTGGTTGCATTTGATCAAGGAATAAAGCCCATCATCATTATGACTAAACAGGATCTAGCTGATGGTACAAATTTCTTAAATACCTATAAAGAGCTTGATATTACAATCTTTAAAATTGATAAAGCTAGCGATCTCTCCGATTTAAGTGATCAACTGCAAGCGAAGGTCACTGTTTTGCTAGGACACTCTGGTGTTGGTAAATCCACCCTGGTTAATAAATTACTAGGTGATGAGCGTCGAGCAACTGGTGATGTAAATGATGTAACTGGTCGAGGCCGTCACACTTCATCTAGTGCGATCGCCTTGAAGCTTCCTAGTATTGCTAATAACTCTTCAACTTGGATTATTGATACACCTGGAGTTAGATCATTTGGCATCGCACATGTTGAGCCAACCAGAGTTATCTCTGCCTACCCCGAGTTCACTGAAGCCATTAAACACTGCCCAAAAAACTGTTCTCACAATGAAGAGAGTTGTGCTTTAAATAATTGGCCAGATTTAACTCCACAAAACCTCGCTAGATTGGCTAGCTTGCGCAGAGTACTTTCAACAAATAAATCTACCAATTGAACTGAGCAATTTCAGAGCTTTGCAGTAATCTTTACTCATCATGAGTACACCACAAATATCCCAGTTTCTGCCTCAGGATTTAGAAAATCAAACCAAGCAGGTTGATTTATCAATAACTGGAATGAGTTGCTCCTCCTGTGTTAATTCAATTGAAAAATCCCTAAATAAGTTACCTGGAGTTCGTGCCACCGTTAACTTGGCAATGGAGAGTGCGCACATACTTGCGCCAGTAAAGATGGATGAATCTGAATTAATCGCTGCAGTTAAAGCGAGCGGATACTCCGCTAAGGCATTTAAGGGCGAACGAGAATCATTTGAAAGATCAAGAAAGCTTGGGTTTCGAGTTCTAATTACCGCACTCTTTACTATCCCAATTTTGTTACTAATGGTTTTTGAATCAATCTCATCCTCATTTAAATCCACTATTGATCAAAGCTTTGAATCGGTAGTTGAACAATCAAATGAAGTGATATCTAATCAAGGGTTTAACTTTGAGATTTTATATCCAACCGCACCCGCCTCGGCCTGGCTAGCAATTGTGCTCTCACTTCCAGTGGTACTTATCCTGGCTTGGCCAATTCATCGCGCTGCCATTAAAAATCTCACCCGGCCAACAATGGATACCTTGGTTTCAATTGGATCTCTTACCGCTCTGATCTGGAGCATCTATGCAACTGCAACTTTTACCCCTTCAAATATGGCTGATGCAGATGGTGGCGCCGGTATGCAAATGGCAGGGTTACAAAATTACGCAGAGGTTTCCGCCACCGTTATCTTCTTTGTCATGCTTGGTAGGTATCTCGAGCATCGCGCAAAACGTAAAGCTGGATCTGCCTTAGCTGCTTTATTTGAGTTATCTGCCGGAAGTGTTGAAGTAATTCGAGATTCAAAAAATTTAATAATTGATATCTCAGAGATTGAGGTTGGCGATATTTTTACCGTCAAGCCAGGTGAAAAAATAGCTACCGATGGTGTTGTTATCTCTGGTGCAAGCACAATTAATAACTCATTTTTAACTGGTGAATCAACTCCGCTAGATATCACCATTGCAGATTTAGTCTTTGCTGGCTCAATTAACAACAATGGCTCATTAGTAGTCAGAGCCACCCGAATTGGTGCCGATACCGAGCTAGCCAGAATTACCCGAATGGTGATGAGTGCACAGAGTGAAAAGGCACCTGCTCAGCGATTAGCTGATCAAGTTAGCTCTATTTTTGTACCAGTGGTTCTCTTGCTCTCGATCGCCACATTTTTAAGCTGGTACTTATCTGGTTCTGAAGTATCTAAATCAATTGCCACTGCTATCGCAGTTTTAATTATCGCTTGCCCATGCGCATTAGGTTTAGCTACCCCAATTGCACTGATGGTGGCGGCAGGTAAAGGTGCCAAATTAGGTTTCATCATCCGCTCTCCTAAGGCTATCGAAAAAGCTAAATCAATAAGTGATGTTGTCTTTGATAAAACCGGAACCATCACAACTGGCAAGATGAAGTTACATCAGATGTTAGTAATTGAATCACCGCTTAATAAATCAAATTCGGAGGTTTCAACCGCTGAAATTTTAAGATTAACCTTAAGTATCGAACTGCTTGATTCCCACCCAATTTCAAATGCGATCTCGGAGCAGTTAACGGCGCAAGGATTTGTTGGTGAACACTTAACTGAGTTTGAACATCGAAGCGGCCAAGGAGTTGCAGCTCGTACCTCAGCCGGCAAAACATTATTACTTGGTTCGCCAATTTCAATTGCAAAAAGCTCAGCTGAGTTTCATCCAAAACTCAAAGAGGCGATTGAGGCGGCGCAAACTCGAGGCAATTCAGTTGCAGTTGTTGCGATCGATGGAGTTGCCTACGGTGTATTTGAGGTTGGCGACACCCTTAAATCAGATGCTGCAGCATCAATTGCCAAGTTACAAAGTAAGGGAATTAACACCTGGCTAGTCACTGGTGATTCTGCAACAGCTGCGATCGCTATGGGCGGGGCGGCTGGAATTCCAATTGATAATATCTTTGCCACCGCATCGCCAGAGCAAAAAATTGATTTTATTAAATCACTTCATGGAACCAATGATGCGGATAGCAAAGGTAAAAAAAGAGTTTTAATGATTGGTGATGGCATAAATGATGCAGCTGCTATCGCAGAAGCTGATTTAAGTATGGCGATGGGAACTGGCACAGATACCGCAATCGCTGCTGCTGATATCACTTTGATTAGAGCCTCATTAGGCACCGCCATTGATGCTTTAAATGTTGCAGGAAAAACCGTAAAGATTATTAAATCAAATCTAGCTTGGGCCTTTGCTTACAATGTTATTTGTATTCCAATCGCAGCATCTGGAAATCTATCCCCAATGTATGCCGCTGGAGCTATGTCACTATCCTCATTATTTGTGGTGATGAATAGCTTAAGAATTTAAGTAATGGTAGCGGGGACAGGATTTGAACCTATGACCTCTGGGTTATGAGCCCAGCGAGCTACCGAGCTGCTCCACCCCGCGTCGGATTCCGAATCTTAAAGCAATTAACTGGTAAAGCAAAATTGCAGTAAAGATTGTGCTTAACCCTTTTTATTATTTAACCATTTAAGCGGTTAAATTAAAAGATTAGCGATTTTGCGCAGATATAAGTGCAGCTATTGCCGCCTCTAATCGAGCACGCGCTCTATCAGTTGCCGCACCATCTAATCGCTTTTGCGCATCAATGAAATCTTTATATGCTGATTGCAATGAGGCGATCGCAGATCTAACCTCTTGGCTTGAACCCGTAGTACCAGTTCCATCGGTACCACCAGGTGTTGGCAGATTATCTCCAACAGTTGTGCCAGAGTTGCCACCAAAAACTTGATCTAGTGCACCCTTTAAGGTGTCATCAAATCCAATTTGATCACCAAATGCGACTAAAACTTTTTGAAGCAATGGATATGCAACTGCGTTTGAGGTTGCACGAACATAGACTGGCTGTACATAAAGCAAACCATTACCAACTGGCAGCGTTAGTAGGTTGGCCAGAACTACATCTGAGCCACCTTGGCGAAGTAGTGAGAGCGTTGTTGCAACCTCAGGCTTTGCCTCAAAATTTGAAGCAATCTGTGATGGTCCGGCGACATTTGCCGATCTTGGCAGCTGAAGAACTGTGATCTTTCCATAATCTGGACCATTGTTTGAATTAACAATTGCTAGCGCAGATAAGTTTTCTCGGCCACCGCGAGGAACAAATGGAGTAGATAGTGAGAAGGTTGGCTTATCTTGGCCAGGTATCTGCATTGTTAAATAAACTGGCGGTTGATTGCCAGCATTTGCACCAAAGGTTGATGGATCACGTGGTACTCGCCAGAAATCCTGTCCACCATAAAAAGCATCAGCGGTAGTTACGTGGTAGGCGCTTAAAATATCCCGTTGTACGCGGAACATATCCTCTGGATAGCGAATATGTGAGAGTAATTGAGCTGAAATCTCACTCTTTGGCTTAACTGTTCCAGGGAAGGCTTTGCTCCAAGTTGCTAGAACTGGATCCTTCTCATCCCACTGATACAAAGAGATAGTTCCATCATAAGCATCAACAGTTGCCTTTACTGAGTTACGGATGTAATTGATACTTCTATTATCTAATGAGGCAACAGCGGTTGCTCGTGATGTTAAAGCATCAGCAGTATTTGCTAAGTTAATTTTGCGAGAGTTTGGATAACCATTTGAGGTTGTATATCCATCAATAATCCAAAGAATCTTGCCATCTACTACAGCAGGATATGGATCGCCATCAAGGGTCAACCATGGCGCAACCTTTGCGATTCGATCTCTTGGATTGCGCTCAAATAAAATCTTTGAATTTGAATTAACTAAATTAGATAAAACAATTCTTTGCTCTTGGTACTTAATTGCAAATAACAATCTAGTAAATAATGAGCCCATTGGAACGCCGCCATCACCGGTGTATGTGTAATTTCGCTGTCCATTAGCGGATGCATCATCTGGATAATCAAGCTCAGCTGGTGCACCACCTGCAGCTGCACCAACGATTGAGTAATTCGGTACATTCTCACCAAAGTAAATTCGGGGTTCAAACTCACCTAAGCCATCTGTCGGCGGAATATCGCCAATCACAAAACTTGGCTTTCCATCAGCATCACGTGCATTACCAAAAGCTGCCACCATGCCGAAGCCATGGGTGTACACCAAGTGATCATTAATCCAGTTACGAGATGGATTTCCTTCGATATTTAACTCGCGAACGGCAACTACAACATCTCGCTCTTGACCATTAATTGTGTATCGATCAACATCTAAAGTATCGGCAAAGGAGTAGTAAGGCTTGATCTGCTGCAGTTGACGAAATGTTGCAGATAAAATATTTGGATCCATCAATCTAATATTTGCAATTGTCGCCGCATCATCGGCAAGCTGTCCGGCAGAGGTGGCAACCGTTGCACGGTAATCAACCATCTCTACCTTATCTAAACCAAATGCGGTACGAGTAGCATCAATATTTTTTTGAATATACGGCGCCTCTTTTGAGGACTCACTTGGCTTTACCTGAAATTGTTGAATTGCTGCTGGGTAAATACCAGCGATTAAAACCGATGCAATCACCATTAGGGCCACACCAGCTGTTGGAAGTAGCCAGGATTTGCGAATTATGTTGGCAAAGAAGAGAAGTGCACAGACAACTGCGATCGCAGAGAGAATTGATTTGGCTGGCAACAGCGCATTTACATCGGAGTAGGTAAGTCCGGTAATTAATCTGCCCTCTTGTAAAGTTAAAGCAAAGCGGTCATACCAGTATGCAACCGCCTTTAGTAGAACTAAAAATCCTAGAAGAACCGATAACTGCACACGAGCGGCAACTGTTGTGCGCTCCTCCTTTACTTGTGGCCTAATTCCGCCGTAAAGATAATGCACACCTGCAGCTGCCAAAATTGTCAGGATTATTGTGGAGATCGCCCAGCCAATTAATGATTGCCACATTGGTAATTCAAAGGCAAAAAATGAGACATCCTTATTAAATTGTGGATCGGTTACACCAAATGGTGTCGCATTTCTAAATAGCAACCACTCTTGCCAAAGTCTGGAGCCAGCGCTGCCAGCAAAGTAAAACAGTGATGCGAAAACTCCGACAATTACAAGTTTACGTATTGGCTCAAGTTGAGCGCGGTATCTCTCTAGATTATCCGCTTCAACATTTAATGGGACATAAATCGGGCGTTTACGAAAAGCGATGTAAATATTTGCAGTGACGATTAATGCGGTTAAAAATCCAAAGCCAATAAATAGATACGCCTTGGTGAAGAGAGTTGTTTGCCAGACAGATACAAAATCAACAGATCTAAACCAAAGTAGATCTGCATAAAAACCGCTTAATGAAAGTAGACCTAATGCAAGAATAAACAAAACACCAAGAGTTATCGCAAGCGGGCTTACCTTTCGTGGTTCACCTGGATTTCTGCGGCCAAAATTGGCAAATGGATTTGCACCACCTCCACCAAAATTACTTCCGAAACCACCGCCAAAATTACTTCCGAAGGGATTATTTCCAAATGGGCTATTACCGCCTGAACCTGTATTACTCATGGGTGGATCTTAGCCAATTACCTCGTAGGACATGAAGCAAGCTTTGCGCCATCAGGGGCTCTTAAAACCGCCAACGCCTCGGTCAATGTGGCGACCGGCACTACCTTAATTCCATCAAATAGATCAGGGGTCGAAATATCGAAACAATTTTCAATTGGCGCTAGAAAAATTTCAACACCATCTTTTTTGGCTCCAATGATTTTCTCAGTAATTCCCCCGATTGGACCTACCTCACCCGTATCTGAAATGGTTCCAGTTCCAGCAATATTTCTACCGCGGGTTAAACTCTCACTCTGTAATTTTTCAATAATTCCTAATGCAAAAATTAAACCACCGCTAGGCCCGCCAGTTTCAGCTAACTTAATCTTCACTGAAATAGGAAAGTTTTGTACTGTCTCAACAATAATTCCGATAAAAGCAGAGTTATCATCACGAGCAGTTAGCTTTACATTAACTGTTAACTCCTTATTTAATTCTCCTGCAGCACCAACTGATGAATCAACTGGTGAATCTTTTGAAAAACCAACTGGTGATTTTTGTACCACTAAATCTCTCTTAACTTTTAAGGCAATAACTTCACCTGGTTTTTTACCCTTTAAAAAATCTAACAATTGGGTAGTTGAGGTTAACTCCTGCCCATCAATCTCAAGAAGTTGATCTCCAACCTTTAACTTTTTAAATGCATCAGTACTCTCATTTACCGAGTTAACAATTAACTTTATCTCCCCTTTATAACCCAATAGAGTTAAAGCTGCTGTCGTGGCACTTACCTGTGATGCCTGCATATCGGCAGCGCCCTGCTGGATCGACTCTTCTGCGCTCTCATTCTCTGGGTAAATTTCAACCCTTGGCAAAACCGCCTGTTCTGCCCTTGCCCAACCATACAAAATATCAAAACCGGTCATGTAGGAATCTGGATTAGTGACCATTACAGATGTGACCGCCATCTTGCCGGTAGTTGGAAATACCTCTGCCCCGGTAATTGTGATTGCGCTATTTAAAATATTTTGTGGAGTGCCAGGGGATAAAAGCACATAAGGGGTAGGAATAAAAAATGCTACTAAAACTAATAAGACAAAGAGGTGCTTGCTAAATTTAGGTAATCTGTTTCCCGATGGAAAGAGGCGGCGCACTTACTTCTTCTCTTTAAATGAGTTTTGAAACTTTGCAAACTTTCCCATCGAGCGGTGGGTATCTTTATCAAATTTTGATTGAAACTTTGAAACCCAGACCACATAAACAATTGAACCAAATACCGCAACCAATGGAATTAGCCACCAAAATAAAGCGGATACGGCGGGGGTGGTTGGGTTCATAAGCCAAATCCTATTGAGAAGGGAAGAAATTTGCTGGGATTGTTGTTCTATAGGGCGTTAAGTAAATCTACGTGTAATTCTCAATTACTCTGTCTTGCTGAGAGTTTACGGGAGTTAATGGCTCCTAACTCAAATAGCTGGTTTGATAAGGTTGAGCGAGATCGAAAAGGTTTAGAAGGATCGAAAAGGTTTAGAAGGATCGAAAAGGATTAGAAGGAGATAAAAGTGAGCTTTGGCTTTCTACCAAATGAGGGGCAACCTGATTTTGAGGCGATGATGCGCCAGTTCAAAGAGATGGGATTAGATCCAGCGGCAATTGAAGGTGCGATGGCTGGTGCAAAAACTTTTTTTGATTCTGCCCAATCAATCGCTGGCAATCCAACTCAAACTTTGATCGCAATTAATTCACTTCGCGATATTGCTCGAAAGGTAATTGCTTCAACTGGTGAGAGCCCAATCGGAACCTCAGACCAAAAGCGGGTTTCAGATGCACTTGCGATTGCTAGTACCTGGCTAGATTCTGAGATTCTCTTTCCATCAGCCGAGGCAAATCTTCAGCCTGCCTGGTCAAAGCGAGATTGGCTGGACTCCTCGCTGCTTACCTGGCAACAAATGATTGAGCCCTTGGCGGTCGGTATGGCTGATGCCTTAACTAATGTAATGAATGGTGCACAAGAGGGATTACCGGTCGAGCTATCTGGTCTAGAAAATCAAAGTGCTGAACAACAAAAAGCTATGAAGGAGATGTTGGCCCGATTACTGCGCAGCTTTATGGGCTCATTAATTGCTAATCAATTAGGACAAAGTATTGGTGCAATCGCTAATAATATAACTGGCGCAAATGATGCAGCTATCCCCTTAAGCTCTGGAGCGCATTTAATTCCACAAAATATTACGCAGTGGTCGCAAGGTTTAGGTTTGCCTGAGGCAGAGGTAGATATCTACCTAGCCTTACGTGAGGTAAGCGCCGCTAGATTATTTGCAAGTACTCCTTGGTTGATGTCTTACATTCGAGATGCAATCACTACATATGGCAAGGGAATTACTATTGATGTAGAAGCGATTCAACGCCAGGCAGAGGAGGCGATGGGGCGCGAGGATTTTGATATCAACAATCCGCAATCATTAACAATTGCAATAGATCAAGGGTTGTTCACTCCACAACAAACACCAGCTCAAGAGTTTGCGTTAACAAAGTTAGAGATGGCACTTGCATTAATTGAGGGCTGGATCGATCATGTTATTTCACAGGTGGGTGCAGAGCGCATTCCATCATTTAACGCATTGATTGAAAACTCCCGTCGCAGAAGAGCGGTTAATTCACCGATGCAACAATTATTTGCCACCTTGCTTGGATTAGAGGTCTCACCACGAAAGATGCGTGAGGCGGCGGTATTTTGGAGTGAGGTTAAAACATTACGGGGCTCTGATGGCCGAGATCGCTGTTGGGAGGATCCAGCATTTCTACCAATGCCTAATGATCTAAAGGATGTAGCTGCATTTTTAAATAGTGTGACTGTGCCTGATGATCTCTCTGGCCTGCTCTAAATAAAGCGAACCCCCCGGGCGCACGATTTTTTATCTGCCTTCCCCTTGCAGATAGAAAACGGTTATCCGAGGAGTTCGTGGCGCAAACCTAATTGAATAAAAGTTGAGAATCAACTTAAATCTCATCATTTTGATCAGCAATTTACAAAGTAAATTTGCTAAAACTCGGGGCTTTGGCGTAAATAAAAATCTTTGGCCAAAACATTGGGTAAATCCACCCCTCCCTAGGTAGGGCTGAGTTAATCTTGTTTGCTGCTGGGATTACCTTTTGCGCATCTAAATATAGGTTGTGGATGCAACTGTGGAAATCTAGGCAAAAGCAGTGGATAAAGTGAGGTAGCGGTGGATAACTTTAATCAAGCTGATCTCTTCGCAGATATCTTGCCGCCCATGCCGATTAAATCAACTGGTAAAAATCCAACTCGACCCTTCCAGCGCTCTGGCAATAATGCATTCAAAAGCTCAATCTCAAAGTTACCAAATCTGCCCGACGATCTGCCGCCTTACCGAGTAATTCGTAAAGAGCGACGCAAGCGAAGCATCTCTGCATTTAGATCAGGTGGCGTAATAGAGATTCACATCCCGGCACGCTTAAGTAAGCGACAGGAGATTGAGTTAATCCCAGAGATGATCGCGATGGTTTTAAAGCGAGAGGCTAAAGCTCGAAAGGGTGATGATCAACTTATGGAGATCGCGTTGGGATTGCTCGAAGAGTACCTGCCTGATTTTTATGAGCGGCCAACCAGCATTACCTGGCGCAGCATGAATGAACGCTGGGGTTCATGCACAACAGTTGATGGCACGATCAGGATCTCAGAGCGATTAATCAATGCACCCGAGTATGTATTGAATTACATAATCTTCCATGAGTTGATACATCTACGAGTGCATGCTCATGATGAGAGTTTTTATCACTTGCTAAATAGATACTCAGATCAAAATCATGCAGAGGCATTTCTTGAAGGGTATGAGTTGGGAGCTCAAGTAGGAGTAGCAACTAACCCTGCCGCTCTGTAAGTTAAATCTCCGGCCATGAGCCATGAATTTGGTGAAAATTCACAGCTTTCGGGTGATTTTTAGAGATTTAGGTTGGATATTTATTAATTTATGCGTGGAAAACCCCTTCGTAGCCACCTTTGACGGGTATGGTGGGCTTATTCGTACGCTCATGCAGGAACTCCCTGCGGTAAGTGACCGTACGGCAGATGGAGGATCAAAATGGCAGAAGAGTACAAAGGCGAGGCTTACTGCGTTAAGTGCAAAGAGAAGCGCTCCTTTGAAGGACATGTAAAGGTCTCTGATTCTGGCCGCCGTATGGCTCAAGGAATCTGCCCAGTTTGTGGCACAAAGGTTAACCGCATTCTTGGTAAGGCTTAATAAGCAGTAACTCCAAAAAGTAAAGGTAGCGGCCCTTCGGTTTAATCACCGGGGCCGTTATTTTTTTGCCCTATCAATTCGACTCAAATACCCATCAAAATCCAATCTGATTTCTGCCTATTCACACACCGTAATTGCCTCATACCTTGAGCAGAGATTTGATTGATTTTTACAAACTTACCCACATCTTCAGCAAGCTGCGCTTTGATCTGAAGCCAGTATTCGCAGATGATTCAACAAATTAAATCAAATTATCCAAAGGTAGTTGCAGGTCAAAACCTAATCAGATTAAGTAATGGCAGCTTTTATATTGGCACATCACGAAAGGGGTATAACTTCCCCGACAGTGAGCAATTTAGATTTTTGCAATACTGCAATGGCGATCGAGATTTAAATCAAATCTCAACAATTATCGGAACTGAGATCAGTAGCCTTTATAAGTATCTAGATATTGGCTTGAAGCATGGATATCTCCAATTAATCTCTCCACCATCAAAGTTGGCAAATAGTAAGGGTGCAGTTGGTAATTTTGATGGAGCTGTCGAAAATCATCAAGATAAAAACCTTACTCGGCGACAGATTGAAATTGATTTTATATCTGCGCAATCACTTGATGGATTGCGAACACTTGATGGATTGCAAACACTTGATGGATTGCAAACACTTGATGGATTGCAAACACTTCAAAACCGATCGAAAAAATTAATTTTAATCTTTGGCAGCAATAAATTTGCCTTTGCGTTATTAGCTGCACTTGTCTCCTCTGGATTTAATAATGCGAAGGTGATCGGAAGTTTTGGCAGGGATAGTGGGCAGATCAAAGCGGATGACATATGTGGTGGCGTAATTCAGCCAGCTGATGTTGGCTCAACCTTGAATCAATTAAGTAAGCGAGTTTTGCGTGAACACCAATTACCTCAAGTCGGAACAAGAGATATATTTGAACATACGCAACCAGAGTTAATAATTGCGATGCAGCCGATACCGGCAGATTATCAACAACGTTGGCTTAGTGAATCCACGCCTCATCTAGTAATTGGTCCAATCATTGATAATCAAATTGATATTGGGCCATTGATTCTGCCTGGGAAAAGCAGTTGTTTAAGATGCATTGATTTATCTGCAGCAAGTAATGCGATCTCACCTGAGATTGCCATGCTGAAGTACTTAAACCAGGTGGACTCACTTCCAGCATCGGTGCTATCACTTATCGTTGGCTATGCATCAATAGCTGCTGCCAATTTTTTAGATCAAGCAACCCAATCCGCTAATCTGCTTCGGAGTAGCGCTCTTCGAGTTAACCTTTCGCAGATATGTAAGCAGTCACACATTTTTTGGCAGGCAAATCCAATGTGCGGATGTGGCGCAGATCTTGGAGAATATGCAGGTGCCAACCCGTGATGAGAAGATCGATCAAGCGAAAACTTCAACCGTAAATTCAACTGTAAATTCAACCATCAAAGAGAGTAAAAACACGGGCAAAGGCGAGAAGAAGATTTCAAGTGCAAATAGATCTGAGAGTAAAAAGCTAAATAAGAATCAGAGTAAACAAGAGAACAAAAATGAGATTCCTAAATCGGGCAAGGTGCGAGGCGCCAAATTAGCATCCTTGCCCCTATCACTAGCTGGCAGAAGTGCAGTTGGTTTTGGCCGCCAATTAATTGGTCAATCTAGCTCATTAGTTCTTCAGGAGATTCAAGAGAAAACCGCTGAACAAATCTTTCAAGTATTAGGTGAGTTAAAGGGCGGCGCAATGAAGTTTGGCCAAGCGCTCTCTGTCTTTGAAGCGGCGCTGCCAGAGAATATTGCAAAGCCGTATCGTGAATCCTTAACCAAGTTACAAGAGGCAGCGCCACCGCTGCCAACTCGAGTTGTTTATTCAGTTTTAGCTAAGGAGCTTGGTGAGGATTGGCGAGATAACTTTGCACAATTCACCGATAAGCCAGCAGCCTCTGCATCGATTGGACAGGTACATAAAGCTAAGTGGAAAGATGGCCGAGATGTTGCAGTCAAAATTCAATACCCAGGTGCAGCTGAAGCGTTAATCTCAGATTTAAACCAGATTCAAAGATTTTCAAAGATATTTCAATTAGTAATGCCCGGTTTAGAGATGGCGCCTTTACTTGAAGAGTTACGCGCTCGAATTATGGAGGAGGTCGATTACCGCTACGAGGCAAATGCACAAGAGAGATACGCCCAGGTTTATGACGGTGATCTAGATATTGCAATTCCAAAGGTTGTAATGGCATCAGATCGGGTCTTAGTTAGTGAGTGGTTGGAAGGAAAACCACTTGCAAAGGTGATTGCAGGTGGCACACAAGAAGAGCGAAATAATGCCGGAATTAAGTTGGCCCGCTTTCACTTTACCTCTCCCGATCGCGCAGGGTTATTGCACGCCGATCCACATCCTGGAAACTTTAGAGTTTTAGCTGATGGCCGATTAGGAGTTCTAGATTTTGGTGCTTGTAACCGCCTGCCAAATGGCTTTCCTGAGCCAATGAAACGGCTATTAAAAAATGCTTTAGAAGATGATGCTGTAGCTTTGTATGAAGGATTTAAAGAGGATGGCTTTGTGTTATCTGATGTTGAGGTAGATCCAAATTTAGTTTTAGAGTTCTTAGTTCCACTGGTTGAACCACTTCGTACACCCACATTTAAATACTCAAGAGAGTGGCTACGAGATCAAAGTGCTCGAGTCGGTGATCCAAGAAATCCAACCGCCAAGATTGGCTTCCAATTAAATTTACCTCCTGAGTATGTTTTGATTCATCGCGTTACATTGGGAACAACTGGCATCTTTTGCCAACTTCGTGCTGAGGGCAACTTCAGGGATGAGGCTCTCTCATGGTTCCCTGAAATTGCACCGAGCAGTTACAAAGGCGCAGCCTCCTAATTAACTAGCTACCTTTGCGGGCCGGCCAGGCATTCGCTTAGCCGCAATTACTTGACCATCATCAAATAACTCACCGCCCCAAACTCCACATGGTTCAGCTCTAGATAATGCGCCAGCTAAACACTTTGCTTTCATTGGGCAACCACCACACAAAGCTTTTGCTTGTGCAATTAGATGTTGCTCATCGGAGAAGTACAACTCTGGATCGGCAGAGTGGCATGGGATCACCGCGACCTCAACCCTTGTCGTTGGTACCTCAGAAAGTAATGAAGGATTATCGGTGCGCTTGTAATCCTTATAGGAGATAACTGGAGCCTCGTCGTAGGCCCAGGTGACATCTCCTAATCCAATTTTGGCGGTTGGGCCTTCTGCCCAGCCAGGTACAAGTAGTTCGCTAAAGAGAACGCTCATCGTTCTCACCTTTCCTTTCATTTGTTTTTCGTTTCCTTGCAGTGGTTTCCTTGCGGTGGTTTCCTTGTGGTGGTTTCCTTGTGGTGGTTATTTAGTTTTTGGGAAATAAAAAAGGCCCTACGAATCTTTAGATTCGCGGGCCCCTCGGCTGCTAACTCGAAGTTAATCGATATAGCCACCAGGGGTGCGATCTGTTGTAAAGGTATAAAAACCCTTATAAGAGCGCTTATTGGTCCAATCTGAGCGGAATGAGGCTGCAGATGAGAGTGGTTTAGCTGATGGATTGGTTGATGAAATGGCAAGCCAATTTTGAACAGCATTAATTGCCGCCCCGAAAATAACCGCACCAATTAGGTGTGGTTGCTCAATTACTGCGCTGGTTTTTACCATGTGAGCAGGGTAAAGCATCTACTGTGATTGATGCAACTTAATTAAATTTGAGCTACCGCCAGGCGGTGAAATGGGTGGGATTAGACCAGTTGAGATAGGAATTCGCTGGGCTTTCCGGCATATGTAATCTGAATACTCTGTTTTGCTCGCGTTACACCAACATAAAACAATCTGCGCTCCTCATTTAAATCAATGTTATTACTCATCGGTAATAAACCATCAGATAGACCAATTAGATACAGATGGTTCCACTCCAGCCCTTTTGCTGAGTGCAAGGTTGATAATGTAACGCCGGGCAATGTTGGTGGATTATTTTGCTCGGCACGATCCTCCAACTCACGTAAAAATGTGCGCATACTGCTTTTAACTCTTTGATTGCTAGATGAAGATAAATCTGCAGAATCTACTTCGATACCTCCCTCCTGCATTTCGCGAGCAAGCCGTAAGAAGCCAATTACATAATCAGCATCTCCAAATGGTCGCAGCACCGAGATTAAATCCTCATACCAATCCCCACCCTCTGGTGGCAGAACTGATGCACTTCTAATTACCCGCATCGCATCTCTAACATCTACTCGATCAAAGAAACGCTCACCCGATCTGATTTGGCTGGCAACTTTAGCGTTGTTTAAAGCTGATTTAATTTGATCTAACTGTGCATTGGTTCTGGCAAGAATTGCAATATCTGAAGAGTCAGCCCCCGCCTTAATATTTCCAACTACTGAATTAACCACAAAGGCGATCTCCTCTGCGCTGGTATCAAAGCCATTAATCAATGGTTTATCACCATGGGAGTTTGCAGAGCTGAGCTCATTTCCATGATCACTAATTAAATTAGCGCTGCGCAATATCTGATTTGCAGCATTGATAATCTCAGGAGTTGATCGATATCCCCGGGATAGTCGATAAGTTTGCGCATTTGGAAAGCGGTTTTTAAAGGTTAATAAGAAGTTTGAGGTTGCGCCAGCGAAGGAGTAAATGGTCTGTGCCGCATCTCCAACAACACAGATCTCCTCGCGATTGCCCAGCCAAATATTTAGTAATCGTTGTTGTAATGGTGAAACATCCTGGTACTCATCAACTGTAAAGAATCGATATTGATCTCGCACGCGCTCTCGAACTCCACGATCCTCCTCCAACATTCCAACTGTTAACAACAAGATATCCTCGAAATCTAAGGTGCGCTCCTGCTTTTTCAATGATTCATAAGCCTCATAAACCTTGGCAATAATCTCTAAGTTCTCAGCCGCGCCCTTACTGTTTGGCAATCGAATACTTCGCTTTGCCGCAATCGCCTCCGCCTGATAATTATCAGGTGAGATCTCTAAAACCTTTGCCCACTCAATCTCACTTGCAATCTCGCGCAATGATGCCGCTTGTGCTGGAATCGCAATCTCTGCTCGCTCAATTGCTTGTGAGATAAAACCTGATTTAGTAGTTAACAGGGTGGGAAACTGTCCACCAAAGGAGTAAGGCCAAAAATAAAGTAACTGTTTTAATGCCGCTGAGTGAAAGGTCCTTGCTGCAACATTTGGTACACCAAGTGTTCGAAGTCGTGCTCTCATCTCACCAGCAGCTCGTGCGGTAAATGTTAAGGCGAGCACCTTTGTTGGATCGGTTACACCAGAGTTAATTGCATATGCGATCCGATTTGTAATTACTCTAGTTTTTCCAGTTCCGGCTCCTGCAATTACACAGACCGGCCCACGAATTGCAGTTACTACCGCTAATTGCTCTGGATCTAACCCACTTAAAATCTGCTCATTTGTTATCGCCATGACTCATTGCCCTTTAAATCACTCTCTGCAGAATCACCATACCAAGAGTTAATCATCTGACGGGCGACACTAATTTCAAGGGGCAGAATCAGTGAGTTACCCGCTATCGCCGCCTTCATATCTGCGCGTGAGAACCAGCGAATCTCCTCAATCTCCTCGCCATCTGGACGAGCCGACTCTGGATTAGTTGTAATTGCTTCAAATGCGATCATAAGTGACGAAGGAAATGGCCAAGGTTGTGAACCTAAGTAATTAATACTGCTTAACAAAACTCCCGCCTCCTCAGAAACCTCTCGCACTACACAATGCTCAAAAGATTCACCTGGTTCAACAAAGCCGGCGAAGGTTGAGAAGCGATTTTTTGGCCAAACCTTTTGTCTTCCTAATAAAACTCGATCCTGGTCATCCTTTACTAAAACAATAATTGCGCTATCAGTTCTTGGGTAATGTTCGCTCTCATCAATTAGACATTTACGTACCGATCCGCCGGAAATAACAGTTGTCGCTGCGCCACATTGCGAACATCTTGTATGTTTCTTATGCCAATTTGCCAAGCCCTGAGCATGAACAGCTAAACCGATATCTCGTGGCGATAGAAATGCGCCAATCTCTCGAAGCGATTTTAGACTCTCATCCTTACCCGCTGAACTTTCCTGCGGCTCTAAACTTTGCTCCGGATCAATTACTGAATTAATCACACCTAGATTTCTAACAAAGAAATTCTCCACCACACCATTTGGTAATTTGTTTATTCCAAGAAAGTAATCACTCTCTGGTTTGTAATCACCCAGCTGTGAGCCAAGAACGATATCTAATTGGTGGGAGTTAGTAACAAACTTCTCATCATTAAACTGCAAAACAAAAGCATTCTGCCAAGCCTTCTGTAGGTACTTCTCATCTGTTCGCAGATGTGCAGCCCGATCCACCTCGGCCACCGATAGTGGCAACCGGATCGTTTTTTTTGGCGTGCTTGGAGTCATCACTGCCCGACCCTACTAGCCTGTCTTCATGGTTGTCCTGTCCGCTCAAAAATTGAGAATTGCCTCATGGAATCTCCTGCATGGTGAGCAGATTCCGCCAGATGCAAACTTAAGTGCGCAACAATGGGAAGAAAATTTGATTACCGCAACACAAGTAATTAATGAAAAGTTAAAGCCAGATTTTCTTGGCTTGCAAGAGGTTGATTACATGCAACCTAGATCTGGAAATCTAAATCAAACAAAGGTAATTGCCGATACCCTGGGTTTTAAGTACTGGAGTTTTCTGCCTGCAATAATTGGAACTCCAGGAGAGAGCTGGCAGAAGGTAGTTGATCTTGATCAAGCTTTGATCAATCAAAGCTCTGATTCCACATCGGTAAGAGTTAATAATTCAACCTTAGGTGCGCCCAGTTATGGAATTGGCTTTGTTACTAATCAACCAGTGAAAAAAATTTATGTAAAGCAGCTTGGTCGCTCATTAATTGGTATGCCACTTGCAATCCCTAAGGTGCAGCCTGGCTCTGCTGAAAAACCTAATGGATTTAAATTAATCTATATCAAAGATGAGCCAAGAGTTGCAATCACAGCTGAGTTAGAGAGTGGATTAACCATTACAAATACTCATCTCTCATTCGCCCCTGGTGTAAATATATTTCAGCTAAATAAATTGGCAAAACATTTACAAAATCTACCCGGCCTGCAATTACTGATTGGGGATATGAATCTGCCAGGTAATTTGCCACAAAAGCTTGCAACGGTAGGTGGAAATTGGCGCTCATTAGTTAAACAAAATACCTACCCGAGTTGGAAGCCGGGAATTCAATTTGATTACCTGCTGAGCAAAAAGGAGGATTTAGCCAAATTTGAAGCGGTAGCTTTACCAAGTATTTCAAATCTGCAACTCTCTGACCATATACCGATCGGTGCGGAGATAAGTTTTAAGTAATTAGATTTTAGGAGAGCTGCGCAATTGCGGAGATAAGTTTTAAGTAATTAACTCTCAAGCAATCTGTGGAATCGCAGAGATAATCTCAATTAACTCGGCTTCATTCATCAAATCAGCTGGGCGGATCGTCTCATTCTGTGCGACATAATGAAAGGCGGCGCTGATATTTGAAAGCTCTAGATTATTTAACTTTGCAAAGGCTAATCGATACATTGCCAGCTGAAGAGCTGCAACAGATAAATCTTCACCGCTTTTAACCTTGCCAGTTTTCCAATCAACTACCTCAAACTTTCCAGGAGATATCTGATAAACCGCATCAATTCGACCGCGAACAACAACTCCAGCAATTACAGTTTCAAAACCAACCTCTACGCCAACTGGTTTGCGATTACCCCAATCACTGGCCTGCCAAGCCTTTTGTAACTCTTGAATAGGAGCATCTGGCTCAGCTAGATTGCTTTCGTCACCACCATAGAAAATCTCATCCATCGATTGCAACGGTTCACTCTTGAAATACTGCTCTAGCCAAAGGTGGAACTGTGTACCACGGCGGGCATACTTATCAATGTGATTTGGCATCGGACGGCGCAATCGAAGTGCTAGCTCATTTGGGTCTAGCTTTAAATACAGCAAGGTTGAGACTGATAAGCGAGATGGCAAAAGCACATTAGTTATATCAGATCTGTTTTTTAACTCACTTACTATCGCTTGTAAATCACTTAAAATACTTTGATCTTCAAATACATTAAGCGCATCACCATTAATTTCACCTTGAGTGAAGGCGGTTACCGATTGAAGTAACTGTGCCTGCTGCCTTACTTGAGCTGCCTTTACTTCATACCTGGAGTTAACATCAGGCCAATTACCAGTAATTGGATTTTCAATCAGCGGATTTTTGCCATCTGGAATTGGTGTATCAGTTAAAACTGTGGCACCAGCAATATCTGGCAGATGTTGCGCACAGATCATATACAAGCTGCTTGGGGCGACTGCATTCTCGCCATTTCTAAAGTGTGATGTAGAGAGAAATAAGCCATGTTTAGCGCGGGTAAATGCCACATAAGCCAGACGCATCTCTTCAATTGATTTACGGCCTTTCCACTCATCGTTAAATCTCTCGAGGGAGTCCTTTAAATTTTTATTGGTTGAGAGATTTGCAAAATTAATACTTGGCAGTTGTGAGGAGTCACCACGCATACTTACTGGAATAGATCCAGCATTTTTAATCCAACTATCTGATTTGCGCCCAGTATTAGGAAAATTGCGCTCTGCTAATCCAGGTACTGCAACAAAATCCCATTCCGCACCCTTGGCCGCATGCACCGTTAAAATTTGCACCGCATCACTTCGAACATCAACCTCAGCTGGCTTTAATCCCCCTTCGGCATCCTCGGCGATCTTTAACCATTGTAGAAATCCAGTTAAGGTGCCACCATTTTTTTGAAACTTCTGAGCCTCATCTAAAAAGCGATCTAAATCCTTTCTGCCATCCTTCCAGCCACTTCTTAGTAACACCTCAGTATCTAAGAAAAGGAATTGCTCTGCCGCTAGTAATGCATCGGTAATGGAGCCAGATAATGATCTTCGTAACTGACGAATATCTATTGCAAATTGACGTAATCGAGTTAAGGCAACCTCACTTAACTCAGGAGTTGCTGTGTAATGTTTTAACTCCTTTGGTGTCAGAGTTATCAATAACTCAAGGGATTCGATAATCGAACCAGCCGCAAACTCATCAGCGGTAGCAACCTGTACTTGATCAGTAGTTAAGGCATCTGCTAACTGTTTGCCTCGAGAGTTATCATTTTCATTGGCATACTTTCTGGTAAATGCACCAAGTGCCATTAAATCTCGGGGACCGAGTGCTAGGTGTGGACCGGTTAGCAAACGCATCAGCGCAGTTCCAGAATCTGGCATGGTTAATGTACGCAGCAATGCGATGATATCTGCCACCTCAGGGATATGGACTAATCCACCAACACCAAGAACATCGGTTGGAATATCTTTATCTCGTAACGCACTTTGAATTGCATCTATTTGCGTACGTGCCCGGACCAATACGGCAAAGGTTGAACGCTCCGCCTCTGGCTTTTGTAATCGAGTTGGATCAAACCAATACTTTGCAAAGTAATCAGCAATAGCTTGCGCCTCCTGGCTTTGCGTTTCATATATACCGCAAATTACCTCACCGCTTTGTGCGAGTTTGCTTGCCCGCAACTTCTCTACATTTTTTGAAGTACCAGTTGCTGATTTTGATATACCAGCTGTTGGTGCCAAGTTAGCGGTATCTTGCGCAATTTGATCGATCATTACATTTGCAATCTCGAGAATTGATTGATCATTACGGAAGGTAGTTAAAAGGGTGTAGCGAGTAGCATCTGAATTAAATGATTTACCAAAGGTATCTAAGCTCTCTGAGCTAGCACTGCGCCAGCCATAGATTGCTTGGTTTGGATCACCAACTGCAGTTACTGGATGATTATTTCCAAATAAACCAGATAAGAAGTTGATCTGATTAAAGGAGGTATCTTGGTACTCATCCAATAAAACTACCTTGTACTTGGCCCGCTCCAATAAACCAATATCATCATTGTGTATTGATTTTGATTGAGTAACTAATTGTGCCGCCATCGACATGTGATCATTAAAGGTTAACAAACCTTGTTCGCGCCGACGATCATCAAATGCTGTAACAATTGGCAGGATTGCTAATCGTTGCTCTAGCTCAGCTTTAAACTCATTTACTGGATTTGTAGCCTTCTCAGTTAACTGAGCTAATTGATCTAGAAGTTTGTAGGTGTACTCTGAAATATCACTGGCGCTCTTATTATTCTCAGCTAACTGGGTAGAGAGATCAATTACCTCTTCAACAACTGATTTTGGTGAGCCATTAATTTGTAAATCACTACCGGCAAATCTAGATACCTCTTCATATGCGATCTGCCATGCTGCTGCTTCACCGATTGGATCAGCTGCTGCATCAACACCAATTCGAATTGCATGATCAGCTAATACTCGACCAGCGTATGAGTGATAGGTAGAAACAGTTAAATCAGCTTCATCAAGTAAATCTGGCAGTAAACCAGCAGCCTTTAATTGCCGTAATCGCTTGCGAATACGTTTTGCTAAATCACCAGCTGATTTACGGGTAAAGGTTAAGCCAAGTAATTGATCAGGTGTAATTAATTTATTCGCTACTAAGTACAAGACGCGTTGACTCATAGTCTCGGTTTTGCCAGAGCCAGCGCCTGCAATTACAACTGCTGGTGCAAGGGGTGCTTCAATAATTGGTATTTGCTCATCTGAAGGTGCAATAAATGATGGATCTACCGATTGAATTTTCTTAGCGATCTCTTTGGCCGAAATCATTCAATCACCCGCCGACCTTGTGGCTGAATCGGACAAGCTAATTTAAGTGAACATGATCGACATCGCTCATTAATCTTTGCGGTAAAGATGCCAGCGCTCATTCCAGTCGCTGAAGCGGCTAATTCGCTACGTACTAGATCTGCATCAATCTGATCTTGTTGGCGAATTGAAGCGCTTTTGGTCTTTTGATCTCCGACAAAAAGAAGTTCCGCCCCTGCAACTTGATTACTTTCAAGCTTTGGTTCAAAACCATTTTCTACTACCGCTAATTGATATACCTGCAACTGTTTATTTTTCTTGGCATCCTCAACCGATATTGCACTTTGTCCAGTTTTTAAATCAACAATATAAAATTTATTCTCGGCGGTAAGTTCGAGGCGATCTATTGAACCAGTTACCTTTGCACTTCCTAAGGTAAACTCAAATCGACGTTCAACATCTACTAACTTATTTTTATTGCTGATCTGCCAGATAAAGAATTTGTGTAACATAGTTGAGGCGCGGCGATACTCGTAATCCTTGATCCAACCTTGGTTCATATCAATTAATGACCAAGCACCCTTAAGTCGATCTTGCAGTTGATCAACGGTAAGTTTTGGATCCCCTTTAAATTGTGCAGCCAATACATGGATTGCACTTCCTAAAACCTGAGCGGTTGAATCACTGTCTCGACCCCCGCTGCGCTCGAGCATCCACTTAACACCACATTGATCAAAGCTTTCTAGGTAACTTGGCGAGATTCGTAGCTGTTCATCGCCTTGCACAACTGGCGAATGATCTGAGATCGCAAGCGTGCCTAGCCAATTTTTTGGATCAGCGCTACGTGCACCATTTTCAGCAAGTGTTTTTAAAGCACGAGCTGCAAATTGTTGTTGGGCTGGATCATCAGCGTTACTGAGGATTTTTCGAAGCTCGGCAATGAGTGCGGTCTGAGTAATGGCGCGAAGCGGTTGCGTGAACTCGATATCTTCACCAGCAAATTTAATAAAGTAACGTGATGGCTCATTGTCCTCCTGCTGCACCGCAGTAATTAATAATTTATCGGTAGCTCTGGTGGTTGCAACATTTAACAATCGCCCCTCATCCTCGAGTAATCCACTGGCAGAGATTGCATCTAATGCTTGTGGGTTGCTGATGCCATGTCGGAATATTTCAACTAATCGTTCGCTGCCTAATAAGGAGCCACGCTGTTTTAAATTTGGCCAAACCCCCTCCTGCATTCCTGCTAAAGCTACAAACTGCCATTGTTGCCCCTTTGCGCTGTGAACTGTTAAAACCTTTACTACCTCATTGCGTTGAGCGGTAGCGGTAATCGCATCACTTAATATTTTCTCGCCAAGTAATTGATTAATAAATAATTGTGGCTTTGCACCTGGCATCCGTTCATTAAATCTGCGGGCAACCTCAAATAATTGAATTACCGCATCAAGATTTGCATCTGCAATCGCACCATTTATGCCGCCAGAAAGCGCTGCATTTCGCCAACTTTCAGAGATTAACTGGCCCTCATAATTTTTTGCATTGCTCCAGATTGCCCAAAGTAAATCGGAGATATCACCCTTATCTTTCAAGGATTTATTAGCACTGGCAATCAAATCATTTAATCGCTTTAAGGAGGTTGCCTGCTCCCACGGTATGGCGATACTTGGTGAGGTAAGGGCATCCAGAATTAACTCAGTTGAACCTTTAGCATCCTTACCATTACTAGCGCGCTGCGCCTTTGATAAGGCGATCCGCATCTGTCTAATGGCGATCGCATCTGCGCCGGCAAATGGTGATTGCAATAACTCGCTAATTTGATCCCAATTTGCTGGTATTAACTGAATCTGCTTTAACGCTATTTGCGCAATTGTTAAAATTGGTTTTATCGCTGGATTATCAGCCAGAGATAAGGCCATTGCATCTATTTCAACCGGAACATTATTAACTGCAAATGCTCGTTGCAATGCGCTGACCTGTGATCCAGGAGAGCGCAAGATAACCGCCATCTGCGACCAAGGCAGATTCTCCTTTAGATGTGCGGTGCGAAATTGATGAGCGATGTAATTTGCTTCCTCAGCTGCACTGCTTAACTTTGCCACCTGGCGTGAAGTAGATTTACGAAATACCTGATCTAGATTTACCTTATTTGTTACACCCATTTTTTCAAGATCTGCAAGTAGATTCTCGGGATCGGCGCCACGGAATCGGCCAACCGCTGAGTTTGGATCGGCAAATATATGAAGCTCGGGGCCGGCAAGTAATTCGAGTAATTTGCGCTGGCCTCGATCTGACTCTTGAAACTCATCTACATAAATAATTGGAAATAATTTTTTATACTTCTCTTGCAGCTGTGGATTTTTCGCTAACTTCTCACTAGCTGCAATGATGATCTCACTGGGATCAATTCGATTTAATGAGTGAGTGGTAGTTGTATTTCGCAGCGCTACTGCGCCTTGATATCTGCTCCAGAATTTACAGATCGCCGGCCAATACCTTTGACCATACTTATCAGCAAATTTAATTAACTCATCAGGTGATGAACCACGCTCGGTGGCTCGGCCAATAAAATCTCGTAACTCTTTTGCAAACCCTCTGGTGGTAAGTGCGGTAACTAACTCGGCTGGCCAATCAGTTGATCCTGGTTGCTCTCGCTCCTTTTGGGCATCAATTAACAGTAGTTGGCGAATTTCAGCATCCTGTTCAGCACCTGAAAGCAGAACATACTTTTGCTCGCTCTCATTTAAAATCAAAAAAGCAATTGAGTGAAATGTTCGCGCAATTGGCTCGTTAACAATATGGCGCTTTGGATTTGCCGTTGCAATTTGATCCCGTAACTTGCTGGCACTTTCGCGGCCATATGTAATCGCTAAAATTGTATTTGGATCACAGCCCTGATCGATTCGATCAGATATTGCGCTGATTAAAGTTGTTGTTTTGCCACTGCCTGCTGCGCCAGTAATCAATAATGGTGAGTTGCGATGTTTGATTACCTGAATTTGTGAATCAGTGAAATCTACAGATTCACTATTTACTGTTATTGCCCGCACCAAATTCAGCTTTACTGATTTTGGTTTGATAATCTGAGTTTGGGCCACGCCCTAATTTAACTCGTTGACACCGACAAGGAGCGGCTTTTGATAGCTATTACGCGTTCTCGTTTGCTCGCTTATTTTTTGAGGTTAAGCGGGCACGAGTAGAACCATCCAAAATCACCTTGCGAATTCGAACAACTGCAGGAGTTACCTCGACACACTCATCTTCACGACAAAACTCGAGCGCACCCTCCATATTTAACTTCTTCGCTGGAATTAATCGCTCTGCTTCATCAGTTCCTGATGCACGCATATTTGTTAACTTCTTTTCGCGTACGCAGTTAACATCCATATCTTCAGCACGTGAATTCTCACCAATTACCATGCCCTCATAAACCTCATCACCCGGTTCAACAAATATTGAGCCACGATCTTGAGTTCCATAGAGTGCATAGCTGGTTACAGTTCCAATTCGATCTGAAACTAATGAACCAGTTGAACGGGTGCGAAGCTCGCCATGCCAGGCCTCGTAACCATCAAATACATGGTGCAGTAATCCAGTTCCGCGAGTTTCAGTTAAAAACTCTGTTCTAAATCCAATTAAGCCACGGGATGGAACGCGGTAATCCAAGCGAATCCAGCCAGCACCATGGTTAACCATCTGCTCCATGCGCCCCTTACGAAGTGCCATTAACTGGGTAATAACTCCTAAGTAATCCTCAGGTGCATCAATAGATAAACGCTCCATCGGTTCATGTAATTTGCCATCAACTAATTTGGTAACAACCTGTGGCTTACCAACTGTTAACTCAAAACCTTCACGTTTCATAATCTCAACTAGGACTGCAAGTTGCAGCTCTCCGCGTCCTTGCACCTCCCAGGTATCTGGGCGCTCGGTATTTAAGATGCGAAGTGAGACATTTCCAACCAGCTCGGCATCTAATCTATTTTTAACTTGGCGTGCTGTTAATTTATTTCCGCTCTTACCAGCCAATGGTGATGTATTGATACCAATTGTCATCGAAATACTTGGCTCATCAACTGTGATTAATGGCAGTGCATGTGGGTTTTCTAGATCAGCTAATGTCTCGCCTAAAGTAATTGTTTCAATACCAGCAACCGCAATGATGTCACCCGGATGTGCTTCAAGTGCGGGCACACGTTCTAGCGCTTCGGTAATCAATAACTCTGAGATCTTTACTCGCTCAGTTGTACCATCAGTTTTAATCCAAGTAACTGATTGACCCTTTTTAATTACACCTTCGCGAACTCGGCATAGTGCAAGACGACCTAAGAATGGTGATGAATCAAGGTTTGTCACATGTGCTTGAAGTGGTGCACCCTCGTGATAAGTAGGTGCTGGAATTGCAGAGAAGATAGTTTCAAATAACTCATCCAGATTCTCTTTATCTGGCATAACGCCATCTTCTGGGCGATTTCTAGAAGCTCTTCCTGCTTTGGCAGATGCATAAACAATTGGGAACTCAATTTGTTCCTCATTTGCATCAAGATCTAAAAACAATCCATAAGCCTCGTCGACAACTTCAGCGATTCGAGAGTCAGGGCGGTCTACCTTATTAATTAACAAAATAACTGGCAGATTCTTCTGCAGCGCTTTGCGTAAAACGAATCGAGTTTGTGGAAGTGGGCCCTCTGAAGCATCAACTAACAAGATAACGCCATCGACCATTTCTAATCCGCGCTCTACCTCGCCACCGAAATCTGCGTGGCCTGGTGTATCAATAATATTTACAATTGTGTCACCACGTTTTACCGCAGTGTTTTTCGCAAGAATTGTGATTCCCTTTTCGCGTTCTAGATCCATTGAATCCATCATGCGATCGGTGCCCTCATCCTGCTTTTTGTGAGCAGCAAATGCACCAGATTGCCAAAGCATGGCATCAACCAAGGTTGTCTTGCCATGATCTACGTGAGCAATAATTGCAACGTTGCGAAGGTTGTCCCGCTTCTTTAATTCAAGACCATCTAAGTGTGGTTGTCGTTTTGATACTGGTTTATTAGACATTGAACCTAAACTCCACTACATCGCCATCAGCCATTACGTAATCTTTGCCTTCCATTCGCACCTTGCCATTGGCGCGGGCTTGCACCATTGATCCGGCAGAAACTAGATCATCAAATGCAACAATCTCTGCTTTGATAAATCCTTTTTGAAAATCTGTGTGAATTACACCAGCAGCAGCTGGAGCGGTATCACCTTTATGAATCGTCCACGCTCTGGCCTCTTTTGGCCCGGCGGTGAGATATGTCTGTAATCCTAATGTATTAAATCCAACTCTTGCTAATGTAGTAAGTCCTGGCTCATCTAATCCGATTGATTTCAACAATTCCAGCGCATCTGCTTCATCTAAATCAGCTAATTCCGCCTCTGTTTTTGCATCTAAGAAGATTGCCTCAGCCGGTTTTACAAGTGCTGCTAACTCTGATCGAAGAGCGTTATCACCAAGCTCCACAGCATCAACATTAAATACATATAAAAATGGCTTTGCAGTTAGTAAGTGAAGCTCTGCAATCGCAGCTAGATCAACCTTGGTACCTCGAAGTAATTGACCTTGATTTAAAATCTCTTGCGCAGCTTTTGCTGCTGCCAGCACCGGCACCTTCTCTTTAACAGTTCGAACCTCTTTTTCTAATCGAGGAATCGCCTTCTCTAAAGTTTGTAGATCAGCTAGACAAAGTTCGGTGTTAATGGTTTCCATATCCTTCTTTGGATCAACATCACCATCTACGTGAACAACATCGCCATCTTTAAATACTCGAATAACTTGGCAGATCGCATCGGTCTCGCGGATATTTGATAAAAACTTATTTCCCAGGCCAGCACCTTCAGATGCACCTTTTACAATTCCAGCAATATCTACAAATGAGACAACGGCTGGCAGAATTTTTTCAGAGGCGAAGATCTTCGCTAACTCAACAAGGCGAGCATCGGGAACGCCTACAACGCCAACATTGGGCTCGATTGTGGCGAATGGGTAATTGGCGGCCAGCACATTGTTTTTAGTTAATGCGTTAAAAAGGGTGGATTTACCCACATTTGGCAATCCGACGATTCCGATTGAAAGGCTCACAAGGGGTAGAGCCTAGATCATTTCAGCTTAGATTAAGAATTTAAGCGGTTTTGTCAGTTGGTACTGCCAAGATAGGCGCATGTCCGGCTCATTAATTACGGTAATCGCCTTACTAATTGGCTTAGCCCTTGGTTTCATTATCGGAAATTTAATTTCAAAAAATAAAAATAATGGTGGTTCAGATTCCGCTTTACTTGCTGATTACAAAAGCCAACTTGAAGCTGAACGAGGCAAAACTGAAAACTCAATTAAATTAACCGCCGAGCTAAGCGCGATGAAAGAGACGGTTCAAAAGTTATCTCAACAATCAAATGAGGCAAATCGAATTCGCACTGAAGCAGAGGCAAAGCTTGAGACCACAATAAATGAGATGCGCCGTGCCTCTGAATCAATCTTTGATGAGACTAAAAAAATTGCTGGTGCATTATCCAGCAGCCAAACACGTGGCAAATTTGGTGAGGCGCAGTTAGAGCTTTTATTGCAAGGTGCTGGGCTTCGTGATGGCCACGAGTACGCCCGACAAAAATCTACAACCGATGCAGATTCATCCGGCATTCCAGATATCACTGTAAAGATGCCAGGCGGCTCCACCATATTTATCGATTCAAAATTTCCATTTGATCGATTTCTCGAAGCATTTGGTACCGAGGTACAAAGCGAACGAGATGAGTTCTTACTTCTTCACACCAAGGATTTACTAAAGCATGTCGAGGCGCTCGCCAAACGGGGCTACCACAAATCACAGGGCTCACCTGATTTTGTAATTTTATTTGTTCCCTTTGAAACACTTTTATCAGAGGCCTTACGTATGGATCCAAACTTTTTAGAGAAGGCCTTCAAATTAAATGTAACTGTTGCTACGCCAACCTCAATGATGGCCTTACTACGCACAATCGGAAGTATCTTCTCCAGAAATAAATTAGCTGAAAATGCAGATGAGATTCAAAAGGTAGCTGGTACCTTCCTAAAAAATATCACCCTGTTGCACAGTAAAATAGTTGCCGTAGGTAAGGCGATCTCCTCCACCTCAAAGGCGTATGAAGATTTAATTCCAACCGCTGAAAAAACAGTTCTCAGTCCAGCACGTCGAATTCACAACTTAGGTGTTACCGGAGATAAAGATAAATTAGCAATCGAATACCCCGAGCCACCTGGTTCAGTTCGTGAGTTAAAATCAATTCAAGGTGATGATGATTTTATTGAGGTAGAAGAGATTGAGAGTTTAGATGAGTAATCTGCAGGTTGGTAAGCCAATTAAAGGTCCAGGTTTAACTAAGGCTGGCGTAGCGGTTTTACAATTTCTCGTAATTTTTTTCTGCGCAGCTATTGAAATGATCTTCCGCAGCTCTTACGGAATCATTACTGGCCTAGCACTGTGGATCGCCTTCTTTGGTGGCACCTTCCTTGGCCGCAATGGAACCGCATATGTAAATGCGGTAGCAGCGCCAATCTCATTACTGATCTCCTCCATAATTTTGATGCCCACATTGGGTGGCGGCTCATTACAGCCAAGTAAGTTCTTACTGGATTTAGTTGCAGGTCTAGCTGCAGTCGCCTTTTATCTATTAAGTGGTGCGGCAATCGCTTGGTTAATCTGGTTTAAAAAAGAGAGAGTTAAGAACAAAAACTTACTTGCCAGCGGCCTTTAAATCCTTACGCAGTTCAGGCGGCATTGCAAAAAGTAGGTGCTCTTCCATGGCGGTAACTACTTGAACATCGCTAAACCCTCTTGCTGCTAACCACTTCAATAACTCATCAACTAAAATTTCAGGTACTGAAGCGCCACTTGAAACACCGATCGTGGTAACTCCATCTAGCCACCGCTCATCAACCTCATCTGCAAAATCAACTAGGTAAGCCGCCTTTGCGCCATACTCAAGTGATACCTCTACCAACCGCACCGAGTTAGAGGAGTTTGTTGATCCGACAATTATTACTAAATCTGCTTTTGGTGCAATCTGTTTAATTGCAACCTGTCGGTTTTGTGTTGCATAACAAATATCATCACTTGGCGGATCCATTAAATTTGGAAAACGTTTACGCAGTGCTGCTACCGTTTGCAGAGTTTCATCAACACTTAATGTAGTTTGGGAAAGCCAAGCAACCTTGTTCTCATCTCGCACCTTAATATTGGGAATGCTATCTATGCCATCTACCAGAATTACATGATCTGGCGCTTCACCAGCAGTTCCTTCTACCTCTTCATGTCCTTCATGACCAATTAATAAGATGTCTAAATCATCCTGCGCAAATCGCTTAACCTCATTGTGTACCTTGGTTACAAGTGGACAGGTAGCATCAATTGTTTTTAAAGAGCGCTCAGCCGCTATCCGGTGAACCTCTGGTGAGACGCCATGCGCTGAAAAAACTACCGTCTTACCCTCTGGCACTTGATCTGTTTCATCAACAAAAATCGCACCACGCTTCTCGAGAGTTGCAACCACATGTTTGTTGTGAACAATCTGCTTGCGAACATAGACCGGGGCGCCGTAAAGATCTAAAGCTTTTTCAACTGCAACCACAGCGCGATCGACACCTGCGCAGTAGCCACGGGGTGCGGCAAGTAATACTTTTTTACCGGTATCAACGCTCATGGGTAGATCCTAATAGATCCACAAACCAGTAGATTTGGCTTATGGCCGAATCAGAGTTTACCTATGAGGATCTGCTGCCAATCGGGCCAGATAAGACCGAATACCGCAAATTATCAAGTGAGGGAATCTCAACCTTTACCGCTGACGGTAAGGCGTTTTTAAAGGTAACACCTGAAGCGATCGCCAATTTAACTGAGGTGGCAATACATGACATCTCTCACTACCTGCGTGGGGCACACCTGCAGCAATTACAAAATATTTTAACCGACCCAGAAAGCTCACCCAATGATCGATTTGTTGCATTGGATCTATTAAAAAATGCAAACATTTCAGCTGGTGGAGTACTGCCGATGTGTCAGGACACCGGTACCGCAATCGTGATGGGCAAAAAGGGTCAACAGGTTTTAACATCTGAGAAGGATGAGATCTCAATTTCAAAAGGTGTATACAACGCTTACACAAAACTTAATCTTCGTTACTCTCAATTGGCTCCGGTAACCACCTGGGAGGAGAAAAACACAGGTAATAACCTGCCGGCACAAGTAGAGATTTACTCAGATTTTGATCATGCCGATGAGTACAACTTTCTCTTCATTGCCAAAGGCGGCGGAAGTGCAAATAAGTCATTTTTATACCAAGAGACCAAGGCTGTTTTAAATCCAGAGAGATTTATAAATTGGCTAGATGAAAAGTTACGTTCACTAGGCACCTCTGCTTGTCCACCATATCACTTGGTAATTGTCATTGGTGGAACAAGTGCAGAGCACACACTTAAAACTGCAAAGCTAGCCAGCACTAAGTACTTGGACTCATTACCAACCTCAGGTGATGCCAAAACTGGTCGGGGATTTCGCGATCTGCAACTCGAGGAAGAGGTTTTAAAGTTAAGTAGAAATATTGGTATTGGTGCACAGTTTGGTGGTAAGTACTTTTGTCATGATGTTCGAGTTGTGCGATTGCCCAGACATGGCGCATCTTTGCCAATTGCAATTGCAGTCTCATGCTCTGCAGATCGACAAGCACGGGCCAAGATCACTAAAGATGGCGTATTTATTGAGAAATTAGAGACTGAGCCAGCTCACTTTCTGCCAGCAGCTTTAGATCAAGATTTATCAGATCATGAGGTAAAGATAGATTTATCTAAGCCGATGAAGGAAATTTTGGCAGAGCTCTCTAAATATCCAGCAAAGACTCGAGTCTCATTAACTGGCACATTAGTTGTTGCTCGAGATTTAGCGCATTCAAAGATTAAAGAGTTAATAGATGCTGGAAAACCAATGCCACAGTATCTAAAGGATTACGCCGTTTACTACGCCGGCCCTGCTAAAACTCCAACCGGTTACGCATCTGGCTCATTTGGTCCAACTACTGCTGGTCGAATGGACTCATATGTAGAACAATTTCAATCATTGGGTGGCTCGCTAATTATGTTGGCAAAGGGCAATCGTTCATCAGCGGTTTCTGCTGCCTGCAAAAAGTATGGTGGTTTTTACTTAGGATCAATTGGTGGTCCAGCAGCTAGGTTGGCACAAGATTGCATCAAGAAGGTCGAACTTCTTGATTATGAGGAGTTAGGTATGGAGGCGGTTTGGAAGATTGAGGTTGAGAATTTTCCGGCATTTATAATTATTGATGATAAAGGAAATGATTTTTACGCAGAAAGTAGAAAGCCGTTAATGATTGGCCAGAAACCAAAGTAAAGATTGGTTAAAGATTAATACCAGCGCGAGCGCTGAAACTTCTTATACGCCTTACAAGGTGTTTCATATCTAACTTCGATATACCTCAAGCCCCAAGAGATTTGCGTAACTGGGTTTGTGCGCCAATCAGTTCCAACTGATTCCATCTTTGTTGCCGGCAACGCCTGTGGAATTCCATGTGCACCTGAAGATTTATTCCGTGCTTTATAACGCCAGTTGCTCTCTTTAGTCCAAAGCTTATTTAAACAGGCAAATTGATAGGAGCCCCAGCCATACTTTGATTGAGCGATCGTTCTGGCTACCGATCGGGCGCCATCTGGATCTCGGGCGATCTCTATCTGTCGAGAGGCGATGGAGACCAAGGCCATCTCATTGGCATTTACCGCCTTAACCGCATTTAATTCAATGAGGGTTGGGGTATCTGGATTTGGATCTACCGGCTCCTCAGCAATTAATCCATCAGTTGTAATCGCCGCCTGGTAGGTGTTTGGAATTGAGACTGAGGCGTTCATGGTGCCGGAGGCGTAGCTTGGCTCAACGGCAAAGAGGAAAAATGCCATTGCGGCAGCGGAGATTGAGAGCCGGCGGGCTCTGCTTATGCCAAGAAGGCGATCTAAACCCTTCATGCACTCCTCCTTTTCAACTCTCTTCGGTGTCCCTAAGCCTTTTTTTCAGCTCTTGTCCTGGTTCAGAGTGGCAGTGGCGGGGGTGGTGGGCAACTTTAAAACCGCTCGTGGCGGAATTTTTCTTAAATTCACAGTTTCGGCCATCCACAAAAGCGCAGGTCAGATGCAGGGATGTCCGTTTTGTCTTAAATGTCGTAAAGGGGTTTAGGGGATCAACTGCTGAAGTTAATCGGCTCCTCAAGTAGCTCAGTCACCAGAGCTGCGATCTGCGAGCGCTCGCTTCGAGTTAGGGTCACATGGGCGAAGAGCGGGTGGCCCTTCAGGGACTCGACCACCGCAACAACTCCATCATGCCGGCCGACCCGCAGATTATCCCGCTGGGCAACATCATGGGTCAGGATTACTCGAGAGCCTTGGCCAATTCGAGATAGCACCGTTAGAAGCACCCCGCGCTCTAGCGATTGCGCCTCATCGACGATTACAAATGAGTCATGCAGAGAGCGGCCACGAATATGAGTCAGTGGCAGAACCTCAATTAAACCTCGTTCAATAATCTCATCAATTACCTGCTGGCTAACCAGCGAGCCCAAAGTATCAAATACCGCCTGGGCCCAAGGTGACATCTTCTCCCCTTCAGTTCCAGGAAGGTAACCAAGCTCTTGGCCGCCGACTGCGTAAAGTGGTCGAAAAATTACTACCTTTTTATGCGCTCGTTTTTCTAAGACCATCTCTAATCCAGCAGCAAGAGCAAGTGCACTTTTGCCAGTACCAGCTCTGCCACCAAGAGAGACAATTCCAACTTCAGGATCTAGCAAGATATCAAGTGCAACTCTTTGCTCAGCACTTCTTCCATGCAAACCAAAAGCGCTTCGATCGCCACGAACCAACTTTAATTTTTTATCTGGAGTTACCCGTGCCAGTGCACTGCCTTTTTCAGAGTGTAAAACTATCCCGGTATGGCAAGGCGCACTCTTAGCAATCTCATGATCAACTCGATCTGATTCATAAAGTGAATCAATTAAATTACCACCAACACTCTCCTCGATCATTCCAGTCCAACCGCTAGAGATCGCTAACTCTGCCCGATACTCATCTGCTTCAACTCCAACAGATGATGCCTTCACACGTAGCGGTAGATCCTTGGTTACTAATACAACTCTTCGACCATCACTCATCAAATTTTTTGCAATTGCTAATATCCGTGAATCATTTGAGCCATCACGTAAAAATCCTGCTGGTAAGGTTGAAAGATCTGAGTGATTTAACTCCACCGCTAATGTGCCACCCTCTTCATTAATTGCTAGTGGGTGATCTAATCTGCCGTTTTTTACACGTAAATCATCTAATGTGCGAAGCGCAGCTCTGGCAAAGTAGCCAAGCTCTGGATGATCGCGCTTGCTCTCTAACTCACCAATTACAGTGATCGGAACAATGACTTCATGTTCGGCAAAGCGAGAAAGTGCTACTGGATCCGCCAATAAAACACTGGTATCAATTACATAGGTGATCCGGCCTGGTACCGCCTTTATTCCAGCAGAGTTTTGGATTGACTTTAAGACAAAGGATTCACTAGCCAATATCTTTGATCCCAACTCTGTGTAATTGTGGTCGGTGGTTTGGAAGTGAGTAAACGGTAAATTATCAGGCGGTGAAAGTTAGGTAGACACGCAAACCTTAAAGGTTAAGTTTAGATAACTGAGTTAAAGGCCTAACCTACGGTGGCGCTGTGAGTAGGCTCTGAGCGCACGCAGAAAATCAACCTTTCTAAAATCTGGCCAATACGCCTCGCAAAAGTAAAACTCTGATTTAGCGCTCTGCCAAAGAAGAAATCCACCTAGCCGCTGCTCACCTGAGGTTCTAATCAATAGATCTGGATCTGGTAATCCAGCTGTGTAAAGAAATCTCTCTATCTCATTCTCGGAGATTAACTCTGTCAATTGCTCGATGCTTTTGCCATTTTGCGCTGCATCAGTAATCAAGGATTTAACCGCATCGGCAATCTCTTGTCGTCCGCCATAACCAACCGCCACATTTACTAAAACACCTGGGATGCCCTTGCTTTTCTGCGCTACCTTTTTTAATCGCTCTTGCAGTTCAATTGGTAACAACTCCATTGATCCCACTGGGCGAAGCTCCCATCGACCGATGTTGCCTAACTGCTCAATTGCATCTCCAATAATTTGAAGTAAGGGATCTAACTCAACTGCGGGTCTAGCTAGATTGTCATTGGATAACAACCACAAGGTAACGACGGCAACCTTTGCCTCTTCACACCAATTTAATAAATCAACAATCTTCTCCGCACCCGCCTTGTGGCCACGATTTGTTGAAGTATCTCCCGCCTCATCTGGATTTGCCTTTGCCCATCTGCGGTTACCATCAAGAATTACACCAACATGGTGAGGTGTTTGGGAGAAATCAATCTGCGAAAGCAATCGCTGCTCATAAATGGGGTAAACCAGTGATTTAACAAATGGTTTTAGCGAGAGATTAATTTTCTTCCTGCCTTACCTTACGTTCAGCCCAGATCGATGCGATCGGTAAGGTGCCGGCCAACATATACCAGGCGGTGGTGATCAAGGATTTTCGCTTCATAAAACATAGTTGCAAGGTTGCTAGCAAGTAAATTGGATAGGTAAATCCATGAACAATTGGGATCCAGATAAATCGCTCATAGAAATTATCATCAGGAACAAGGTACTTCGCTGGCATGTATGCAAACCAAAGAAGTAGCGACATCGCTCCCGCCCAAATTGCCATAAATCGAAAACGGCTTAATGCTCCACTCATTTGGCTCTCACTCTCTTAGCTGCTTTTTTAACTGTACTGGCTTTTTTAACTGTACTGGCTTTTTTAACACGCTTTATCTTGGATTGGCGTAACTGCTCCTGCTCTGCAGCGATCGCTATGTAATTACGCTGGCGCATCTGCGGGAACAAAGGTAAGAGCAAGACCAAGAGTGCCATAAACCACCACACAACTACATAAGAAATATGTTGCCAGTAAAAGCCAGGCACCCGTTGTGAGATCTGCGGTGAATCGATGAATTCAACTGGATAATTGGATTGATCGATGAACTCCTCCGATTTTAAAACTACATATCCATCATAAAGAAAGGGAAACTCTCTGCCAACAATTAGTGCTGGATCAATTCTTGCTAGTTCGCCAACCTTTGCAAAGGCACGATCTACATTTTGCCTTGGATATAGCCGGCCAACTAGTTCAACCTTTGAACTTATATCTGGCAAATCACTTTGGGCTACACCTCGAACAATTAAAACTGAGAAAGAGTTTTCTAACCGCAAAACTCTGACATCTAGATCTTTAACTACCTGCTCATTAACCTTTTGATCCCTTGCGATAAATTTTTTCTCATACACTCCACTTACACTGACTATTCGATTTACCGCCTTGATCGGCATATTCATTCCAGGTGATGAGATCTCAGTCAATGCAATCACGGGCTGGTCGGCAACGGGTGCAGTAATTCGGTTTAACTCTTGGGCGCGATGTAACTGCCAAAATCCAAGTTGTATAAAAATAACGATGAAGAGCAACCAGGTAATTGAGATCAAGCCCAGACGTAAAACCCGCTTCATACGCAATTACTTAGTTATTTATCTTTACGATCAGATAATCTCTTAAATCTGCGATAAAAATTAATCATCAATGCTGTAACCGTTAAGGTCAAAATAATCATCGTAACTGAGCCAGCCACGCCTACATCAAAGCTTCCACTCTCTTCCATACGGTAACTCTACCTTTCTTTACGATCTAGAATATTCCTATGGTTCATCCAAAAGTGCTGACCGACCCGATCTTGCGTGAGAGATACGGCATAAAGCCAAAGGGTAGAAGCAATCTATGGTTGGTAATCTCCTTTGCCACCTTAGCCTTACTTTGGTTTATTTGGAGTGGTACAAATTTTGCTAATCCTGCAATACGAAGTGAGTTAATATCATTTCAAGTAATTGATGAGCAGAAAATTTCGATTACATACTCTATTCAGGTGCGAGATTTAACAACTTCACACTCTTGTAATTTAGTAGCTCGTGATTTTGATAAAAATGTAGTTGGTGAGTTTGTAGATCAAATGCCAGCTGACACATTAAATATTGGACCCAACCTGCGAATTATTGAGATTTCTACGCGAATCCCTGCGGTAAATGCAGGAATATCAGGTTGCCAGTAATCTTCTCCTTCTTATGAACCAACCAACCCAAACCTGGTTAACTCAGGAGGCTGCAGATCGATTAGCGGCTGAGTTAACTGAACTCGAAGGACCACTTCGCGCAGAAATAATTAAAAAGATAGAGACTGCTCGTGCCGAAGGTGATTTAAAAGAGAATGGTGGTTACCACGCTGCTCGAGAAGAGCAAGGAAAAATTGAGGGCCGAATTCGTCAGTTAAAACATATGCTCGAACACGCTCATATTGGAACTCCGCCAGCAAGTGAATCTGGCGTCGTAGGACTTGGAATGTTAGTAACTGTTGATATTGCTGGTGATGAGCTTAAATTTTTACTCGGTTCAAGAGAGATCGCTAGTGGTGATATCGATGTTTACTCCGAGAAATCACCGCTTGGTTCAGCTGTCTTAGGTGCCAAGGTTGGTGAAACTGTTAATTACAGCGCACCAAATGGCAAGAGTATTCAGGTAGCAATTCTTGAGGCACAGCCTTACTAAATTAATTACAACTCTTTTTTACTTTGAGGTGTTGTTGTACTTTCTAATACTTAATGGAATAAATACCGCCATTAAAAGCACTATATAAATTATGGACATTTCAAGTGGGTTTTCACTTGGGAATGATCCAGCTGTTGCACCAAACTCATTTTTTAAACCAAATAATTGGCGGCAAGCAGCGACCATAGTTGATACCGGATTCCACTCGGCAAAGTACTGCAGGAATCTTGGCATTCCAGTTGTTGGTGCAAATGCATTTGATAAAAAGGTTAATGGAAAGACTGCAATAAATGTAACATTTTGTGCAACTCGCTCCTCTTTAACTGACAAACCAATTAGCACGCCAATCCATGACATGGCGTAACCAAATACAAATAGAAATAAAAATCCAAGAAAGATCATAAAAATACCTGAGGTAGGGCGCCAGCCGACTAGATATCCAGCAATTCCCATAACAAGTAAAACAAGTACATTTAATGCGGCATCGCCAAGTGTTCTGCCAAAGACCACTGCGGAGCGAGAGATTGGGAGTGATCTAAATCGATCAATTAATCCTTTTTGCATATCGGAGGCGAGTCCAACTGATGTGCCAGCTAAGGTAAAGGCAACTGTTTGCACAAAGATTCCGGGCATAAGTAATTGCACATATCCGCCTGGTTGACCAGTCTCTATCGAACCGCCAAAAACATATCTAAATAGCAAAACAAACATCACAGGTTGAATTGTCGAGAAGATTAATAGCTCAGGAACACGAGTTAATTGCAAAATCTGGCGCTTGGTAATAATTAGTGCATCAGAGACACTATTAGAAAATTGGCTCATCTTTTTTCTCCCCGTCTACCTTTACCATCCGCTATTTGTAAATCATCTGACTGCTCATCCTCAGCTACATGGCCCGTTAGTGATAAAAATACATCATCTAATGATGGGCGCTTTAAACCAATATCTAGTGGATGAATTCCTTGATCATCCAGCATTCTTGCCGCCTCGATTAAAGCTTTACTGCCAGTTGTAACTGGTGCACTGATTTGTCGCATGCCTTCATCAACTGCGACCGCACTTGCACTTACCTTGGCGACAATCTCTTTAGTTGCTGCTAAATCCTTTAGCTCAACCACAATCTCTAATTTTTCCCCGCCTACTTGACGCTTTAAATAATCAGATGTGCCCCGCGCAATAACTTTGCCATGATCAATTACAGCTATCTCATCAGCTAAGTGATCCGCCTCCTCGAGATACTGGGTGGTTAACAGCAGTGTGACACCACTCTTAACTAACTCATTAATAACTCCCCACATATCCTGTCGACCTCGGGGATCTAAACCAGTTGTTGGCTCATCTAAAAACAAGACCTTTGGTTTTACAATTAACGAGGCAGCTAGATCTAATCTGCGTCGCATTCCACCTGAGTAGGTTCTGATTGGAGATTTTGCGCGAGCGGTAAGTGAGAACTGCTCGAGCAGATCAGTTGCACGTTGTGCTGCCTGCTTACTTGAAAGGTGATACAAGCGACCAAACATAATTAAGTTATCCCAACCAGTTAAAGTCTCATCCACCGCTGCATACTGACCAGATAAACCAATTACCTTCCTAACCTCATCTGGATCTTTTAATACATTTATACCTGCGACTTGAGCTGAACCTGAATCTGGTTTTAATAATGTGGTTAATACTCGAACGGTTGTAGTTTTTCCGGCACCATTTGGCCCTAATACGCCAAGCACAGTGCCCTCTTCAACATCTAGGGAGAGGCCATCTAACGCACGCACTCGACCCTTGTCATATGTTTTAACTAAGTTTTCCGCAATAACCGCTTTCATGGCTGCATCATAATGTAAAGCACAGTAAACTAATGCTTCTTAGATTCAATAAATTCAGAGCTTATGCTCTGCACCTATTGTCTATATGTTGTCTATATGTTCTCTATTTGTAAATCTTAATAAATCTTCAAGGATGGTGTGGCATTAAACTAAGTACAAAAAATCCATTTAGAGAGTTGCCTAAAGAGGTAGCAATCCTCTCTAGCATCTCCTTTTTAGTGGCGATTGGCTTTGGTTTAATAATTCCAGCAATTCCCATCTTTGCCGCCTCCTTTGGTGTTAACAAAACTGCGATTGGCTTAGTTATCTCTGCCTTTGCCTTTATGCGATTCGCCTCAGGTCTATTCTCGGGGCGATTGGTAGATCGATTTGGTGAGCGAACTGTTTTAGGTGTTGGCCTATTTATGGTCGCTTTCTTTACTTTGTTAACTGCACTCTCTCAAAATTACAATCAACTCTTAATCTTTCGCACCCTTGGTGGATTAGGTTCCTCTATGTTCTCTGTTTCAGCTGGATCATTATTAATGCGATCAGTAACAGATGATGTACGAGCTCGTGCTCAATCACTTTACAATGGTGGCTTTTTAATTGGTGGCATCGCAGGCCCGGCATTTGGTGGATTGCTATCGGGGTTATCCCTTAGAGCGCCATTTTTTGTTTACTCAGTGAGCCTTGCCCTTGCCGGAATTACTGCGCTCTTCTTCTTAAGTGAGCGAAGATTAGGTCGCAAGGTTGATGTACGTGGTGACAGTATTGAAACTACCACATTAAGAGAGGCCTTTAAATTACGGCCATACCAAATCGCCTTAGTTCTAGCCTTTGTAAACAACTGGGTCTTATTTGGAATGCGATCTTCAATCCTGCCATTATTTGTAACTGAAAAGTTAAACTCAACTGTAACAATTGCTGGAATTGGCTTAACTATTGGCGCACTTTTGCAAGGAATTTTCTTGCTGCGTGCGGGCAGATTCTCCGATGAAAGCGGTCGTAGAGCTGCGTTACTAATAGGTGGCACAGTTGTTTTGTCCGCTATCTTGGTTTTATGTATTACCGATAATGTCGCTCTCTACTTCATATCCATGGCACTTTTTGGTTTAGGTGGTGCATATGTTGGAACCGCACCTGGCAGCGTAGTTGGCGACATTATTAGAGGAAGAGGTGGACAGGTAATTGCTGCCTGGCAGATGGCAGGAGATGCCGGAATGATTGTCGGCCCAATTTTGGTAGGTCTACTAACAGATCTCTACTCTTTTCAAGCCGCATTTATACTCTCAGCGGTTGTTTACTCATCAGCGATATTTTTAGCATTAATCTTGCCTGAAACTAGACAATCAAAGTTGGGTCATGAATTAATTCCTGATAAAAACAAACAGGAGCTGTGATCGCTCACAGCTCCTGTTTAACTTTTTTTATTTAGCGATCATTCCGTAGAATTGATAGCAGACGTAATACCTCAAGATATAGCCAAACGATCGTAACCATTAAACCAAAAGCGGCACGCCAAGACTCTTTCTCTGGTACTCCAGCGGCTACTCCCTTTTCAACCTGATCAAAATCTAAAACCAGGAAGAAGCTTGCAATTGCTACACCAGCTACTGCAAGCAGAAGTCCAAGTCCAGAAACTCCGTAGAAGCCATAACCCTGTCCGACTCCAAAGAATGATGCAATAAATGAGACAAGGGCCAAAATAAAGTAACCAATTGCAGCACCAATTAAAGTACGAGTGAATTTTGGTGTGGCGCGTAAGCGACCACTGCGGTACATAAATAACACACCAGCAAATGCGGCGATCGTTCCAATTACCGCTTGGCTAACAATTCCAGGATAGGCGCCCTCATAGAAATGAGAGATCGTTCCAATAGCCAGACCTTGCAACGCTGCATAAGTAACTACTAGGGCTGGTTTAACTGTCTTTGAAAATGAAATGACCATTGCAAGCACAAAGGCTCCAATAAATCCAATCATTGCCGTGCCCATTCCAAGATTTGCACTCCATGCAAATGCACCGACAACTACAAGTAAGCCAAATAAAAATCCGGTTTTTGCTACAACATCCTCAATTGTCATTCGACCTGTGCGAATGGATGAAGCAGCTGGTGCCTGGTATGCCTTCTCTAACTCTTGATAAGAGTTTTGCGACAAGGCGTTGCTTGGTTGATTAAAAGCTTTACCAAGTACTGGATTAGAACTTTGCATTTTTCTCCTTTTGCAAAATTAGTCAAACACACTTAATCCAAGTGCGTTAGGTAGAACAAATATTAACCACCCTTAATTCCAAATGGGTAGCCAATCTCGCCTTTTCTGCTTAATCTTTGCTTAATTCTCAACTGAAGATGAGCGTGCCCCCGGTGGGGGTCGAACCCACACTTGTGCGATTTTAAGTCGCATGCCTCTGCCATTGGGCTACAGGGGCGAATCTTCAGGGGGTAAATCTACCCGTCTTTTATTGGCTTACTCACCAGCCAATTTCCACGCCATGCCATCGAGAATGTCGCTCTCAGATGCCACAAACTCCGATGCACCAGTTGCGGCCATAACTCTAGATAAAACCAAGGCGCCCGCTGTAATTACATCAACTCTGCCAGGATGCATATAACCCAACTTAGCAATCTCATCCCGATTTAAACTTTGTAACTTTGCTGCTACTTGAAAAACTTTCTCAGCTGATATTCGAGCCAGATGAATTGCATATCGATCGTAAGAGTCAAGCTCTAATGCTGCTGCAGCGATAGTTGTAGCAGTACCGGCAACCGCAATCAATGTTTGTGCAGTCGTAATTGGTACATCTTTTGCCGCTATTGCAATCGCTTGATCAATATCAGAGATTGCAGCATGTAATTGTGCTGATGTTGGGGGTTGTTGGGTGAAGTGGCGTTCACTCATTCTGACACAACCAATGTTCACACTTTTTGCAGACTCTACTTTTATTGATCCAATTACAAATTCAGTCGAACCGCCGCCGATATCAACAACTAAAAATGGTGCATCACTTTGCGATAGCTCTTTTGTTGCACCAGCAAAGGAGAGTGCCGCCTCCTCTTCGCCAGAGATTACCTCTACTTCAACACCTAAAATATCTCTAACGCCATCAATGAAGATATCTCGATTGGTGGCATCTCTGGATGCACTTGTCGCGCAAAATCTTATTTTCTCAACATCATTATCTTTAATTTGTCGCGCATATTTTTCAACTGCACTTAAGGTTCGTGCGATCGCATCTGGATGAAATGCTTTATTCACATCAACGCCTTGGCCTAATCTAACAACCTCCATCTCACGTACGACCTCTTTAAAATTACTATCGCTGATATCTGCAATCAATAACCGGATTGAGTTGGTTCCACAATCAATCGCCGCCACTCGACTCATTATTTATCCAACAAATTTGATAACTCACTACATGGTTTGTTTATCCACCAATCAGGTAGTGCAGCTAGCGCTTCATCACCAAGTGGATTAACACCCTCACCAGCAGCTAGGGAGTGTGCGATTAAGGAGTGCAAACATTTAACTCGATCAGGCATACCACCAGCTGTTGTTCCTTTGACCTCTGGAACATCTAGATTTAATTCAATTGCAACCGCATCTCGTGCAGCTTCATACTTTAGATGTGCTTGGCGATATGCACTTTGTAACGCTGAATCATTTTGTAATCTCTCATTCATAGTAATCATTAAACCTGAACTCTCCAGCGTTGATATTGCAGCTGTTAACTTTGGACAGGTTGCGTAGTAAAAGGTAGGAAATGGTGTGCCATCTGCTAATCGAGGTGGTGTTGTAACAACATCAACCTCGCCACAGGGACAGCGGTGAGCAACCTCGTGAACATCCCTTGGAGTGCGTTGCAGTTGTGCTGCAACCACATCAAGATCTTGTTGTGTGGCCTTGCTCATTTATGGATTTACATTTGTGCTTGTGATGGATGAAATCAACCGTGAGTACCATGGAATTCCAACTGGAAACTGTTCTGAAACCTTTGTTTCATCTTGTGTGGCCTCACCAGTACTTTCATCTAAGACGATGTACTTGCGCTCACCTGGAAAAACAAAGTGCAATCTGGCGCGAGCTTGACTTGCAACATACTCTGGATCATCCCACTGTGCTAACTCTTTTACCGCAGCATCTACCATCGCTTGATTATCTTTTATTTGTACCTCAAGGGCGTTTATTGCAGCCTTCTGAGTAAAGTAATGCTGAAGTGGCGGTGCAATAGTGACTGCTAGTGCAAATAAAATCACACCTAAAATTAATGCTCGATTTGATAAACCTTGACGCTTTAATTCACCTTGAATTTTTTTTCTACTGGCAGATATAAGTGGAGCTGCAAAAAATCTAGGTGCCAAAATTAACCTTTAAATCTTGGAAAAGCATTACGGCCAGCATATAAGCCGACATCGGCTAACTCTTCTTCAATTCTAAGTAGTTGATTGTATTTAGCAACTCTTTCAGAGCGAGCAGGTGCACCAGTTTTAATCTGTCCACACTCAAGTGCCACAGCTAAATCCGCAATTGTGGTGTCCTCAGTTTCGCCAGATCGATGGCTCATCATTGAGCGATATCCACTTCGGTGAGCAAGGGCTACCGCATCCATTGTTTCAGTTAGAGTTCCGATTTGATTTACTTTAACCAGAAGCGCATTTGCAGTTTGGCTGGCAATTCCACGAGAAAGACGCTCAGGATTAGTCACAAATAGATCATCACCAACGATTTGAATTTGATCTCCTAATTGTGTGGTCATTTTTTGCCAACCAGCCCAATCATTCTCATCTAGTGGATCCTCAATAGAGACAAGTGGATAGGAGTTAACTAAATCGCTGTAATAAGCGATCATCTCATCTGAGGTAAGTAATTTGCCTTCAAATTTGTATTTATCTTTTTCAAAGAACTCAGTCGCTGCAACATCCATTGCTAGCGCAATATCTTTACCTGCTTTGAACCCTGCCTTTTCAATCGCCTCTAAAATCAAATCAAGAGCTGCTCGATTGCTTGCTAGATTCGGTGCAAAGCCACCTTCATCGCCAATACTTGTTGCTAGGCCTTGTTTTTTTAAGACCGCTTTTAAACTGTGGTAAATCTCAGCGCCCCATCGCAGGGACTCCTTAAAGTTTGGCGCACCAATTGGTGCCACCATAAACTCTTGAATATCAACATTTGTATCGGCGTGAGCACCGCCATTTAAAATATTCATCATTGGAACTGGCAGGGTGTGTGCTGTTGGTCCACCGATATATTTAAAAAATGATAAATCACTACTTTCAGCGGCGGCACGAGCACTTGCCAAAGAGACACCAAGAATTGCATTTGCCCCTAATTTTGATTTATTTTTTGTGCCATCTAAAGCGATCATCTCATCATCTATTAAACGTTGATCTTGAGCATCAAATCCACAAATTACTGGTGCAATTTTTTCATTTACATTTTTAACAGCATTTTCAACACCTTTGCCTAAGTAGCGCTTGCCTTCATCACGTAATTCGGCCGCTTCAAAAGCTCCAGTTGATGCACCGCTTGGAACAGCAGCTCTGGCAGTACTGCCATCATCTAAAACAACTTCAACTTCAACAGTTGGGTTTCCTCGAGAATCTAAGATCTCTCTTGCATGAATGGTTTCAATTATTGCCATGAGATGCTCCTAGAAAAGTTAGATTAATTATGGGGTAATTCTACCTTGTTCATACTGCAAGATATTGCTGATTAAGCCCTTCGCTGCAGTGCGAAGCGCCGCCTCTGGATCAATTCCAAGATTTACTGCCTGAGCAATAATTCCAACAAGTAGATCACCAAATTGATCTGATTTAATATTTGGATCCAACTTCACCGATTGTGGTAGATCCAACTTATAATCAAATTTTTCACTTCGGTAAAGCAACTTAGCTACTAGTGGCAACGCTGGTTGACCAACTGGCACACCATCAATCGCTGAACTTCTTCCCTTTTCAACCGCTTTTTGTTTCTCCCAATTTTCTAGCACCTCAGTACTTGAACTTACTTGTTGGTCGCCAAAAACATGTGGGTGCCTGTGTTCTAACTTATCTGCGATTGTCTTTGCCACATCTTCAATATTAAATGGCGAATCTTGATGCTCTTCGGCAATTCTTGAGTGGAAGAAAACTTGAAGTAGTAGATCGCCAAGCTCCTCTTGCATAGCTTTTTGATCGCCCTCTTCAACTACCTCAATAAACTCATATGACTCTTCAAGTAAGTACTTTAAAAGGGATTGATGATCCTGTTCGGCATCCCACGGACAACCTCCAGGTGATCGGAGTTGATCCATCACCTGACGAAGTCTTACTAACTGTGAGCTCACAATTGCTTCAAATTTTTATTAAGTATTGATAATTATGGAGCTGGCGTAACAGCGCCATCAGTATTATCAGCATCATCAATAGTGGCGGTTAATTCATTCCATTTGCCATATCGAGAGTTAACAGTGACTCCTAATTTATTAGCAGCATCTGTAACCAATTTAGTAACTGCGTCTCCAGCGGTCTGCTCTGTAGCACCCTCTGCAAGAACAAGCTCATTTAATCTCTCTGAAATCAAAATAATCTTTAGGTACTTATCAAAGTTTGATGGTGCCAAACCAGCAGCAACTAATGCTTTAGGCATTTGATCCTCGCCACCTACTTGATTCACAATCGCTGCTCGTCGAGCTGCTACATCTGCTGGCGTAACTGAAATTTTCTTATCTGCGATTATTTGATCAAGAATTGCGGAGATTATCTGAAATTGTGCTTGAGTACGAATTAAAACCGCGCCCGCATCTAATTGCATTTGGGAGGTATCAACCTTTGAGCGCTCGGTCAGAATTTCATCAACATACTTTTGAATTTGCGCAGAGCTAATCTCAGAATCACCAATTGAAACACCTGAGCCAACCTGGCTACAACCAGTTAGCACCATTAGGGCAATTAATCCAGCAAAGAATTTTTTAAATTTATTAACCTGGTTGAACAATTACATCCTCTGTTTCCACTAGTTGAATCTGACTCGAACTTCTCTTAATTTTTAGCTAATGGTTGAATTAAATTCTTAAGAATTGAATCGACCCAAGCAAGAGAAGAAGTATCCCCTAACCGACCCGCTTCAATCCAATTGGGCGTATGCGGGCGAGCGACAAGAACCGTCTCGCTGGCACTTTTATAGATTGAACCTGGATATAGGCGATTTAACTTTATTTGCGCCGATTCCGGCAGGAAGATCGGCTGCATCCTTAGATTTTTACCAGCTAAGGCGATCTCTTTAATCCCTAAATTTTTTGCATATATTCGAAGGGCTGCAACTGCAAGCAACTCATTAACCGGTTCAGGTAACTTTCCAAATCGATCAATTAACTCAAGTTTGATTTCATCTAAAGCTATATCATCAACCGCATCTGCAATTCTGCGATATAAATCCAACCTCAATCTCTCTGACTCGATGTAATCAACTGGTAGATGGGCATTAATTGGTAGCTCAACTTTGCACTCAATCCTCTTTGGTTGATCCTCAAAGTAACCGCTCTTAAACTCCTCTACGGCATCAGCGACCATCCTCATATAAAGATCAAAGCCAACCTCAGCGATATGACCAGATTGCTCACCACCTAACAAATTTCCAGCACCACGAATTTCTAAATCCTTTAATGCAACCTGTATGCCAGCACCAAGATCGGTATTAGTTGCAATTGTTGTTAATCGATCATGGGCTAACTCGGTGATCGGTTTATCTGTTGGATAGAGAAAGTAGGCATACGCACGCTCGCGACTTCGACCCACTCGTCCTCGCAATTGGTGCAATTGTGACAATCCAAATAGATCAGATCGATCGACAATTAAAGTATTGGCATTTGGAATATCAATTCCACTTTCAATAATTGTTGTGCATAGCAGTAAATCAAACTCTCGATTCCAAAATCCTAGAATTACATCCTCCAGAACTCGCTCATTCATTTGGCCATGTGCGATTCCAATTTTTAATTCAGGTACTAATTTTTTAAGCCGCTCTGCGACCGCTTCAATACTTTCAACTCGGTTATGAATAAAGAAGATCTGACCATCTCTCAGTAACTCGCGATGGATAGCCGCACCAACCTGTTTTTCATCATATGGTCCAACATATGTCAAAACTGGATGACGCTCCTCCGGCGGCGTAGTTATATTAGACATCTCTCTAATCCCGGTAATAGCCATCTCAAGCGTTCGTGGAATTGGTGTTGCCGACATAGCTAGTACATCAACATTTGTTCGCGCTTTCTTTAACTCCTCTTTATGTTCTACACCAAATCGTTGCTCTTCATCAACTACTAATAAACCAAGATCTCTAAAGGCAATATCTTTAGATAGTAATCTGTGGGTTCCGATAACAACATCAATCTCACCTGTGGCTAGGCCAGCAATAATTGATTTACTTTGCGCTGCCGTATTAAACCTTGAAAGCGCTGCGATTTTAATTGGAAAGCCAGAGTAGCGAGATGTAAAGGTATTTAAGTGTTGTTGAACAAGTAATGTTGTGGGTACCAAGATCGCAACCTGTTTTCCATCTTGAACCGCTTTAAATGCCGCTCGTACTGCAATCTCTGTTTTGCCATACCCAACATCACCACAAACAATTCGATCCATAGGATGAGGCGCTTCCATGTCACGCTTTACCTCATCTATCGTGGATTGTTGATCAATTGTTTCAACAAATGCAAAGCTCTCCTCTAACTCCTTTTGCCAAGGTGTATCTTGCGAAAACGCAAAACCAGGTGCACTCATTCGAGCCGCATACAATCTAATTAACTCTGCTGCAATCTGTTTGATTGCCTTTCTTGCCTTTCGCTTAGTCGTTTGCCAATCTGCACCACCAATTCGGTGTAGTGATGGCGCTTCACCACCTACATACTTAGTCACCTGTTCTAGGGTGTCAGTTGGTACAAACAATTTATCTGCTGGTTGACCACGCTTAGCAGATGCATATTCAAGTACTAAATACTCTCGTGTAACACCATTAGTACTTCGATTTATCAATTCAACATAACGACCTACGCCATGCTGTTCATGGACTACATAATCTCCGGCAATCAGCAGTAGCGGATCAATAGATTTTTTCCGCCGAGATGGCATTCGCGCTAGATCTTTATCAGAGGCGCGCTGCCCAGAGATATCTTTCTCTGTCAGGAAGACAATCTTTTCTGATTTGCTGATAAATCCATTTGCAATTGCGCTTTGAATTAAATGAATTACAGAGCTTTCAAATGAAGTTATAGAGTTTGGTAAATCTGCTTGATTTAGTAATTCATGAAATCGATTTAATGTGCCTAAACCTGGGGCGGAGAAGGTTATTTGATACCCATCCTTAAACCACTCCTTAATCTGTAAAATTGCCGCCTCATAATCATTACCAAAGGATTCAATCTCAGTAATCTCTTCAATCTCAAGATCACTGGGGTCAGTCTGATAAAGATTTAAAGCTCGCAATGAGAAGTGAGCCTCTTTACTTTCAGAGATTATAAAATCAAGGGTGAAGAAGCTTCCCTTATCTAACTCTTTACTTAAATCAATCGGGGCTTGCTTTGCCCCACTTTTTTGTCCTTCTAAATTTGTCCAAGCTAAATTTGACCAGGCAGCCTCTAGAAACTCTTGATTTGTTTCTAAGAGATCAATTGCCCGGGAAGTGAGTCGAGGTTGATCAATTAACCAAATTTGAGTTTTAGCTGGCAGGTATTGAATCAACGATTTGTACTCATTAACTAAGCCGGCTGCTAATGATTCAACTCCTTCAAAGTAAATTCCCTCCTGTATTTTCTCGGTTAACTCTTTAATTTGGGGATAACGCTCACCTAAGGCAGCTGCCTTAATTTTTACCTCTGTATCGATAATCAACTCTCGACATGGATAAATCTGCAGTTGTTCAAGCTTTGTAATTCTTCGCTGATCTGAAATTGAAAAGTATGAGAGCTCCTCTATCTCATCACCAAAGTAATCAACTCGCACCGGATGTTCATGATCGGCAGGAAAGAGATCAACGATCCCGCCACGCACGGCAAACTCACCGCGGCGCTCGACTAGATCAACTCGTGCAAAACCAAATGTTGATAACTTCTCAACTAATACACTTAATTCAATCTGTTGACCAATTGCCAACGAGAGTTTTGTTTCACTTAGATCATTAGCAATTATTGGTTGAAGTAGAGCGCGAATTGATGTAACAACAATCTGTGATTGTTTTGAAGCAATAGCATTTAAGGCCTTGAAGCGATTTGTAACGGTGTCACTTTTAGGACTTAATCTCTCATGTGGCAAGGTTTCCCAAGGTGGAAAATTAGCGATTGCAGTTGCTGGTAAGTATGATTTTAATTCTGCAGTTAACTCATCAGCTTTTCTAGTAGAGCTTGCCACCAACAATAATGGCTGCTCATTAGATGCAACCGCTGCTAGTAATGAGTGGATCGCCGCTGGGGCAACTAATGGGCCTACTTGATCCAGTAAGTACTTATTGATTACAGCTTCCAACGCTTTAACTTCGCTGCGCATGAAGGGCTCCAATCTATAAATCCTCAAATAACGCCAGTTACCCCCACTTCTAAAAGAAGGGGGGTGTTTGATCTGGGGAAATTCTAGTTGAATAAATTAGGCATATTCGACCACGGATACCTGTAATGATTACGCCATGGACTCCGACAACTCAGCCCTGCGAAATGATGTTAGAAGGTTGGCGGATCTACTTGGTCAAACCCTGACACGTCAAGAAGGACCAGAGCTTTTAGATTTAGTTGAATCGGTTCGTTTGGCAGTTAAAGAGGGACGGCCCGATGAGGCGCTTAGCGATCTTTCGGTAGCAAAAATAGTCTCACTTGTTAGAGCCTTTAGCACTTACTTTAATCTAGCAAATGTTGCTGAACAGGTTGATCGCGTAAAACTCTTATCAAACCAACAACATCTAGGTGGAAGTTGGATTAGCCAAGCAGTATCTAATATTGAAGTTGCACTTAATAAAAACGAGTTCTCCAAAGCAGAGTTACAAGGTTGGATAAATGGCCTTTCGATTAGACCTGTGTTTACCGCTCATCCAACTGAGGCTGCACGTAGATCAGTTCTAAGTAAGTTGACCACGATCTCAGAGCTGCTTGATACCCCAGATGGCAAAGTTAAAGATGCCCGATTAGCTGAAACCATAGATTTGCTATGGCAAACCGATGAGTTAAGGATTGGACAACCAGAGCCATTAGATGAAGCGGTTAACTCTTTGTACTACTTAGATGAGTTACTTGAATTTACCGTTCCAGAAGTTCTTGATCAATTTGCTAAAGAGTTAAATCGAATTGATATCAAGGTTGGTCTAACTGCTAAACCTTTGTCCTTCGGTACTTGGATAGGTGGCGATCGCGATGGTAATCCATTTATTACTGCAGAGGTAACAAAATCTGCCATCTTGTTACAAAATGCTTACTTCACTCGAACCGTAATTCACTTATTGGATGAGCTTCGCCAAGGGCTTTCCGTTTCTACAAAATTGGCTGGAGTCTCGCCAGAGTTACTTAAATCTGTAGCGCAAGATTTAGAGCTAATTCCGGAGATTGAACCGCGGTTTCGCAGAATCAATGTTGAAGAGCCTTACCGGTTAAAAGCAACAGCAATCCGACATAAATTATTAATTACTCAAGCCAGACACCGTAGCTCAGCTGCTCATGTTCCAGGACGCGATTACAAAGACACTACTGAATTGTTGGCTGATTTCACCATCATGCGTGATTCCCTGCTGAAACACAATGGTGAGTTAATTGCGGGCGGTTTACTTGAGCGATTAACCAGAGCAATTACCGCCTTTGGTTTAACCCATGCAACTATGGATGTTCGAGAGCACTCAGATGCCCACTGGAAATTACTTGAACAAACAGTAGGCAGGTTAGATATGAAACAGATAAGTTCAGCTTTGATTTCTGATGCGAAATTATTTGTTGATAAATTAGATGAGCCAAGTAAAAAAACATTTGAAACATTTTTGGCAATTGGTGAGTTAATTAAGCAATTTGGGCCTGAAGTAATTGAAACCTATATCATCTCAATGACTAAATCAGCTGAAGATGTTCTAGCGGCGGTATTGATTGGAAAGTACGCGGGATTGATCAATCTAACTGCGCCAGTAAAGTTTGCTCAGATTAACTTCGTACCACTGTTAGAAACAGTTGCTGAGTTAAGAGCAGCAGATGAGATTCTAGATAAGTTGTTAAGTAATAAGGAGTACCGCGAGATTGTTTCACTTCGTGGAAATATTCAAGAGGTAATGCTTGGTTACTCAGATTCAAATAAGGATGCTGGAATTACAACCAGCCAGTGGGAGATTCACAAAGCACAACGCAAACTTAGAGATATTTCAATTAAACATGGGGTTAAGTTGCGCTTATTCCATGGTCGCGGTGGATCAGTTGGTCGCGGTGGTGGGCCAACCTACGATGCTTTAATCGCCCTTCCTTGGGGTTCAATTGATGGACAAATAAAGATGACTGAGCAGGGTGAAGTTATCTCTGATAAGTATGGTTTACCTGCATTAGCTAAAGAGAATATTGAGTTAACCCTCGCCGCTGCACTTGAAGCAACTGTGTTAAATCGAAAACCAAGACAGAGCTCTAACTCATTAAACTCATGGGATTCCTGCATGGATTTAATCAGTGATGCCGCTTTTACAGCTTATCGAAATTTAGTAGATCAACCTGATCTGCCAAATTACTTCTACCAATCAACTCCAGTCGAACAATTAGGTAATTTATTTTTAGGTTCAAGACCATCTCGCAGAGCTGATGCTGGTGGTGGGCTTGCCTCATTGAGAGCAATTCCATGGGTATTTGGCTGGACACAATCTAGACAAATTGTTCCAGGTTGGTTTGGTGTGGGATCTGGCTTAAAAGCAGCACGCTTGGCTGGCAATGGGGATCTACTTGTTGACTTACTAAAGGATTGGCACTTCTTCCGAACCTTTATAAGTAATGTCGAGATGACAATTGCAAAAACTGATTTAAAGATCGCTCAAAGATATGTTGAAGCATTGGTTGATCCTGCCTTGCACAAAATTTTTGATCAGATTAAAGCGGAGTACGAACTTACCGTTGCTGAATTATTGGCACTAACAAATAAAAAAGAGTTGCTAGGAAATCAACCAATTCTTGCTCGAACCTTGGCGGTAAGAGATACTTACTTAGCGCCTTTGCAATTACTTCAAGTCTCTTTATTGAAACAGGTGCGTACTCAAACTACGCCAGATCCACTACTTACTAGAGCGCTCCTGTTAACAATTAATGGTGTGGCAGCTGGTCTTAGAAATACTGGCTGATTATGCACTTTGCAGAGTTAGATCGGAGTTAAAGTGGCTAAACAATTTGTTTATCCATTTACCTTTGGTGATAAAAGTAAATCAGATCTGCTTGGTGGAAAAGGGGCCAACATTGCAGAGATGGTGCAAATGGGATTACCTGTCCCGCCAGGTTTCACAATCACAACCGATGCTTGCCGCGAGTTTTTAACAACTGGCAATATTCCAACTCAATTATCTGGTCAGGTTGATATTGCACTAGCTAACCTTGAAAAGGTTGTCGGGAAAAAATTTGGTGATGCGAAAAATCCATTACTAGTCTCAGTTCGATCAGGCGCTAAGCACTCGATGCCAGGAATGATGGAGACGGTACTTAATGTTGGCATTACACCCGAGGTTGCAGAGGCAATGGCGATTGCATCAGGAAATGAAAAGTTTGCCTGGGACTCTTATCGCCGATTTATAGATATGTATGGCCGAATTGTGTGTGAGGTGCCAGATGAGAGTGTTCATGAATTAGAAAGTGAGTATCTACAAAAACATAATGCTGCTGTGGTTGCAGATTTAACTGCACCCGCTCTTAAGGATCTGGCAGCACAATTAATAAAGTTGATCGAATCTCACACGGAACGCACCTTCCCAACTAATCCAGTAGATCACCTAAATCATTCAATTGAAGCGGTCTTTAGATCCTGGAACTCAGAACGAGCAAACCTCTATCGCAAGCGAGAGCGCATCCCATCTGATCTTGGAACAGCGGTGAATATTCAATCGATGGTCTTTGGAAATTTAAGTGATGACTCCGGTACTGGTGTTGCATTTACTCGTAATCCAGCAACTGGTGAAACGGGAAGCTACGGTGATTATTTAGATAAGGCTCAAGGTGAAGATGTAGTTGCCGGAATTAGAAACACGATGTCCTTAGTTGATATGGCAAAGAAAGAGCCGGTAGTACATGCTGAATTAGAGAGATTAATGAAGACTCTTGAGGATCACTACCGAGATCTATGTGATATCGAGTTCACCGTAGAGCGCGGAAAGTTATGGATCTTACAAACTCGAGTTGGCAAGAGAACTGCTGAGGCCGCCTTTCGTATTGCAACCCAATTAGTTGATGAAGGCAAGATCTCGATGGATGAAGCGCTTACCAGAACTAATGGTGAGCAATTAGTACAACTCATGTTTCCACAATTTGATTTATCGCAAAAACAAAATTTAATCGCAACTGGAATCCCTGCATCCCCGGGTGCAGCAGTTGGTGAGGTTGTCTTTAACTCAAAGAAGGCTTTTGATCTAGCTAAAGCTGGCCGGAAAGTTATTTTGGTTCGGCGCGAGACAAGTCCTGATGATTTAGTTGGAATGGTAGCTGCTGAAGGAATTTTAACAACGCGCGGTGGAAAAACATCTCACGCAGCTGTAGTTGCTCGAGGTATGGGTAAGACCGCTGTCTGCGGAACTGAAGCGATAAATGTCGATGAAAAACTTTTGCAATTTAATATTGGTGATCTAATTATTAAAGAGGGTGAGATTATCTCGATCGATGGCACCACCGGTTGTGTTTATCTGGGCGAGATCGCTGTTACACAATCCACTGTTACCTCATATTTAGAGGGCAAGGTAAAGGTAGATTCAGATCAGGCTACTCCGATTGTTAAAGCGGTGGATCGAATCTTGAACCATGCTGATGAGATTAGAAAATTATTTGTCAGAGCTAACGCTGATACGCCAGAGGATAGTCAACGTGCACGAACACTTGGAGCTCAAGGAATTGGTCTGTGCCGTACCGAACATATGTTTCTAGGTGAGCGCAGATCATATGTAGAGCAAGTTGTTTTGGCAGAAAGTGAAGAGGATCAAAACAAGATAATTGCGCAGATGCAGGTGCTGCAACAAGCTGATTTTGTTGGAATCCTAAAAGCGATGTCTGGTTTACCGGTAACGGTGCGTTTATTGGATCCACCGCTACATGAATTTCTGCCAGATCTGGCAAGCCTAAGTGCACAAATGGCGACAGCTGAAGCTTTGAATAAAGAGGTCAGCACTCGAGATAAAGCGATATTTACAGCGGTTAAACGGTTACACGAAGCAAATCCAATGCTTGGCCTACGAGGTGTGCGTCTTGGAATATTAATTCCAGAGTTATTTAAAATGCAGGTTAGAGCTTTGGTCTTAGCAAGTATTGAGGTTAAAAAGGCTGGCTTTGATCCACGACCAGAGTTAATGATTCCATTGGTTACAACTCAGCGAGAGCTCTTATATCTTCGAGAAAATCTTGAACTTGAGATTGTAAAAACTTTAGGTAATGAGAAGTTAGATATCCCAATTGGTACCATGATTGAAACGCCAAGAGCTGCCATTACTGCAACTAGATTGGCAGATTATGCAGATTTCTTCTCCTTTGGCACCAATGATCTAACCCAATTAACTTGGGCATTTAGCAGGGATGATGTGGAATCAACCTTTTTGCCAAGATACTTAGATCTAGAGCTCTTGCCATTTAATCCATTTGAATCACTAGACCAAGATGGTGTTGGCTTACTAGTAAAGATTGCCAGAGATCAGGCTCGAGCGGTTCGAAAAGATTTTAAGTTAGGTATCTGTGGTGAGCATGGTGGTGATCCAAGAAGTATTCACTTCTTTAACAATCTAGGTATTGATTATGTCTCTTGTTCACCATTTAGAGTCCCAGTTGCAAGGCTAGAAGCAGGCCGTGCTCAAATCATCAAGAGTTAAAAGCGGTTTGTGCCTTATCTATTCCATTCTCAATTAACGCCTTTATTGCCTGGCCGCCTCTATCAATAAAATTAGGTAATTCACTTCGCTCCTCTTTACTGAACGGCTTTAAGACAAAATCTGCTGGATCTTGTTGCCCTAGTGGTCTACCAATTCCCATTCTGATTCGATAGTAATCTGCAGTACCAAGGGATGAGGTCAATGATTTCAATCCGTTATGGCCATTATCGCCACCACCAAACTTCAAACGTAAAGAATTAAATGGCAGATCTAGCTCATCATGAGCCACAATTACTTGATCTACTGGAATCTTGTAAAAATCAATTAATGATTTTGCCGGTCCGCCTGATTCATTCATAAAGCCACGAGATTTAGCCAGCACTAAAGTATTTTCATTAACTCTGATCTCGCAGATCTCCATCCGAGATTTATGAGCTGTGAATTTGTTTCTCTCTGCTAATTCAGAGAGCAGTAATTGACCAATATTGTGTCTGGTTTTTTCATACTCAGGCCCTGGATTACCAAGGCCGATTACCAACCAACGAGATGTCATAAGTTAAGGCTAGCGGTTAGCTAATCTCTTTAACTTACTTTTTATCATCCTTTGCGGGAGCAGCACCTTCAACGGGGGCAGCACCTTCAACAGGGGCAGCACCGTCAACAGGGGCCGCAACAACTGCAACCTCTTCAACCTCTGCAGAACGAACTGATAAGTGAATAACTGTCATCTTTGGATCGCTGATTAATTTAATGCCAGCAGGCAGAACAACCTTATCTGCGGTTAGAGATTCACCAGCAGCCAAGCCCTCCATGCTAAGAACTAAGAAGCTTGGAATGCTTGTTACATCTGCTTCAACCTCAATTGAGGTATTAACATTTTCCAAAATACCATCCTGATCGTACTTACCTTCAGTATGAACTGGAACTGATACAACAACTTTTTCACCACGACGAACAATCACTAAATCTATGTGCTCGAGCAAGCCAGTTAATGGATCGCGAGAAACTGATTTAGGAAGAGTTAATTCAGTGTGATCATCTAGAACAACATCAATCAAAACGTTAGAAGTTTTTAATGCGACACCAAGTTCGCGAGAAGGAAGCTGCACATGTTGCGGCTTCTCACCATGACCATAAATTACCGCCGGTATAAATCCATCACGGCGAGCCCTGCGCGATGCACCCTTACCAAATTCGGTGCGGCGTGCGCCATTGATTGAAATTTCAGCCATTTTACTTCTCCCTCGATAACGGTTTTATCCCTCGCGGAACTTCGAGCCCGTAGATTAGCGGGAGTAAGGCAGATAGGACAAATCCGATAGTGCGCCCGTAGGGATTCGAACCCCAAACCTTCTGATCCGAAGTCAGATGCTCTATCCAGTTGAGCTACGGGCGCCTTTTATTTTTTAGTAAAACTTTTTAACTATGACCATCAAAGAGGCTAGTTACAGATCCATCCTCAAATACTTCCTTCATTGCCCGTGCTAATAGTGGTGCAATTGAAAGCACTGTTAAATTATCAAAGCGACTCTCTTCTGAAATTGGAAGTGTATTTGTTACCACAACCTCAGATACTCGAGATTTTTTCAGGCGATCAACTGCAGGGCCAGAGAGAACCGCATGAGTTGCCGCAATAATTACATCTTTAGCACCAGCATCAATTAATGCATCTACCGCTTTAGTAATTGTGCCGGCAGTGTCGATCATGTCATCAATTACTACACAGGTCATTCCTTTAACATCACCAACAACCTTGCCGGTGGTTGACTCATTTGGCACTCTTGGATCACGGGTCTTGTGAATAAAGGCGATTGAGGTTCCGCCAAGCATTTCGCTCCAGCGCTCTGCCACTCGTACGCGACCTGAGTCAGGTGAAACAATTACTAAATTCTTTCGATCAACCTTGCTGCCAACATAATTTGTTAATAGCGGAAGGGCAAATAAATGATCTACCGGCCCATCAAAGAAACCTTGAATTTGTGATGTGTGTAGATCTACACACATCAGACGGTCAGCACCTGCTGTTTTAAATAAATCTGCCATCAACCTGGCAGAGATTGGTTCACGGCCACGATGCTTTTTATCCTGTCGGGCGTAAGCGTAGAAAGGTAAAACAACAGTAATTCGTTTAGCTGAAGCACGCTTTAGGGCGTCAACCATAATTAATTGCTCCATTATTTGTTTGTTTACTGGGGCACTGTGACTTTGAATTACAAATGCATCACTTCCACGAACACTCTCTTCAAAGCGAACAAATATTTCCCCATTAGCAAAGTCATAAGCTGATGTTGGTGTAATTGGAATTCCTAGTTCGGCGGCGACCTCTTCTGCTAACTCTGGATAGGCGCGGCCAGTAAATAAGCGCAATCGTTTTTCGGAGGATAAGCGGATTTCATTCATTTAGTACCCTCCCTTATCTCAAAGTGGCGGTGCTTGATACTTCTATTCTACTAGTTGGTGATTATTCACTAGCACCAGCATTTTTGGCTGCATCTGCTGATTTACTTCCCTTTCGTTTCCGAAGAACCCAGCCCAAGATATTGATCTGACGAGCGCGGCCAATTCCGATTGCACCCGCTGGTACATCTTCATTGATTACTGAACCCGCTGCTGTATAGGCGCCATCTCCAACAAAGACAGGAGCAACCAACATAGTGTCGCTGCCGATTCTTACCTGATTTCCAATCTTTGTTTGGTGCTTATTTTCACCATCGTAATTTACAAAGATGGTTGCTGCGCCAATATTTGTGCCTTCACCAATTTGTGCATCTCCAACATATGAAAGGTGTGGCACTTTTGATCCTTTGCCAATACTTGAATTCTTCGTCTCAACATATGCGCCGATTTTTGCTTCAGCAGCCAATACTGTTCCAGTGCGAAGGTATGAGTAAGGACCAACCTTGGCTGAATTACCAATCTTTGAATCTGTTGCAAAGCTCTCAATTACTTGAGCACTCTCTGCCACCTCGCAATTAACCAGGGTGGTTCGCGGCCCAATAACTGCACCTGTTGCAATTGATGTTTTTCCAGATATCGCAGTTGCTGGATAAATTGTGACATCCTCGGCAATCTTCACATCTGAATCAATCCAGGTTGTGGTCGGGTCAATAATGGTCACACCATTTAACATGTGTTGATGATTAATTCGATCGCGCATAATTGCCGCACACTCTGCAAGTTGAGAGCGATCATTAATCCCTAGCGTTTCTGTGTAATCATTTGATAAGACCGCTGCTGCTACCTTGCCAGATGAAGTAATTAGACCAATTACATCGGTTAGGTATAGCTCTTTTTGAGAGTTATTAGCTTGCAGCTTTGAAATTACTTCGCGCAGCACTTTAACCTCGAACAAGTAAACACCGGTGTTGATCTCATCAACCTCTGCCTCAAGCTCATTGCAATCTTTCTCTTCAACAATCTTTAAAATTGAATTGTTCTCGCCCCGCAAAACTCTTCCGTAGCCAGTTGGGTCTGGCAATAAAGCGGTTAAAACTGAGGCCTGATTTTTGCCAGCTAAATGAGAGTCAACAAATTCACTGAGAGTTTGAGCGGTAAGAAGTGGGGTATCGCCAGCCAAGATTAAAACTGTGCCATCACCTTTGTATTCAGCTAGCGCTAATTGAACTGCGCCGCCTGTGCCATTTCTAGTTGCTTGAAAAATAGATTTAGCTGATGGCGCAATCAAAGTTAAATGTGCTTCAACCAATTCACGGTGAGCGCCAACAACTACTGAGGTAGCTTTTGGATTTAATGGTTTAACCGCAGCCAGAACATTTTCAATAATGCTTTTTCCAGCGATTTGATGTAAAACTTTTGCGGTTTGGGATTTCATTCGGGTGCCTTCACCCGCTGCTAGGACAATCGCAAGCTCTACTTTGCTCACTTTGATCTCCTAACCTTTGTTGGTTTGGTGGCTCCGCCACCAGGTATCGATCCTGGACCCTGAGCTTCAAAGGCTCATGTGCTAGCCACTACACAATGGCGGAACCTGAATTATCCCTTATAACAAGCTAATTTAAAAACTATCAATAATTCGTGCGCCTTGAGCGGGTCCAATCGCACGTGCAATTGAAGATACAACTCCACTTGAACTTAATGCCACTGCTAAATCCATGGCGTGATCCTCATCTGCAACCAAAAAAGCCACAGTTGGACCAGATCCAGAAACGATCCCGCCCAATGCGCCGTAATCAATTCCAACATCTAGAACTAATCGAAGAGCAGGACGCAGAGAGCATGCGGCTGGTTGCAGATCATTTAGTAAAGATTTACCTAATGCTTTGGCATCTCCAGCACGAAGTGCCTGCATTAAAGGTTCACTAACCTGTGGTGAGGCGATAGATAATCCTTCGCGCAATCGATCACACTCTTGGTAAACCGCGGGAGTTGATAATCCTTGTGAAGATAAAGCTAGTACCCAGGTGTAACTACCCTTTGCCAGCGCCGATGTAATTTGATCTCCGCGGCCAGTTCCAATTGCAACACCACCTGAAAGTGCAAATGGCACATCGCTGCCAATTTGAGAAGCAAATTTCTCCATATCAGCTCTTGAAACTCCTAGATTAAATAATGAATCTAACCCAACAATTACGCCAGCAGCATCAGCACTTCCGCCCGCCATGCCACCAGCGACTGGAATCTCCTTCTTTAATTTAATCTCTAAATCTGGTGCTAGCTCATACTCTTTAATCATTAAGTTAGCTGCTCGAATTGCTAGATTGGATGAATCATTCGGAACGCCCTGCGCGGTTTGACCGGTAATTGAAATACTTACACCAGCACCAGAGATGCCTTCACTGACTGTTACATCATCAAATAATGTAATTGCTTGGAAAACAGTTGTAACCTCATGAAATCCATCGCTACCAAGTGGGCCAACTGAAAGTTGTAAGTTAACCTTTCCAGGAACTCGAGTTACTACACCGCGGGATTTCATATAACGAAAGCGTATTGCTTCTCTAACTTAATTGCTGGGCAATCTGCCCAAATTGTTCAACTGTTAAAGCCTCACCCCGAATGGTTGGGTCAATTCCTGCTCTAATTAACGCCTCCTGTGCCGGTGCTGAACCACCAAATAATTCACTTAGTGCACTGCGCATCATTTTGCGGCGCTTGGCAAATGCATGATCGATTACTTTAAAGGTTTTTATTCGCTGGGCTTCAGAGCCAATTGGTGCATGGCGATCAAATCTAACCAATGCTGAATCTACATTTGGTACCGGCCAAAAAACTGAACGGCTAACACCGCCAGCCCAAGTTAAATCCGCCCACCAATTACCTTTCACAGTTGGCGATCCATACTCTTTGCTATCTGCTTTGGCAACCAACCTTTCGGCAACCTCACTTTGCACCATTACAACACCACGTTTAATGCTTGGAAATAACTCTAATAAATTTAGTAATACCGGAACCGAGACGTTATAAGGCAGGTTAGCAACCAATACATCTGGCTCTTTATCTAACCTAGTTACCTGCATTGCGTCCTGGGTTAGAACTGTTAACCTCTTGGTGTCTACGCCATGAGTTGCGACAGTAATTGGTAATTGCTGCGCTAGCCGTGAATCAATCTCAATTGCAATCACTTCTTTACTAACCTCTAATAAGGCTAAGGTCAATGAGCCAAGACCTGGTCCAATTTCAAGTGCAATATCAGAACTTTTTATATCAGCTAACTTCACAATCTTGCGACAGGTATTGGCATCAACTACAAAATTTTGTCCAAGTTTTTTTGTAGGCTTTAGATCAAGCTTTGTTGCTAGCTCTCGGATCTGCGTTGCGCCAAGTAGATTACTCAATTAAAACTGCCCAAAGATTCGTAATGCATTCTCTGAAATTGCCGCAGCCAGATAATCCTCTGATTCACCACGTTCTTGCGCCATCGCACGTAAGGTATTTGGGATTTGAGCTGGTGTATTTAATGCACCGCGATTTGGCATCGGCGCTAGAAATGGTGAATCCGTCTCAATTAACAAAAGCTCAATCGGTACTAATTTAACCGCTTCCCGTAGCTCTGGTGCATTTTTAAATGTTAATGTGCCGGCAAATGAGAGCACATACCCATTAGCGATGCACTCCTTAGCCATTTGCGCATCTCCGGAGTAGCAATGAAAAATAGTTTTTTCTGGTGCACCCTCCTCCAGCAAGGTATCTAAAACTGCGCGGTGGGCATCTCTGTCATGAATTACTAATGCCTTGTTATTCTCCTTAGCAATCTTTATATGGCGGCGAAAGGAGTATCTCTGTTTTTCTTGTAGTTCAGGACCAGTTCTAAAAAAATCTAATCCAGTCTCACCAATTGCACAAACTCTTGGATGCTTTGCCAACTCCTCGATTACTAATAAATCTTTCTCTAAATCTTCAACTACGGGTGCCTCATTTGGATGCAATGCCACTGCGGCTAGAACTCTTCCTGGAAAGGCTTCAGCACATTTAACCGACCAGATTGATTGCTCAGCGGAGTATCCAACCTGAACAACTCGATCAACACCAACACTTGCAGCGGTATCTAAAACCTCTTTGATTAATGGTGAATCTGGTTCGCAGTTATGAAGTAACTCAAGGTGTGCGTGGGAATCAATCGTTTTTGTTTTCAGTGCAATTGGTAGCGGTGCTACTGGTCGATCAATATCACGGTTATGGCGATCCGCCATTTACTTATTCTCTTCTAACCTCGGAAATAAAACTGGAGTTTTTGTTACCTTACTTCCGGCAGGTAATTGTCCCCACTTAGCTACCTCTGAAATTTTTTGCTCAGCAATACTGCCAATTGAAGTATTTGCACCAAGTGATTCCCACAATTTTTCTGTGCTCTCGGGCATAACTGGATGTAACAAAACTGCAAGTGCCCGCAAGGCATCTGCAGTGTTATATAAAATTAAATCTAATTCAGCTTTACGCGCTGGATCCTTAGCAACTTTCCAAGGCTCTGTTTCAGTCACATATCCATTAATTCGTTTACAAAAATCCATGATTGAGTTAATTCCGCCTTGAAAATCAAGGGCGCAAATAGCCTCATCCGCACTTTTTACCGTCTCTGCTAACTGCTTAGCTAGCGATGCTTCCGTTGCGACCGCCGGAATTGTATTTTCACAGTACTTCTCAATCATTGCAATTAATCTTGAAGCTAGATTTCCAAAATCATTAGCCAGCTCGCTGGTGTACCGAGCTGACATATCCTCCCAAGAGAATGAGCCATCTGTGCCAAATGGAATAGCCCTAAGGAAGTAGTATCTAAAAGCATCAACACCAAAATCTTTAGTGATATCACTTGGTGCAATTCCAGTTAACTTACTTTTGGACATCTTCTCGCCACCAACTAATAACCAACCATGTGCAAATATCTTCTTTGGGATAGCAACTTTGGCAGCCATTAACATAGCTGGCCAAATAACCGCGTGAAATCTCAGAATATCCTTACCAACTAGATGCACATCAGCTGGCCAAGTTTTTGCAAACTTCTTTCCACCTTCACTATCTGCATCATCACCCAAACCAACTGCAGTTGCATAATTTAATAAGGCATCAAACCAAACATAAATGACCTGTTTGGTATCCCAAGGAACTGGAATTCCCCAATCAAAGGTAGAGCGAGAGATTGAGAGATCACGTACCTCACCCTCTAAAAATGAGATCACCTCATTACGAGCACTTGCTGGTTGGCACGCCTCTGGATTTTTCTTGTAATGATTTAGTAACTCTTCACGGAATGCCGATAACTTAAAAAACCAATTCTCTTCGCTAAGCATCTCAACCGGTTTAGAGTGAATTCGGCACTTTCCTTCATCAAGATCGCCTGGTAATTTAAACTCTTCGCAACCAATGCAGTATGGGCCCTCAAACTTTCCAGCATAGATAAAGCCATCATCCTTTAAGCCCTGTAAGAATCTCTGAACCCGTTCCATATGTCTTGATTCAGTAGTGCGGATAAAATCATCATTAGCAATATTTAAGTCACGCCAAACTGGTTTCCAAGAGCTTTCCACCAAGTCATCGCACCACTGTTGAGGCGCAACCTTGTTTGCTTGCGCGGTATTTAAAACTTTTTGACCATGCTCATCAGTTCCAGTTAAAAACCAAACCGACTCTCCTTTTTGCCGGTGCCAACGGGTTAAAACATCGCCAGCTACCGTTGTGTATGCATGCCCAATATGTGGTGCATCATTAACATAATAAATTGGCGTTGTTAAATAAAATGACTTTTTATCACCCATGTTCAGATCTTATCGCCACTCTTGTGTGCCACCATGACATCAAAAACAGTGCGCTTTGCAATCCCATAACTCTTTGCAACCTCCGCCATCGCCTCTTTGCGACTCATACCAGAACTTTCATATCGCAGGACGCTTTCAATAATTGATTTCTGATCGATATCACGGTCTTCTGGGTTGAATCCAGAAACAACCACTGTAATTTCACCGAGGATCTCTTTGGATTTAGACCATTGCAGTAAATCATCCATCGAGCCACGTACAACCTCCTCATACTGTTTGCTCATCTCTCGACAAATCACAGCCTGCCGATCTGCACCAAAGGCAGAGATGGCATCTTTCAATGATTCAGTAATGCGATGTGGCGCTTCAAAGTAAATTATCGTACGTGGCTGTTCTACTAACTCGGTAAACCAATTTACTCTTGCTGCTGAAGTACGTGGCGCAAATCCTTCAAAACAAAAACGATCAGTTGGTAAGCCAGATAAAAGTAATGCGGTTGTTACTGCACTGGGTCCTGGTAAAACTTTTATCTTCACATTGTTTTCAATCGCAGCTCTTACCAATCGGTATCCAGGATCACTAACACCTGGCATGCCAGCATCGGTAGCAACTAAAACATCCTTACCAGAAATAAGTAATTTAGTTAACTCATCAATTCGTTCGACCTCATTGCCCTCAAAAAAAGAGATGATCTTCCCGCTGTATCGAATACCTAACTCCTGACACAATCTAGAGAATTTACGTGAGTCCTCAGCCGCAATGAACTCAACCTTTTCGATAATTGACTTTAAATTTGCAGAGGCATCTGCTGCATCTCCAATAGGTAAGCCAGCCAGAATTAGCATGAGGTGATTCTCTCAGGTTTTCAATCTGCTTATAGGCTTACGCAGTATGAAGCAGGCAAAAAGGTTTCTTCCCCTTTCCTTAATAACAGTTTTTGCCTTAATTCTGCGGCTATGGAATTTAAATAAACCTAGCGGATACATATTTGATGAGATCTACTATGCAAAAAATGCTGCCTCGCTGATTTCAAATGGGGTAGAGCTAAATAATGCTGGTGAAGCTGAATTTGTTGTGCACCCACCACTTGGTAAATGGTTAATTGGCATAGGCGTAAAAATATTTGGAAATAATGAGTTTGGCTGGCGAATTAGCGCAGCGCTGATTGGCACCGCATGTGTTGTTTTAATCTTTCTAATCACCCAACGTATATTTAACTCATTTTACTTAAGCCATATCGCTGCACTGCTGCTGGCACTTGATGGACTTAATCTTGTTATGTCGCGAATAGCCCTGCTTGATATTTTCCTACTATTTTTTATTTTACTGATCTTTTATTTTTATTTGGCAAACAATTTTTGGCTGGTAGGGCTCTTTCTCGGTGCTGCGGTTAGTGTGAAGTGGAGTGGCGCCTACTTAATCCCAATTTTCTTAATACTTTCAATCAATCTACTTCAGCATAGATTATTCAAAGAGTCTCTGATGCGGATGATTCAATTAACTCTCTTACCACTGGCTATTTACCTAGTTAGTTGGAGCGGTTGGTTTAGTAGCAATTTAGGTTGGGGTAGAAATTGGGCTCAATCACAGGGTGATTCTCTGATTCCTGATGTTGTTAGAAGTTTTTGGAATTATCACGCAGAGATTTTAAATTTTCATAGCGGACTTACCGAATCACACTCCTACGCTGCAAATCCCTGGAGCTGGTTGATCCTTGGTCGACCAACCTCATTCTTTTATGAATCACCAAAAAATTGTGGAGCAAGTAATTGCTCGCAGGAGATATTAGCCATCGGTACCCCGCTGCTTTGGTGGGCCGGGGCAATAGCAATTGCTCTGTTGATTGGTTTTTGGATCAATAAGAGAGATGCAATTAGTAATTTCATTATTGTTGGTTTAGCGGCCACATATCTACCCTGGTTTTTAATCCAAGGCCGAACTATATTCTTCTTCTACTCCGTTGTAATAGCGCCTTTTTTAATATTAGCCTTAATCTACTCATTTAATAAGTTTCTCTCAGCTGGATACACGCGCAAGTGGATCAATTTATTTGTAATCATAGTTTTTGCTAATTTTATTTACTTCTTACCCGTGTTAATGGGCATTGAAATTACTTATGTAGAGTGGTTCAGAAGAATGTGGTTACCAAGCTGGATTTAACTTACTCATTTACTGCTTGATTGTCCCGCTCTTCAATACTTACCTGATCGAAGATCTCATCACGTGAGATAGGAATTGCTTGTGCTTGCTCTTGCTTTGCACTCCATTCACCAGGCGAAGTTAGATCAACTATTCGTTTGGCGGGAATTGCTTTTGGTGCTGTTGTGTAGGTTGGTCGAGGTAGTTGAGTTGGTTGCCAACCTGTTCGATCCTTTGGTACAACAACTACACCAATAATCTCAGTTCGCTCTGAGAAAGGAATCCAGTGATCATTTGATCCTGAGGATTGCTGGTTGTTATCTTCAAATAGTGGGGAAGGTAATTTAGCATTTGCAATCTTTTCCATCGCCTTAACTCTTCTTATTTTTGCCTGTGAGGCCACTACCTGTTTTCGTACATGCACTAAATAAATTATAAAACTGGTTAATGGCACCAAGGTGGTTGCCCATGAAAGTAAACCAAAGAGCGCGCCTAAGTTTGCCAGTAAATAAAGTGAGAATAGCGAGCCAAATATTAATTTACGATGAAAAATTAAATTAGATTTATCAATTAATGACTCTTCCATTTTTTTTACACTTTGATTTTCGGCAACAACTTGCATGGCATTTTTGTAACGATCAATTGATTTACCTGACGCATCTTCGTGGGAACTAAACCATTGCGGTAGAAAATAGGCAGCCCACATGGCGATAATGATTAGATAGATAAATCCCGATGCCATAAAGAAGAACGATAATTGTTGGAGTGAGGATTTAAGGGGATTTAGGTGGTATGTCCGATTTATTAATTTATTTTATGTTGGAATTTTCTTTAACAAATGTAATGTGATTGCGCCAATCCCCCGCAATATGTAAGTAATTGCTCCTTGCGCCTTCCAGTATGTACCCAGCTTTGAGTGCCACTTTTTTTGAAGCCTCATTTTCTGGCCGTAGATTAATTTCAATTCGATGCAATCTCAAGGCATCAAATCCAAAATTTGTTAGAAGTTTGACCGCTCTAGTTGTGTAGCCTCTAGCTGAATAACGTTGATCAATCCAATACCCAATATGAGCACCACGCATTGCACCAAAAATGATGCCGCCTAAAGTTATCTGCCCAATTAATATCTCGATCTTTCCTTCTTTTAAAAAAACTCCTAGCGAAATTGATCGCAACGCTCTCATTTCACGATTTAATTGCATCACCATTCCATAATAGGTTGGCAGCGGATGATCTTGATCAACTCGTGGTCTAGTGGCCTCCCAAGGGGATAACCAATCTCGATTAATTGCACGAACGCTGTCCCACTGAGTTTTATCCCTAAATCTAATTGGTTTAAGAATTAACTCATTGTCAATTATTTTTTTCAAACTAAATCTCCCTGCAGAAAAATTACTTCTGCACTATCCCCTTTTCCTAATCTTTCACTTTTTTCTGGCAAGTAGATTAAACAATCGGTAGTTGAGATAGTAGAAATCGCACCTTGATTTGGTAGCAAGGCAATCTCTTTCTCACCTGTAACTTTGCCACGAATATAATTTGCTTTGCCCTCCGTGCCAATAACCTCGAAATCTAATTTCATCTTCTTGCTATTTCGATAAATTGATCGATAACCCAACATCTTTAAAATCATCGGTCTAATAAATAACTCTGCAGATAGGTAATTTGCTAACGGCTCACCAGGCAGCGCGATTACCGGAGTCTTATCCGGTCCAATGCTGCCGTAACTGTGTTTACCACTTTCAGCTAAATTTGGCACCACAGTTGTAACCTCACCGAGGCTACTGATTACTGAATTAATCAATTCGAATGACTCATCTTTAGATTCGCCACTGATGACAATCAAATCTGCCCTTACGAGTTGATCTTCAACGATTAACTTTAAAACCTCGGTGGTTTGCGCAATAGTGTGAACGCGAAAAGCATGGGCACCGATTTCACGGACAAATGTGGTTAAAAACCAGGAGTTACTTTCAAACTCATCCTCATCATCTGCCAATTTACTGCCAGGTTCAACAAGATCATCTCCAGCTGAAATGATTACAACACGGGGATGTGGTCGGCAAGGTAAGCGATCTAGCCCAAGGGAAGCTGCTAATCCAATTTGGGTTGCACCAATTCGATCTCCGGTTTTAAGCAGCAACTGATCATCAACCATTAGATTGCTGGAGAGCGTTGCCCCATGAGCATCAAGTAATGGCAGATCTAATGGTGTTAGCGGCTGCGCCAGTTCAAGCAATCTCTCCTGAAACTGGGCAACTGAAATCGATTGATCCATACCTAAACCCTACTTTGCGCCGTTGATAAATTAAGGTAATGGCATGAATAAAGATCTAATAAATCAAGCAAAGGCGAAGCTTCGTGCTAAGTATCGCAGTGAGCGAGTAGATAGATTTATTAATGATTCTTGGCTTCATCTTTTATCTGCATCAGAGTTTGCTGGAAAAAAAAGTATCGCTTCCTATATTTCATATGAGGTTGAGCCCGATACTCAAGATTTGAATCAAGAGTTGATCAAAAATGGGGTAACTCTTTATCTGCCTCGGATGCTTACAGGTGGAGATTTAGAGTGGGTTGCTTGGAATGGAGATCTAAGTAACTTGAAAAAGGTTGGGAAAATTTTTGAACCAATTGGCGAAGCAAGTCATCCTAAATTGGATGTAGTAATTGTTCCAGCGCTTCATATTGATCAAAGGGGTAATCGATTAGGACAGGGTGGAGGCTCTTATGATCGAGCACTCGCAAAAACTTCTGCCTGGAAGGTCGCGTTAGTTCATCCAGGTGAAATTAGTAATGAACCGTTACCAACAAATGAGTTTGATCAACCAGTTAATGCTGCTGCTACGCCAAGTATGTTGGTGCGTTTTTAATTTAAGGTATCTAAGTTTCTAGCCATAACAATCCGCTGAATCTGATTAGTGCCCTCATAAATCTGAGTAAGTTTTGCATCTCGCATCATTCGCTCAACTGGATAATCGCTGACATAACCGTATCCGCCCAAGATTTGTACCGCATCAGTTGTAACCTTCATCGCAACATCTGTTGCAAAACATTTACTAGCCGCTGAAAAGAATGTTAAATCCACTTCGCCACGCTCACTCTTAACCGCCGCTGCATAAGTTAATGATCTAGCCGCTTCAATCTGCATCGCCATATCTGCCAACATAAATTGAATCGCTTGAAAATCAAAGATAGCTTTGCCAAATTGTTGGCGCTCATGTGAGTAACGTTTTGCGACATCAAGTGCGCCTTGTGCAATTCCAAGTGCTTGAGCGGCAATTGTAATTCTGGTGTGATCTAGCGTTTTCATTGCTAAGCCAAAACCAGTACCGACCTCGCCGATCAAACGATCTTGCGATAACTCAACATTGTCAAAGTAAACCTCTCGAGTTGGAGAGCCACGAAATCCCATTTTCTTCTCGTGTGCACCAAAGGAGACTCCGGCATCTGATTTTTCAACAATAAAGGCGGAGATACCTTTTGATCCTTTTGATGGATCAGTTGTTGCCAGCACTGTGTAAAACTCTGAAACACCTGCATTAGAGATCCACTTTTTACTTCCAGATAAAATCCATTTATCACCAGATGCAGTTGCTTTAGTTTTCATTGCTGCAGCATCAGAGCCAGCCTCTGATTCAGAGAGGCAGTATGAAAAACCTTTTCCCTGCGCTAATTGAGTTAAGTACTTTTTATTTTGTTCCTGGCTTGCACCAATTAATAATGGAACCGATCCCAACTTATTTACCGCTGGAATTAAGGATGATGCGCCACAAACTCGAGCTACTTCTTCAATAATAATGACAGTTGCTAATGCATCTGCGCCTTGACCGCCAAACTCTTCAGGAACATGTGCCGCAGCTAAACCAGCTTGTTGTAATGCATCCGCTGCTTCCTGCGGGTATCTGGCATTTTCATCAACATCTTGCGCAAAAGGTAAAATCTTTTTTTGGGCTAGCGCGCTAACACTTTCCCGGAGTGATTGGTACTCATCGCCAAAAAGTGGCGCCATATTAGATTCTGAAGAAAAAGCCATGTACCAATCCTAATCTGATTTTTCTCGTCCATCATCTCTGTTTAATTGAGCTAAGTACTTGTTGTACTTTGCAAGTTCATCATCCTCGCCCATGGCTGCAGCACGTTCTGCTGCTCGGTCAATTCGACCGCTCTCCTTCTTATCAGCCTTGGTCCATTGAATAAATGTGGCAAGTAGCGCAAGCAGGATAGGTACCTCTCCCATGGCCCAACCAATTGCACCACCCAAATTTTGATCTGCCAATAAATCTGTAGCCCATGGCCGCTCAAGAGCGATGAAGTAACCATTATCCAAAAGAGCTGATGATGACATAAGTGCGACTGAGAAAAATGCGTGAATACTCATTGCGGCAAATAAGACAACTATCTTCACAATATACGGAATCTTTATCGGCATCGGATCAATACCAATGATTGATTGGAAGAAGAGGTAACCAGCCAAAATAAAGTGGAGATTCATAAATAAGTGACCACTGTGGCTCAACATTAACTCGCCAAATAGTGGTGTGAAGTAAAGCGCAAATAGGGAGCCATCAAATATCGCTAAGGCCACAATTGGATTTGCATAAACTTTGCCTAATTTAGAGTGAAGTAGATTGATAAATACGCCCCGAATTCCTAACTCATTTTTGCTTCTGCCAATTGGCAATGTGCGCAATGCCAAAGTAATTGGCGCACCTAAAACTATTCCGATCGGTGCAATCATTCCTAAAACCATATGAGCCAACATGTGGTTGGAGAATGCAAATCGAGAATAAACACCTAGACCGCCACTTGTCGCAAAATCAATAGCAGTAATGCCCAAAGCGAAGGCGATAGTCCTGCCAACTGGCCACTTATCACCACGTCGAGATAATGCAACTACACCTCTTATATACAAGGCAACTGCAAAAAGTAATATTGCAATCATCAAGCCATCTGGATCATAAGCAAGCAGAACACTTGAAAAAGTTGGAGCTGGTGGCATATCCAATCCAGTAATCAACAGCGCTGGTGAAACCACTACCTCACGAAGTGGTGGTGCAGTATTTGAAAGCCAGCTACCAACAAATACCGTCATTGACATTACAAAAATCTCACCGATTACCAATCGATAAATTGAAGGGTAATTGCTCTTCAAAAGTAATCGGCGGTGTAAGGCGCCAAATCCAATTAAAATACTGGTTAATGCAATCTTTAAAATTACTAATGCGCCGTACCTGCTCTGCCAAGCCGCAATCGAATCTAATCTTGTTAAAGCATTTGCTACCCCTGAAATAGCAACGGTAATTGCGCTCCACAGAGCTATGACGCTAAATCTAGGTAGAGAAAATTTAAACTCCTCTTTATTAAATTGCATCACACCAATTAATCCACCTACCCAAAATGTAAGTGCGATTATGTGTACCACTAAAGCACCAATTGCTAGAGCGTGATAGCCAGAGGTACTGCCATGGCTTTGGAATGCTGGTGCAACGACTGCAACTAATGCGATAGCTGATCCTAAGTAAGCTGCCCAAATTTTTTTAAGCGGGATCATCAAAATTAGCAAGATACAGAAAATCTGGAATAGATAGGTTTTACCGATAGTAATTTGTGTTAAATATGATCTGATCAAGTTTGAGTCAAAGGACTCTAATATCCTTATGTCTAACAGGTAGGCAACTTGGATTACTGTAAAAAATGCAATGCTGATTAACCAAATCCAGAAAAAGTTTTTACATCGTCTTGCTAATTTAGTACTTCTGATACCTCCTTTATCATCTTCTGCCAAAGCTGCTAATGAGATCATTAAGCCAATCGCAACTAATGCCGCTAGCTGCATTACGCCATTGCTGAAAGTTGCAAAAAATTCAATCATGCTATGAGAATATTACTTAGAAATTTTTCGTGATCTACCTGGTTTTTTAATTGTTTTCACCCTTGGAGTTGGCGAGCCTTTAAAGGTTTGTTTTGCATACTTCAACATCAATATCAGGATAAAGATGGCAAAGATCAATAGGGCGATCACAAGTAGGTCGCTAGTGCGATTAACTGATGCTGAATCAGATGATTGCTCTGATGGAGTTGAAAGAGATGGTGTTGGTTCTGCAATCACAGCTGGTGCGTTAAATAAAAAGGTAAAGCTGCCAGTCAAGGATTCTTCACCTATTGCCATCATTGTGTAATTAACTGTGTAAATACCAGTTGCAGTTAATGGTTTTATACCCAACGTTAAAGTGGCGCCGGTCATCTGTAATGAACCATCATCAACTCGTACACCAAGTGGATCGAGCACAGTTACCTCATTAGCGCCATCTGTTAAATCGGTATTTGCGGTGATTGTCACTGCAGTTGGCGCCAGACTGAGAACAGATCCACCAACTGGTGAAGAGCTGATTAATGATGTGGCGTGTGCTGGTGCAACAAAGAAAGTGGTTGTTAAGGCAAGCAGAGTAAGAGAGTTAAGCAATATCGCCATTTTTTTCATCAATCACCGCTTTCAATTAGTCCTAATCTTGCCACTACTTTAAGATTCTGTCCTATGCCCACCTATGAGTATCAATGTAATTTGTGCGATCACCAATTTGAGGCTGTGCAATCTTTTTCAGAGCCAGCGATCGAGATCTGCCCGCTTTGCAAAGGTGCGGTCCGCAAACTTTATAACAATGTTGGAGTTGTATTTAAAGGAAGTGGCTTCTATAAAACTGATTCAAGGGCAGCCTCAGCTCCGGCATCACCTGCTGCAGCAAAATCAGATGTAACGGTTAAATCTGAGAGCAAGGTTGCGAAAGCGGCGCCACCCAAATCAGAACCCTGATCTAATCACCTGATCTAATCGCCATGGTGAGGTGGTCTATCACCCTTAATCTCTTCATCACGTTTCTCATCAACTTCTAAGTCAATTTCATCACTTGTGATCTTCGCCAACAATGGCTTTATTTGATCTGAATTCTTATTTTTACTCATTAGAATACCGATTCTACTCTACAAAGTTGAGTTTAAATCTCTGAATGGATTGTTAATGTTTGAAAAGATTGGTCACACAATAGTACGGCGGAAGAAATCAATTTTTTCTCTTTACTTAATCGGCATAATTTTGGCGGGCGCTATAGGCACCGGAGTATTTGGAAAGCTTGATAGCGGTGGGTACAGCGATCCAAACTCTGACTCCTATAAAGCTTATGAGTACCTCACCGATGTTTTTAAAGTAGAGGATCCTTCAGTGGTTCTGGTAGTTGAGGCACCCACAACTGCATCTGATCCTGCGGTGTATCAAACTGTTGCGCAACTAGAGGCGGATTTAAGAGCCGAACCAAATGTTGGCAACACTCTCTCATACTGGTCAACTGGAGGAGCACCATCACTTCTTAGTAAAGATAGTAAATCTGGATTTTTATTTATCTACAGTGATGAATCTGATTGGGGTGTGATTCAACAATTAGGTAAAGAGATCCAAGAAAAATATGATGGCAAGTACGAAAATCTAAAGATATATGCCAGCGGCACAGGAGTCTTTGCCCATGCAATTAATACCAAGATTGCTGATGATCTAAAGCTTGCCGAATCAATATCAATTCCGTTGACCTTTGTCTTATTAGTCTTTGTATTTGGTGGGTTAGTAGCAAGTGCCATGCCGTTGTTAGTAGGAGTTGGTGCAATCCTGGGATCACTGCTCATTATTTACATTATTACCCTCTTTACAGGCGTGAGCGTCTTTGCCTTAAATTTAATAACTGGCTTAGGTCTTGGTTTAGGAATTGATTACGCATTGCTGGTGGTCAACAGATTCCGTGAAGAGTTGCACTCAGGTAAATCAATTGAAGATGCCATTGTTAATACTGTAAAAACCGCTGGTAAAACAGTTTTCTACTCTGGCCTAACTGTGGTGCTGACTTTGGCTTCATTGACCTTATTCCCACAAATGTTTTTAAAATCATTTGGATATGCTGGAATTACCGTAGTTCTAATGGCGGTTGCCGGTGCCTTAATCGCACTGCCTGCCTTACTTGCAATTTTAGGTACAAAAATTGATAAAGGCTTAGTTCGCAAAAGTGTGAAGGTTACAAAAGATGATGGCAGATGGGCAGATGTTGCCAGATTTGTAATGCGCAAACCAATTTCAGTTGTTGTTCTATCTTTAATTATTTTAACTGTGCTAGCGGCGCCAGTTAAGAACATAGTTTTTTCTCAAGTAGATAGCCGGGTGCTGCCAGCCAGTAATGCTGCAGCCACTGCAGCGCGAGTTATTTTGGAGAGATTTCCTGGGCAAGAGGGCAATCCAATTGAGATCATCATGCCAAAAGGTGCAGCTTTAGGAGCCCAAGTTAACCAATACACAAATGCGATTGCGAAGATTCCTGGAGTTGTAAGAATTGGTAGCACTCAAGTAGTCGGTGAAGATCTACGAGTAACCGCCATTCATTCAATGGGTCCACGAACTCCAGAGGCTGAGAAATTAATTAATGAGATTCGATTAATCCCAGCACCACCCGGAACTTTGATTGGTGGTGTTGCAGCTGATTACGCCGATGCCCAAAGTGGTACCGCTCGAACACTTCCTTGGGCATTGCTATGGATTGCAATTGGTGTACTGCTCTTACTGTTTGTCTTTACTGGATCAATCATATTGCCAATAAAAGCGGTGATTTTAAATATTCTCTCATTAGCTGCAACTATGGGCGCTATTACCTGGATATTTATTGAAGGTAATTTGAGATGGTTGGTTGGAGATTTCACAGTAACTGGGGCATTAGATACTGGTTCGATAATTTTAGTTGCCGTAGTTACCTTTGGTTTATCAATGGATTATGAACTCTTCTTACTTTCAAGAATTAAGGAGGAGCATGACGCCGGAAAGAGTAATACTGAATCTGTTGCAGTTGGATTACAACGATCTGCCAGAATCATTACTGCAGCTGCTGGGCTCTTAGCTATTGTCTTTGCCTCATTTATGATCAGTGGTGTTACCTCTATCAAGATGTTGGGCTTTGGCGTTGCCTTTGCTATTTTGCTAGATGCCTCGCTAGTCAGAGGCTTATTGGTACCGGCATTGATGCGCTTATTTGGTGAACGAAACTGGTGGGCGCCTAAATCCATGAAGCGATTTACAGTTTCACACTAATTCTTCGTAGAATTAACCATGGAGTTAATTCTTACCCTGCAATGCCAAGATCAGCCAGGAATTGTAAATGCGATCACATCTGCAATTTTAGAGTGCTCTGGAAACATCATTGAGAACCAACAATTTACCGATCCAATAACCAATGATTTTGTAATGCGAACAAAGTTTGAAACTGCCTTAGACATTGAGAGCTCTCGAAAAATAATTGATAAATTTGGTGAGAAATTTAAGCCATCAATTAATCTACGAGAGAGTTCAAAGTTTAAGCGAGCCTTGATCTTGGTCTCAAAAGAGAGCCATTGCTTACGTGATCTACTTTATTTAAAAGAGATCGGTGAGTTACCTATTGAGATTTCGATGGTGCTATCAAATCATGATGATTTAGCAGATTTAGTTCAGGCGCACGGTATTAAATTTCAGAGGATTGACAATAAGGATGAAAAGAAAATAGCTGAGGTTGTAAAAAGCTCTAACATCGAATTTTTAATTCTTGCTCGCTTTATGCAGATCCTCTCTCCTGCCCTGTGCAGCGAGATGAGCGGAAAGATAATTAATATTCACCACTCCTTTTTGCCAGGCTTTAAAGGTGCAAAGCCCTACCACCAGGCTTTTGAGCGAGGCGTAAAAATAATTGGTGCTACTGCCCACTTTGTCACCGCTGATTTAGATGAAGGACCAATCATTGAGCAGGATGTTTCGCATGTTACCCATGCCGCTGCACCCGATGAGTTAATCGCTATCGGTCGAGATATTGAAAGACGAGTGCTATCAAAAGCGGTAAAACTTTTTGCTGAGGATAGAATTTTTCAAGTTGCTAATAGAACAATTGTTTTTCAATAAAACAAATAACAATTAACAATTTTGTAATTTGGTGTCCCCGGCGGGAGTTGAACCTGCGACCTACCGCTTAGGAGGCGGTTGCTCTATCCACTGAGCTACGGGGACAAAAACGCTTTTAAATTTATTGGTTTAATAATAAGTAAGAAGTGATTAAAACTGTTAACCATCTTATATTTCGTGCGTAAATTTGGCTTTAATTTCCGACCCTAGTAGACTTATAAAAAATTGTTTGGAGTGATTTAAAATATGAAGGCCCTCGTAATAGGTGCCGGTGGTGTTGGAAGAGCGATCGTAAATATCGCAGCCCGTCGTACATTTATAGAATCAATGGTTATTGCCGATCGCACTCTGTCTCGTGCGGAAGATGCAGTAGCTCGTGTAAGGGATCCACGCTTTTCTGCGGCGATGGTTAATGCTGCTGAGCTAGAGGATGTTCGCGATTTAATCCGAAGAGTTAAGCCAGATGTTGTTATTAATGCAGTTGACCCAAGATTTGTGATGCCGATCTTTTTAGCTTGTGAGATTGAAAATACCAATTACATTGATATGGCGATGTCACTTTCCCGTAAGCACCCTCATTATCCATACACTGAAACTGGTGTAAAGCTTGGTGATGAACAGTTTGCGCGTGACTACAACTGGGATGAGCGAAAGATTTACGCCTTGATTGGCATGGGGGTAGAGCCTGGCATGAGTGATTTATTTGCTAAGTACGCAAGTGATTACATGTTTAGTCGAATTGATTCCTGCACAATTTTAGATGGTTCAAACCTGCGAGTAGAAGGCTTTGATTTTGCACCATCATTTTCAATCTGGACAACAATTGAAGAGTGCTTGAATCCGCCATTGGTTTGGGAGGATGGTCGTGGTTGGTATACAACGACACCATTTAGTGAGCTTGAGATTTTTGATTTCCCGGAAGGAATTGGCCCAGTTGAATGTGTGAATGTCGAGCACGAAGAGGTTGCCTTAATTCCGCAAAAGATTGATGCTAAAAAAGTTAACTTCAAGTATGGCCTTGGTGCAGAGTTCATCAGTATTTTGAAGACAATCAATATGTTAGGTATGGACCGTAAAGAGACTGTTGATGTGCAAGGCGTTAGCGTTTCACCACGCGATCTACTTGCTGCCTCGCTTCCCGATCCCGCCACACTTGGTGGTCGCATGAAAGGTAAGACATGTGCGGGCGCACTAATTAAAGGTTTAGATAAAGAGGGAAATCCAAAGGCGGTTTACATCTACAACGTTATTGATAACGCGTGGTCAATGAAGGAGTATGGTGATCAAGCTGTTGTTTGGCAGACTGCAATTAACCCAGTGATTGCAATGGAGTTAATTCATAAAGGAGTCTGGCAGCCGTTAGGTGTTAATGGTCCAGAATGGTTTGATGCAAAACCATTTTTAGAGTTACTAGAACAGTATGGAACTACCTGGAGTATCCGCGATGAGGATACGGCGGGAATTATCAAGTAATGGCAATTGCATTAGTAACTGGTGCTACCGCTGGAATTGGTGCACAGTATGCAAGATTGCTGGCACGAGAAGGTTTTGATCTAATCCTGGTAGCACGCGATAAACAACGCTTATCAGCCACCGCTAAAGTTTTAAGTAAAGAGTTTGGTGTGAAAGTTGAGTTACTAGCGGCAGATTTAACCAAATCAATTCAACTAGAAAAGGTTAGAAAGCGTCTTGGCGATGGCAAAAAGCCAGTTGATGTATTGGTAAATAATGCTGGATTTGGCATTAATAAAAGTTTCTTAGATAGTGAAATCAATGTAGAGCAAGCCCTATTAGATGTTTTAGTCACCGCTCCTATGAGATTAACCCATGCAGTATTACCGGTAATGCTGCAACGTAACTCTGGAATTATTGTAAATGTCAGCAGCGTCGCTAGTTGGATCGCTGGCGGCAGTTACAGCGCAGCAAAATCATATTTAACAGTATTGACGGAATCCCTCCATACTGAACTTCGCTCAACTAAAGTGAAGATTTCCGCCTTGTGTCCAGGCTTTACAAGAACAGAGTTTCATCAACGAGGTCGCATGAAGATGAAGGGTTTACCAAATTTTATGTGGTTATCAGCTGAGCAAGTTGTAGAAAAATCTTGGCGAGATGTAAAGGCTGGAAAGGTGATATCAATTCCAGGCTGGCAGTACTTAATACTAAGCAGTATTTCACGATTTGGACCACGCCCACTGGTTCGTCGAATCGGTATGAATGTGCGCAAAAAGCAACGATAAATACCACAACTTCACATTAAATTCACGGGTGATCTGCAAGATATCCTCGATCACAGGCACCTTAGTAAAGTAGACTCTAGCCATACCAAAGATGGTTAATTAAAGGAGCAACTCATGAAAAGAAAAATATCAGCGGCCATCATGGCAAGCTTTTTAATCTTAGGTTTCGCAACTCCGGCAATCGCTGCAACACCTGGTGGCGCATGCCCAACAGCTGGTGCATCAACAAAAATTGGCTCAACTACTTTCGTTTGTCAAAAAAATCCATTCTTTAATTCATCTAGATTGACATGGACATCTTTTGACTGCATGGATATGTATAGTGATTGGGGCCCAGCGATGAAATCCACCCCAACTCTTATCAGACAGGCAGAAACTAGTAGGTTTATGGCAATTGAACCCGTTGGTGGAGATCTCAAGTCGCTTATAACTTGGAATCCTCTTGTGCCATACGTAAGAAATGACGTTGTTTACTACAATTCAAATTATTTCATTGCGCGTAAGGCCGGTAGCAACAAGGCTCCAACTGCTGCAAATATCGGAACAACAAAATTCTGGGTTCCAAATAACCCGACCTTGGCTAATAAAAAAATTGGTCAAATGCCAGTGCCAGCAAAAGTAATTGAATCAGCCAATAAACAAATTTCATCTATTGGACTATTGATTAATAGAACTTCTGCCGCTGCTACAAAGTTAAAATTAACCGAACTGAGAAGTTCACTCACTACAAAACTCTCTGCGCTAGAAGTATCCAAAGGTGCGATCCAAAGTGTTGTAGACGCTGGAGATGAAGCAATTGGAACAACTAAGTTACTTTTGAATTCTCTTCAAATGACAAGAGGCATCTTGGTCGAATTTTGTAATCCAAAATATAAGAACTAATCAATTCATCAAGTAAAAAGCTGTCGCAATCGCATCCAATGCGGTTACGACAGCTTTTTTAATCTATAGGGCTCTCTCACCCCCGGCAGATGGAAATTGCTGCCAGACCACATCTAAAGAGAGTAAAAATAGGTGCTGGCATTAATTCTTTTCCAAAAACCCTACTCTTTACAAAAAATATCTCTTAACATTTGAATGTGCGTGGCTATCTCATTCTTAAACCAGTAGCAATTTTTCTACTGGTTTTACATTTTGCACTTCGGCTCTCCTTTGACCAGCCAAGTATTTTGATCGACTTAATACTATTTAATTTAGTTGGTTTACTAGCTGCGGTAATTGCTTTACGAGCGCCAATCCTTACCGATCGTAAGGCAGCATTTGCAATTGGCTATGCACAGTTAATCTGGAGCTTTGGTTCAATACTTTCTACTTCAAACTCATTTTTTAAAACTCAATTTCCATCTGTAATTTCAGAGCTTTGTTACGCCCTCTTTTATCCATTAATTCTCTTTGGTGTGATCAGAGCTTTCACGCAGCGAGTGAAGATTGGCGCGCTAGAGTTACTAGATACCGTTATTGTGGCTGTTGGTTTCACCAGCGTATTAACCGCCTTTTTGTTAAAACCTGCGATGCTTACCTTTACTGGGTCAGCCTTTACTGTTTTTTTATCAATTCTCTACCCCGTTGGCGATATCGTAATTTTGGCGATCTCCTTGGTCTACCTTCTTTTAAATCCAATAAGTAAGCGATCTTTTTTACTATGCGCGGGATTATTAGCCTTCTCACTCTCCGATTTACTTTTCATCTGGTTATCAATCAATTCTAGATATCGATTTGGATCAATTACTGATGATGGTTGGATCTTAGGCTTATTGCTGATCTCTTTATCTTTGTCATACTCTGGTGGGGAGGCAAAATTCTCGGAGAAGATCTCTTCATACTCTGCAACGCTTGCATTAATTGCAAGTGGCTCACTGCTTGGAGTCGCTGCTTTTAATCCAGGATACTTTCCTACATTTATTTTAATTCCTGGCTTTATCACAATTGCGCTGGCCTTTATCAGAATGAGCTTTGCATTGCAGGAGGCAAACTCTGCCGGCACTGAGAGAGCACTAGCCCGCACTGATGAGTTAACTGGTTTATCAAATCGACGTAATTTCCTTACTCACTTCAATAATACAAAGACAGGTTTTATATTTCTCCTTGATTTAGATGGTTTTAAATCGGTCAATGACTCACTAGGACATGATGCTGGTGATCAATTACTGCGGCAGGTAGCAACTAGATTCTCCAGAGTGCTGCCGCCCAACGCCCTCATCGCTAGATTGGGTGGAGATGAGTTTGGCATCATTGCAAATATCTCGGAGCAAGCGGCGGTAGAACTTAGCCATGCAATTCAATCAACTTTGAGCTATCCCTTTTTGATATCAAATAAAGAGGTGAGAATTGGTGTGAGTATTGGCATTGCCGGCTTTACTGATCAATCAAATGCCTCTGAATTACTGCAGCGCGCTGATGAGATGATGTATGAAGCCAAGCGAAGTCAGGATGGAATGAAGATCTGGAAATAATCACTCCTTAAAAAAGTAGGCTAAACTTTTTACAGTTGCAGAGAGCAACGATGAAAATGGAGGTCCTAATTGGCAGCACGTTTCCAGAATCGAGTTCTGATTTTAGGTGCAGGTTCAGTATCACAATGTGTACTACCACTTTTAATAGAGCATCTAGTAGATGCTAAACAGATCACGATTGCGGATATGCGTGATAACCGCCATCGCGTTTCAGAGGCGATAGCCGCTGGCGCAACTTATATTCAGGATCAATTGACCAAAGAGAATATGGATCAATTTTTATCCAAGTACTTATCTGCTGGAGATTTCTTATTAGATCTAGCCTGGAATATTGATGTTAATGAGATTCTTGGTTGGGCACATGATCATGGAGTTATCTATTTGAACACCTCACTTGAAGAGTGGGATCCATACTCAGCAGGTGCTAATCGCCATCCAACCGAGCGCACACTTTATTGGCGCCATATGAAATTACGAAAGTTAACCGATACTTGGAAAGGCCAAGGACCAACTGCAATTGTTGAGCATGGTGCTAATCCTGGCTTGGTATCTCATCTAACTAAAAAAGCGATGGTTGATATCGCAACTCTTGCTATCTCTGAAGGTAAAGCTGCAGCTGGAGTTGCAGAGGCTTTGGCAGGTGAGAATTTCCCAGTACTTGCGCAAAAACTTGGTATCAAAGTAATTCATATTGCAGAACGAGATACGCAAATTTCAGATAAACCAAAGTTGTTTAATGAGTTTGTAAATACCTGGTCGGTAGAAGGTTTCTATGAAGAGGGTATTGCACCAGCTGAACTTGGTTGGGGCACTCATGAAAAAACCTTGCCAGCAAAGGCTTATGAACACCAAACTGGACCAAAAAATCAGATCTGTATTGCACAACCAGGTGCTACGACCTGGGTTAGATCTTGGGTACCAAATATGGAGACAACTGGCATGTTAGTTCGCCATGGCGAAGCTTTCACAATAAGTGATCACTTAACTGTTTGGGATGGAGACAAAGCAATCTATCGGCCAACTGTTCATTACGCATACTGTCCAACCGATGCAGCGATTGCATCGATGCGCGAGCTCGAGATGAATCAATGGCAGATCACCAGCAATCAGCGAATTATGAATGAAGAGATTATTGATGGTGCCGATCACCTGGGTGTATTACTGATGGGGCACCCATATAAATCTTGGTGGACCGGTTCATTATTAAATATTCATGACTCTCGAAAATTAATTCCAAAACAATCTGCCACTACCGTGCAGGTTTCAAGTGCAGTTTACGCAGCTGTTGCTTGGGCCATGGCAAATCCAAATCGTGGTTACATGGTTCCAGATGACATGCCTTGGCGTGAGGTTTTAAATTACGCAGAAAAGTATTGGGGTGGTTACCACTCAGCAGCTGCAGATTGGGATCCGCTGATGCACCGAAATGATTTATTTAAAGGTTGGAATGGTCGTGTTTACGATGAATCAGATCCTTGGCAGTTCAGTAATTTTCTAGCTTAAAGATTACTTTGCTTATGGCCCTGGCTTGCTCGCCTTGATCTCTTCAAGGCGGGCGAGTGATTCAACTCTTTCTAATGCGTGATCAACAATTCGTTTTGGATATTGATTTTTATAGCCATCGCTCTGATCCCAAGGCTCCTGCACCTTAACTCCTGCGATATGTGAGAGCTCTGGAATATAACGGCGCACATAATCACCATCTGGATCAAAGCGCTTTCCTTGTTCAATGGGATTGAAGACTCGATAGTACGGAGATGCATCTGTGCCGCTGCCAGCGGTCCATTGCCAACCATGTGCATTTGAAGCTACATCGTAATCAATTAAATGCTCTTTAAAGAAGCGCTCACCCAGCTGCCACTCTAAATGTAAATCCTTAACTAAAAATGATGCCACTACCATTCTGGTTCGATTGTGCATCCAGCCCTCACTTAATAATTGACGCATAGCCGCATCTACAAAGGGAAAACCGGTTTTGCCTTCACACCATGCTTTAAATTGTGCGCCTGGTTTGTCATAACGCATCTTTGCAAACTGGGGGGCGTAATAATCAGTTTCGGTATGTTGATTATGAAATAAGACATCGGCGTAGAACTCGCGCCAAGCAATCTCTTTTCGATAAACATCATGTGCAGCACTATCACCTAAATCTGCTAACAAGCTTCGTGGGTGGATCTCACCAAAACTTAAGTGCGCACTCATCTTGCTGGTGCCATCAATCGCTGCCAGATTTCTACTTTCATCGTAATTAGATAGCGAATTCTTTTTAAATACCTTAAATCGTGCAATCGCAGCTGCTTCACCAGCTTGAGATTTAATTACACCAGCTGGCCATGGTGCATCTGGAATCGCTTTATTTGCAGGATCAACCTTTACCGTTGGAATTTTTTTAGGTGTAGTAGCAGGAGCCCGCCAACCATGCACCAACCAAGCTCGATAAAAAGGTGTGTACACCTTGTAAGCGGTGCCATCGCTGGGTTTGCGCACACGGCTTGGTGCAACCGCATATGGTGAACCAGTTCTAGTTAGCTCAATTCCTGCCGCTTCAACTGCAGCATCACGGGCTGCACCAGTTGGTTCATACTCAGCGCTAATGTGGATTGAGTTTGCTTGATACTGTTTCTTTAACTCAGTTAACACCTTTATTGGATCACCGGCAATTACATTTAAATTTCCACCTAAGCTCTGATCCAATGCTCGCAGCGAATCACTTAAGTATGCAGCCCGCTTTGTACCCATCTCCTTCATTAACTTTGGCTCTAAGATAAATACCGGAACGATCTCATCTGCTGCTGCCAGCGCTGCATTTAATGCTGGATTGTCACCGATTCGCAGATCTCTTCGAAACCAAAGTATCGATCTGCTAGCCATTTAGATAAGCCTTACTTAAGTAAATATCTAAAATTAATTGTGAAGGGACTCAACAGTTTCATCCCAGCCCTTAACATCCTTTGGTTTACGTGGACCAGGTCCAACGTAACGTGCTGATGGACGGATGATTCGACCAGTTTGTTTCTGTTCCAAAATATGGGCAGACCATCCAGCCGTACGGGCAGCGGTGAACATCGATGTAAATAGATTTGCTGGAATTTGTGCAAAATCCAAAATAATCGCAGCCCAGAACTCAACATTAGTTTCTAGTACTCGATCTGGTTGACGCTCTTTAAGTTCGGCAAGTGCTGCCTTTTCAAGTGCAAGTGCCACCTCATAGCGAGGTGCATTTAGCTCCTTTGCAGTTCGACGTAATGTGCGAGCGCGTGGATCCTCTGCCCGGTAAACCCGATGACCAAAGCCCATCAAGCGATCGCCTTTATCCAGAATTGATTTCACGTAGGAGACTGCATCCCCTGATTTCTCTACCGCTTCAATCATGTTAAGTACACGTGCTGGTGCGCCACCATGTAGTGGACCAGACATTGCACCGATAGCACCTGAGATAGATGCTGCAACATCAGCACCAGTTGATGCAATGACTCGACCTGTAAAGGTTGATGCATTCATGCCATGTTCTGCTGCTGAAACAAAGTAAGCATCAATTGCTCGTACATGTACTGGATCAGGCTCACCGCGCCAGCGAATCATCATTCGCTCAACTACGGTGTGGGCTTTATCAATCTCTGATTGTGGAACCGCCGGTACAACTGTGCCACGCGCTGATTGCGCAACGTAGGAAAGCACCATCACTGATACTCGAGCTAAATTACTTCTTGCCTCTTCATCTGAAATATCAAGCAGTGGTTTTAAGCCCCAAGCTGGTGTAAGCATTGCAATTGCAGATTGCACATCTACGCGAACATCACCGGTGTGAACTGGTAGTAAAAATGGTTCAGCTGCTGGTAATCCTGGATTGAACTCATCATCTACTAATAAGCCCCAAACATTTCCAAAGGTAACTCGGCCAACTAGATCCTCAATATCGACACCGCGGTAACGAAGTGCACTTCCCTCTTTATCTGGTTCAGCAATCTTTGATTCAAAGGCGATTACACCCTCAAGCCCCGGTTTGAAATCATCGGCCATTATCTGCTCCTGTTCATCTGCATAAAAATTCCAATGCCCGTATTCTGCTCTCTTGGTGAGGATGAACCAAACCGAGGATAAGTGAGGTTGGATACCCGTATGGCTAACCGCGAGGATATTGCTGCGATGCGTCGCCAGTACGGCGAGGTGGGATTGGTTGACTCACAACTTCCAGCAAACCCACTTGAACTTTTCAATACCTGGCTAGCCGATGCGACAGGTAATGAAATAGTGGTCGAGGCTAATGCGATGATCTTGTCTACTGTTCTTGATAATCAACCAAGCAGTCGAACTGTCTTGTTAAAAGATTTAACTGATGAGGGCTTTACCTTTTTCTCAAATTATCAATCTAGAAAAGCAAAACAAATATCGGAAAATCAAAATGTCTCTCTTCTCTTTCCATGGTTTCCCCTTGAGCGACAGGTAATTATCTTGGGTGTTGCTTCAAAAATTTCATCTGCTGAATCTGACAAGTACTTTGCTAGTCGGCCTCGTGGCAGCCAGATCGGTGCCTGGGCTTCTATGCAATCAACTGAGCTAAGTGATCGATCAGTATTAGAAAGTAAATTTGCCGAATTTGAAGCAAAGTGGCCAGTTGGCACAACCATTCCTAGGCCAGATCATTGGGGCGGATATGTTGTGTTGCCCACATCAATTGAGTTTTGGCAGGGCAGATACTCAAGATTGCATGATCGAATTCGATATGTGAGATCGGAAAATAATGATTGGCAG